>JBBSVE010000050.1:0-19391 GCA_038233815.1 Rhodobacterales bacterium
GTGCGAGGCGTAAAAATTGACGCGCCGCACTTCCAGTGGGTCGCGCCCAAGAACGCGCGCCACATGATCCATCACCGCCTCGATCCCGATCATGCCCTGCGGCCCGCCGAACCCGCGAAAGGCGGTGGCGCTCTGCATGTTGGTGCGCAGACGATGACTCTCGATCCGGATGGCGGGCAGGTGGTAGCAATTGTCGGCATGGAGCATTGCGCGGTCGGCCACCGGTGTCGACAGATCACGCGACCAGCCACAGCGGAACAGATGCGTGAACGCGACACCCAGGATCCGCCCGTCGCCGTCGAATCCCGCGCGCCAGACCAGCCGCAGATCGTGCCGCTTTCCGGTGATGATCATGTCGTCGTCGCGATCGTAGCGCATCTTGCAGGGCCGCCCGGTGCGGGACGCGGCGACGGCACAGGCGACGGCCAGCGCGTTGCCCTGACTTTCCTTGCCGCCGAACCCACCGCCCATCCGGCGCACCTCGACGCGCACCGCGCTCATCGGCAGGTGCAGCGCATGGGCCACCTTGTGCTGCACTTCGGTTGGATGCTGGGTGGAGGAATGGACCAGCATGTCGCCGCCCTCCTGCGGCAGGACGGCGGCGACCTGTCCCTCGAGATAGAAATGCTCTTGCCCGCCGATCTCCAGCGCGCCTTCCGCGCGGTGCTGGGCGGCGGCGATGGCCGGCTCCACATCGCCCTTGGCCCAGACCACGGGGCCGTCCTCGAACCGGCTGTCCGCCGCCAACGCCTCGTCCACGGTCAGGATCGCAGGCCTCGGGGCATAGTCGATCCGCCCCAGCCGGGCTGCGCGGCGGGCGGCAAGATGGCTCTCCGCGATCACCAGAAACACCGGCTGGCCCGCATAATGGACCTCCCCCAGTGCCAGGAGCGGCTCGTCCTGCACCGACGGCGAGCAATCTGGCATCGCGTCAAAATCCTCGGCCGAGAGCACGGCCACCACCCCCGGCGCCGCCCGCACGGCCGACAGATCGAGCGCGGTGATCCCGGCATGCGCCTCACGCGACAGGCCGAAGGCGAGGTGCAGCGCGTTGGCGGGCAGCGGAATGTCATCGACATAGCGCGCGGAACCCGCGACATGGAGGGCCGCCGCATCGTGCGGGATCGGGGCACCGACGGTCATGCGCGGACCTCCAGCACCGAGACCGGGGTTCCGGCCAGATCCTCGACATAGCGCACGCCGAGGTTGTGCGCGATCTTCAGCCGGTAGCCGGCGGAGGCGCGCATGTCGGTCAGGGGGGTGAAATCCTGCGCAAACGCGGGGCCGGCCGCCAGCATCGTGGCGCGGGTCCATGGCTGTCCGGTCAGCGCCGCCTCGACATGGCGCGCACGCTTCGGAATGCCCGCCATGCCACCGAAGGCCACGCGGGCCTCCGCGACGCGGCCATCCTCGACCCTGACGTTGAAGCAGCCGCAGACGGCGGAGATGTCCTGATCGAAACGCTTGGAGATCTTGTAGCAGCGCAGGGCGGGCGCCGTTGCCGGAAAGCTGACCCCGGTGACGAATTCCGACGTCCGGCGGTCCTGTTTGCGGTAGTCGAGGAAGAAATCCTCCAGCGGCATGTCGCGCATCTCGTCCCCGCGCCGCAGGTGCAGCGTCGCGCCGAGGGCGATCAGTGCGGGCGGTCCGTCCCCGATCGGCGAGCCATTGGCGATGTTGCCGCCGATGGTGGCCGCGTTGCGCACCTGCTCACCCCCGTAGCGACGCAGAAGCTCCGCGAAGGAGGGCAGGTCGGCCGCAACCCCCCGCCGCAGATCCGCGATCGTGACGCCCGCGCCGACGTGCAACCGGTCCCCGTCGCGGCGCATCGTGCGCAGTTCGGACACCCCGCCAAGGAAGATGACCGGGGAAAGGTCGCGCATCTGCTTCGTGACCCAGAGCCCGACATCGGTGGCCCCCGCGATCAGCGTGGCATCCGGATGCGCCTCATAAAGCCGTGCCAGACCGGAGACCGTCGTGGGGCGCAGGGACGGGCTTGCCTCGGGAACCTCCGCCGGGTGGTCGTGCATCCAGTCCGGCACGGGTGCGCTCTCGGCCGCTTTCGCGGCGCGGATGATCGGCGCGTAGCCGGTGCAGCGGCAGAGGTTGCCCGCCAGCAGGTCGTCATGGTCGGTGCGGCCCTCCAGATGCCCGGATGCCATCGTCGCGATGAAGCCCGGCGTGCAAAAGCCGCATTGCGCGCCGTGGTGCGCGATCATCGCCGTCTGCACCGGATGCGGCGTCCCGTCGGGGCCCGCGATGCCCTCCACCGTGCGGACGGCAGTTCCGTGCAGTTGTGGCATAAACAGGATGCAGGCGTTAAGCGCGCGGGGCCCCCGCGCATCCGTGACAATGACCGTGCAGGCGCCGCAATCGCCTTCGTTGCAGCCTTCCTTGGTGCCTTTGAGACCCCGATCCTCGCGCAGCCAGTCCAGAAGTGTGCGCGTGGGGGCGACGTCGGGCAGATGCACCGGCGTTCCGTTGAGGGTGAAATGCAGTGCCGCCATCGTTGGACCCTGCCGCGGTCTCGTCCTCGGTGCGCAGGGCTCGCCCGCCCGATGCGGCGGAAAGCGGGACGGCCCGTTCGTTGGTCGTGTCATGAAACCCGCGCGGGGGCGCTGTGGCAAGGCCCCCGTTGGCAGGCCCGGCCCGAAGCAGTTTCGGCCAAAAGCCGCGCAATGGACGGGGTCACAGATCCTCGATCGCGACGACGCCGCCGATGGCTTTGATCGCCCCCCGCGCCTGCGGCGTCACGGCAAAGGGGTGAGGCAGGGCGAGGTCGATCTCCCGCCCCTCCGCATCGGGCACGCAGATCGTGACCGACGCGCGCGCCGCGCCCGACAGCCGCGCCAGCAGGGAGGCGACCGACGCCGCCGCCTCCGCCCGGTCGATGTGGATGCGCATCGCGGTCTGGCCTGCCGCCGCCGCCGCCGCGTCGATGGCCTGCGCGCCCCGCGCCAGCAGCTTCAGCGTATCGCCCTCCAGCGTTGCCTCCACCGTCAGAACCACGCTCTGCCCCGGTTCCAGCACGTCGCGCGCACTCTCCAGCGTGTCGGAGAAGACGGTAACCTCGTAGAGCCCGGTTGGATCGGAGAGTTGCACGAAGGCGAACCGGTTGCCGCGCGCTGACTTCCGTTCCTGCCGCGCGGACACGGCGCCAGCGATCTTGGCCACCAGCGGGCCGCGTTCGGCCAGCCGCGTGATCTCGGCCAGCGTCTTCACGTCGCGCCGCCGGAGCGTCGTCATATAGTCGTCGAGCGGATGGCCCGAGAGATAGAAGCCGATCGCCTGATGCTCATTGGACAGCCGCTCCACCGGCAGCCAGTCGTCGCGGCTGCTGATGCGCGGCTCGGGCACGTCCGCCCCCGCCTCGCCGAAGAGCGAGACCTGATTGCTGGCCTTGGCGTCGTGGATCGTGGCGGAATAGGCGGTGAGCGCGTCCAGCGCCTCGAACACCCGCGCGCGGTTCGCGTCGAGCGTGTCGAACGCGCCCGCGCGGGCCAGCATCTCCAGCGGGCGCTTGCCGATGCGCTTGAGGTCGGTGCGGCGCGCGAGGTCGAAAAGCGTGGCGAACGGCCGGTCCCCGCGCGCGGTGACGATCAGGCGCATCGCCTCCACGCCCACATTTTTCAGCGCACCCAGCGCGTAGCGGATCGCACCGTCGCGGACCGAGAAGGTGGCGAGCGACCGGTTCACGCACGGCGGGACGACGGCGATCCCCATCCGGTCCAGCTCGCGCTTGTAGAGCGCCAGCTTGTCAGTGAGGTGGATGTCGCAGTTCATCACGCCCGCCATGAACTCGACCGGGTGGTTCGCCTTGAGCCAGCCGGTCTGGTAGCTGACCACCGCATAGGCCGCCGCATGGGACTTGTTGAAGCCGTAGTTCGCGAATTTCTCCAGCAGGTCGAAGACCTCGCCCGCCTTCTTCGCGTCGATCCCGTGCGTGGCCGCAGCGCCGTCCACGAACTTCGGACGCTCCTTGGCCATCTCCTCCGCGATCTTCTTGCCCATCGCGCGGCGCAAAAGGTCCGCGCCGCCGAGGCTGTAGCCCGCCATGACCTGCGCGATCTGCATCACCTGTTCCTGATAGACGATGATGCCTTGGGTCTCCGTCAGGATAGGATCGATGGTGGGGTGGATGCTCTCCAGATCGCGCAGCCCGTTCTTCACCTCGCAATAGGCGGGAATATTCTCCATCGGGCCGGGGCGGTAAAGCGCCACCAGCGCCACGATATCCTCGATGCAGGTGGGCTTCATGCGGCGCAGCGCGTCCATCATGCCGGAGCTTTCGACCTGAAACACGGCGACCGTCTTGGCGGAGGCGTAAAGTTCGTAGGTTGCAGCATCGTCGATGGGAATCGTCGCGATGTCGACGTCGACGCCGCGCAGACGCAAAAGATCGAGCGCGTTCTGGATCACCGTCAGCGTCTTGAGGCCCAGAAAGTCGAACTTCACCAGCCCCGCGCTTTCCACCCATTTCATGTTGAACTGCGTCGCCGGCATGTCGGAGCGCGGATCCTGATAGAGCGGCACTAGCGCATCGAGCGGCCGGTCCCCGATCACCACGCCCGCCGCATGGGTGGAGGCGTTCCGGAGCAACCCCTCGATCTGCTGGCCGTAGTTCAGCAGGCGCGCGACCACCTCCTCCTTCGCGGCCTCGCGCAGGCGCGGCTCATCGGCCAGCGCCTTGGTGATGGAGACGGGCTTCACCCCCTCCACCGGAATCATCTTGGACAGCCGGTCGACCTGCATGTAGGACATCTGCAGCACCCGGCCCACGTCGCGCACCGCAGCCTTCGAGAGCAAAGCGCCGAAGGTGATGATCTGCCCCACCCGGTCGCGGCCGTATTTTTCCTGGACGTAGCGGATCACCTCCTCGCGCCGGTCCATGCAGAAGTCGATGTCGAAGTCGGGCATCGACACCCGCTCGGGATTCAGGAACCGCTCGAACAGCAGACCGTAGCGCAAGGGATCGAGATCGGTGATCGTCAGCGCATAGGCCACGAGGCTGCCCGCGCCCGAACCCCGACCGGGGCCGACGGGGATGCCTTTCTTCTTCGCCCACTGGATGAAATCCGCGACGATCAGGAAATAACCCGGAAATCCCATCGCCTCGATCACGCCAAGCTCGAAATCGAGCCGCGCACGGTAGGCATCCGGTGTCGTGGAATGGGGGATGACGGCGAGTCGCGCCTCAAGTCCCGCGATGGCCTGACGGCGCAGTTCCTCCACCTCGTCATCGGCGAACTTCGGCAGGATGGGCGCGTGTTTCGGCACCCTGAAGGCGCAGCGGCGGGCGATCTCGACCGTGTTCTCCAGCGCCTCGGGCAGATCGGCGAACAGCGCCGCCATCTCCGCCTCGGATTTGAAATAGTGCTGCGGCGTCAAGCGGCGGCGCGGCTGGATCTGATCGACATAAGCACCCTCCGCGATGCAGAGGAGCGCGTCATGCGCCTCATACATCTCCGTCTTGGGGAAGTAGGCGTCGTTCGTGGCGACCATTGGCAAGGCCATTGCATAGGCCATGCCGACCAGCCCGGCCTCGGTCGCGCGCTCGGCCTCCATTGCCTGACCGCCGGGGCCGGGATGGCGTTGCAGCTCCACATAGAGCCTGTCGGGATAGATCGCCGCCAGCCGCTCCATCAGCGCGCGGGCCTTGGTGCCCTGAGCCGTCTGCAAGAGCCGCCCCACCGGCCCCTCCGGCCCGCCGGTCAGGCAGATCAGCCCGCCCGCATGCAGGCGCAACTCCTCCACCGTGACCTGCGGCAATTGCGCCGCCTTGCCGATATAGAGGCAGGAGTTCAGCTTCAGCAGACTCGCGTAGCCCGAGGCATCCTGCGCCAGGAGGACGAGAGGCGCCGGCGCCCGCGCCCGCTCCCCCGGTGCCACGGGGTCGTAGTCGACCGAGATCTGGCAGCCGACGATGGGCTGTATCCCCGCACCCGCCGCCAGCACCGAAAACTCCAGTGCGCCGAACATGTTGTTGGTGTCGGTCACCGCGACGGCCGGCAGGGACTGCGCCTGACAGAGCCCGATCAGCGTCTTCAGCGGGATTGCACCCTCGAGAAGCGAATATTCGGTGTGGGTGCGGAGATGGACGAATCTGGGGGCGCTCATCCGGCCAATCTAGGCATCCCACCGCCGGAGGGGAAGCTCACCAGTGCGGCGGCCGCTGATCTGTGAAGGTGGCGCCATCCCCGTCCGGCCCCGCCGTCCGCTCCGTCAACAGCGCCACGCGGCGGATCAGCGCGTCGATCTCTCTCGCTTGGCGCGCCATCACGTCCGACAGCTCCTCCACCGTTCGGATAAGATGCGCGACCTGTTCCTCCAGCGCCTGTGTCCGGTCCACCCTGTCCATCCTTGCCGCTTGCCGGACCATCCGCTACACCCCCCGCCACATGAACGGAAGGGTGCAGGCATGGCCAAGGACAAGACCCCGCGCCGGCCCCGCGCCGAAGCGCCCAAGGGCTTTCGCGACGATTTCGGCGCGGACGTCATCGCCCGGCGCGAGATGCTGGCGCGCATCGCCGAGGTCTACGAGCGCTACGGCTTCGACCCGCTGGAGACGAGCGCGGTGGAGACGGTCGAGGCGCTGGGCAAGTTCCTCCCCGACGTGGACCGCCCGAACGAGGGCGTCTTTGCCTGGGCTGAGGATGGCGACTGGCTGGCGCTTCGCTACGACCTGACCGCCCCCCTCGCCCGCGTGGCAGCACAATACCGAAACGACCTCCCCAGCCCCTACCGCCGTTACGCCATGGGTCCTGTCTGGAGGAACGAAAAGCCCGGTCCGGGCCGCTTCCGCCAGTTCACCCAATGCGACGCCGATACGGTCGGCGCCCCGTCCGTCGCGGCGGACGCGGAGATCTGCATGATGCTTTGTGATGCGATCGAGGCGGCGGGGATCGAACGTGGCAATTACGAGGTGCGGGTAAATAACCGGAAGGTGCTGAACGGTGTCCTTGATAAAATGGGATTGTTTGACCAAGGGGAAAATTCAGGAAAAAGTATAAAAACGGCGGTCGATCAAGCCATGCGCGACCTTGCCGCCCTGAATATCGAACGAGCACAAAATGTACTCCGGACATTGGATAAATTCGATAAGGTAGGCGCTGAAGGAGTGCGCGAATTACTGACAACCGGACGCACGGATTCTTCGGGCGCATTTATTAAAGGCGTCGAACTATTCGAATGGCAAGTCGAACCAGTATTAGATTTTTTAACCGCCAAGGCAGAAACGACAGCCGTGACTTTGGGCAACCTCCGCGATGCCGTTGGATCTTCGGATGTTGGACAAGAAGGGATAAAAGAGCTCGAGGAGCTATGCTTCTTTCTAGGTGCCCAAGGCTACGGCCCCGACCGCATTATCATCGACCCCTCCGTCGTCCGTGGTCTCGGCTACTACACCGGTCCGGTTTTTGAAGCAGAACTCACGTTCGATATCATCGACGAGAAGGGCCGCAAGCGGCAGTTCGGCTCCGTCGCCGGGGGCGGGCGGTATGACGATCTCGTCAAGCGGTTCACCGGGCAGAGCGTGCCTGCGACGGGGGTTTCCATCGGCGTGGACCGCCTGCTCGCAGCACTCGCGGCAAAGGGCAGGGCGGTGGCTCCGGCGCAGGGGCCGGTCGTCGTCACCGTGATGGACCGCGAGCGAATGGCGGATTACATGGCGATGGCGGGGGAGTTGCGGGCAGCGGGCATTCGTGCCGAGGTCTATCTCGGCAACCCGAAGAACTTCGGCAACCAGCTCAAATATGCCGACAAGCGCGGCGCGCCCATCGCCATCATTCAGGGCGCGGAGGAGGCGGCGGAGGGCAAGGTCATCCTCAAGAATCTGATCCTCGGCGCGAAGATCGCACAGAGCGCGACGCTGGAGGAGTGGAAGGATCGGCCCGCCCAACTCTCGATTGATCGCGAGAATTTGGTGGTTGGAGTAAAGGCCATGCTCGGCACAACTCCCAACCATTCCCAGAAAACAATTTCCGAATGAACCTGGAGTGCCTGAAATCATCAGGGCTGACCGTGCAGCAGCTTAATCGCTTTCGCCGCTTGGCCCTATGAAGCGCGACGCCATCCGGGCGGAGGGCGAGCGGCTGTTCGCCGCCTTCCGTGCCGCCGGCGCGCTGCCGGTGGAGGCGGACGTGCTGCTGCCCGCCGACACGCTCCTCGACCTCTACGGCGAGGATATTCGCGCGCGCGCCTATGTCACGCGCGACCCGCTGCGCGGCGAGCTTATGCTGCGCCCCGATTTTACCGTGCCGGTCGTGCAGGCGCACATGGCGCATGGCGCGGACCCGGCGCGCTATTGCTATCTCGGCCCGGTATTCCGCAAACAGGACCATCTGCGCCCGCGCCCGTCGGAATATCTGCAGGCGGGGTTCGAGCTTTTCGACCGTGACCGCCCCGAGGCCGCGGATGCCGAGGTCTACGCGCTGTTCGCGGATCTTTTGGGCGGTCTCTCGCCGCGCCCCGCAACCGGGGATATCGGCATTCTGACGGCGGCGGTGCAGGGGCTTTCGACTTCGGAGCCGCGCAAGGCTTCCCTCCTGCGCCATGTCTGGCGGCCGCGCCGGTTCCGTGCGCTGCTTGACCGCTTTTCCGGCCGGGTCCGGGTGACGGCGGAGCGCGCGGCTTTGATCCACCGGCTCGCGGGGGGTGCGACGGCGGCGCTGATCGCGGCGGCGGGTCCGGTGATCGGCCTGCGCAGTGCCGGGGAAATCGAGGACCGCGCGCGCGCCATTGCGGAGGATGCGGCAACGCCCGCGCTGGCCGCACCGGAGGCCGCGTTGCTCTACGATCTTCTGACGCTGGAGGCACCGGCGGAGGCGGCACTGGCGCATCTGCGGGGGATCGCGCCGATGCTGCCCGCGATCGGCCCGGCCGTCGACCGCTTCGCCGCCCGGCTGGAGGCGCTTGCCTCGCGCGGGGTCGACGTCGCGGCGCTGCCGTTCGCGGCGAGCCACGGACGCTCCAGCCTCGAATATTACGACGGGTTCGTCTTCAGTTTCCACGCGCGGGCGGGTCTGGGGGGGGGAGACGGCCCGCCGATCTCCACCGGCGGGCGCTATGACGCGCTGACCTCGCGGCTGGGGGCGGGGCGGTCGATCCCGGCGGTGGGGGGGGTCATCCGCCCGGACCGGGTCGTGGCCGCGCGGGGGATGCCATGATGCTGCGCATCGGGGTGCCGTCGAAGGGGCGGCTGATGGAGCGGACCTTCGACTGGTTCGGCGCGCGCGGCCTCTCCATGGCGCGGACCGGGGCGGAGCGTGACTATTCCGGTGCTGTGGCGGGCGTGGATGGGGTGGCACTGGTGCTGCTGTCGGCGGCCGAGATCCCGCGCGAACTGGCGGCGGGGCGGATCCATCTGGGCGTCACCGGCTCCGATCTGGTGCGCGACGGGCTGGCGGACTGGTCCGCGCAGGTGGCGCAGGTCGCGGGTCTGGGCTTCGGGCGCGCCGATCTGGTGCTTGCCGTGCCAGACGCCTGGGTCGATGTGGAGACGCTGGACGATCTCGACGCCGTGGCGGGGGCGTTTCGCACAACGCACGGCCACCGGCTAAGAATCGCCACGAAATATCACCGGCTGGTGCGGGAGTTCCTGACCGGCGCGGGGGTCGCGGATTATCTGTTGGTGGACAGTCAGGGCGCCACCGAGGGCAGCGTGAATAACGGAACGGCGGAGGCGGTGGCCGACATCACTTCCTCGGGCGAGACATTGCGGGCGAACCATCTGCGCGTGCTCGCCGACGGCGTTATGCACAGGAGCGAGGCCACGCTTTTTGCCGCGCGGATGGCGGACTGGGACGGCGCGCGCGAGGTGCTGCAAGGGCTGTGCGACCGGCTCGGGGTGGGCATGCCGGACGTCTGACCGGGTCCGGCATCAGCGCAGGCCGATGTCAGCCAGCGCGCGGGCAAGCTCGGGCGGTAGTGCGGCCTCGCGGTCCCGTCCGGGGGGCAGGTCGCGGGGGCTCTGTTCCGGCTCCAGATAGCGCCAGCCCTGAAACGGGCGTCGCGGGGCCGGATCGGTGCGGACCAGTGCCGGGTCGAGCAGGAACGCGCAGCGGCGGATGCCGTCGGCGCCGATCCGCTCCTCCAGCCCCAGGATGCGCTGGCGGGCGAGGACGAGACCCTTGATGACCCAGTAGATCGAGCCGCCCGCCACAATCTCGGCCTCCCGCTTCGGCCACATGCGGGTGACGTGGACCGCCCGGCCCTCCGGCCAGCGATGGCGCTGGCCGATCTGCCACTGGGCCAGATCCTCTACCGTCTCGGAGCCGACGGACAGCTTCAGGATGTTGACGGGACCGGGCACGCGACCTCTCGACAGGGGCGGCGGGTCCGCCCGGTGCAGAAGTTAACCCGGATCGGGGGCGCCGCAAGGGCGGATCGCAACGGGGACACGGGTTTGATTTCGGGGCGGGGCGGGCGTATCTTGTGGATCCGCCCGCGATGGGCCCCACGCCTTGCAGGGCCGCGCCACGAGGAACTCCGCCAATGTCCGCATTCGCAGCCCCCATCGCCGAAGCGATCTGGGATATGAAATACCGGCTGAAGGATGCCGACGGCACACCGCTCGACGGATCGGTCGAGGATACATGGCGCCGGATCGCCCGCGCGCTTGCGGCAGTGGAGGCCGACCCCGCCGCGTGGGAGGACCGGTTCTACGGCGCCCTCGACGGCTTTCGCTTCCTCCCCGCCGGGCGGATCATCGCGGGGGCGGGCACGGGCCGGTCGGTCACGCTCTTCAACTGTTTCGTGATGGGCACCGTGCCCGACGACATGGGCGGCATCTTCAACGCGCTGCGCGAAGCCGCATTGACGATGCAGCAGGGCGGCGGGATCGGCTACGACTTCTCCACCATCCGGCCGCGCGGGGCAGAGGTAAAGGGTGTTGCCGCCGATGCCTCTGGGCCACTCAGCTTCATGGACGTGTGGGATGCGATGTGCCGCACGATCATGTCGGCAGGATCCCGACGTGGCGCGATGATGGCGGTGATGCGGTGCGACCATCCCGATATCGAGGCGTTCATCGATGCCAAGAAGGATGCGACGCGGCTTCGGATGTTCAACCTTTCGGTGCTGGTGACGGACCCGTTCATGGCGGCCGTGAAGGCCGACGCGCCGTGGGACCTGCGCTTCGGCGACCGGGTCTGGCGGACGGTCAGGGCGCGCGATCTCTGGACCAAAGTGATGCAGAGCACGTTCGATTTCGCCGAGCCGGGCGTGATCTTCATCGACCGGATCAATGACGCGAACAACCTGCGCTATTGCGAGACGATCGCCGCCACCAACCCCTGCGGCGAGCAGCCCCTGCCGCCCTACGGCGCCTGCCTGCTGGGGTCGGTCAACCTTGCCGCGCTGGTCACGGCGCCATTCTCGGACGCGGCAGAGCTGGACCTCGCGGCGCTGCGCGACCTCGTGGCCGTCGCCGTGCGGATGATGGACAACGTGGTCGATGCAAGCCGCTTTCCGCTGCCCCAGCAAGCCGAGGAGGCGCGCGCCAAGCGCCGGATCGGGCTTGGCGTGACGGGGCTCGCCGACGCGCTCCTGATGGTCGGGCTGCGCTACGGGTCGGAGGAGGCGGCGGCCGCGACGCAAGCCTGGATGCATGCCATCGCGCGGGCGGCCTATCTCTCCTCGGTGGATCTCGCGAAGGAAAAGGGTGCGTTTCCGCTGTTCGAGGCGGAGGGTTATCTCGCCTCCGGCACCATGCGCGGAATGGACGAAGATGTCCGGGACGCTGTGCGCGCCCACGGGATCCGCAACGCGCTCCTGACCTCCGTGGCGCCGACGGGGACGATCAGCCTTCTGGCCGGCAACGTGAGTTCGGGGATCGAGCCGGTCTTTGCCTACGCATACACCCGCAAGGTGCTGCAAAAGGACGGTACGCGCACCGAGGAGGAGGTCGTGGACCACGCCGTCCGCCTCTGGCGCGAGATCCACGGCGATGCGCCCCTGCCGGCGCATTTCGTGAACGCGCAGACGCTTGCGCCGCTCGATCACGTCAGGATGCAGGCAGCGGCACAGCGTTGGGTCGATTCCTCCATCTCCAAGACGATCAACTGCCCCGAGGACATCTCCTTCGACGACTTCCGAGAGGTCTACATGGCCGCGTGGGATCAGGGCTGCAAAGGCTGCACGACCTACCGCCCCAACGCGGTCACCGGCAGCGTGCTGAGCGTCAGCGACCCGGTCGCGATACCCGCGCCGCCCCGCGGGGAGGAGGACGGCGTTGTCCGGCTTTCCGAGCCCCTCGCCCGGCCGACCGAGCTTGACGGGGCGACCTACAAGCTGAAATGGCCGGGGTCGGAACATGCGCTCTACATTACCGTCAACGATATTATCATCGCGGGTCACCGCCGCCCGTTCGAGGTCTTCATCAACTCCAAGAACATGGAGCATTTCGCCTGGACGGTGGCGCTGACGCGGATGATCTCCGCGGTGTTCCGGCGCGGCGGCGACGTGAGCTTCGTGGTGGAGGAGCTGAAGGCCGTGTTCGACCCGCGCGGCGGCGCGTGGGTGGAGGGTCGCTACATCCCCTCGATCCTCGCGGCCATCGGCGGCGTGATCGAGCGTCATCTCATCGCCACCAACGTCATCGCGGGCGAAGGCATGGGCCTCAAGTCCGACCCGGAGGCGGAGCCTGCAAGCCCCCCACCCCGCGGCGCGCCGTGCCCCTCCTGCGGCAGCTTCGACACGCGGATGGTGGAAGGTTGCCAGACCTGCGCCACTTGCGGCTTCTCGCGGTGCGGATGAGCGGTCCGACATGACCGGGCCGGGGCTTGCGACGGCATCCGCGCCCGGTCAAAATGGACACCAATGCACGGCGCAGGCCGTTGGTCAAGCATGAGGAGACGCCGATCCATGCCCGATGCCGTCAGGTCGCGCCCGTGAAGCTCGGGGTCATCGGCGACGATTTCACCGGATCGTCGGACATCGCTCTGATGCTGTCAGGCGCGCGGGGCGAGGGGATGCGGACCGTGCTCTATGTGGGCACCCCCGTTGAGGCGGCGGCACCCGGGGTCGAGGCGGGAGTCATCGCGCTGAAGTCCCGCTCGCTCCCCGTGGCGGAGGCGGTGGCGCAATCCCTGCACGCGCTGGAATGGCTGCGCGCGCAGGGGGCGGAGCGGATTCTGTTCAAGATCTGCTCCACCTTCGATTCGACGCCCGAAGGCAATATCGGCCCGGTGGCGGAGGCGCTGATGGATGCGTTAGGGGGCGACGCGCCGGTGATCGTTACACCGGCGTTCCCGGCGACCGGACGCACCGTCTATCGCGGGCATCTCTTCGTGGGCGATGCGCTGCTCAGCGAAAGCGGGCTGGAGCGGCATCCGCTGACGCCTATGACCGATCCGAACCTCGTGCGGTGGCTCGGACGGCAGACTCGGGGCGCGGTGGGGCTCGTGACGCTCGACACCGTTGCGGCGGGCGCGGATGCGGTGCGCGCGGTGCTGATGGCGCAGGGGCGCAGGCTGGTGATCTGCGATGCGGTGCGGGACGAGGATCTGCGCGTGCTGGGGCAGGCGATGGTCGGGGGCGGGATGCCGCTTGCGGTCTGCGGGGCGGGGCTGGCCATCGGGCTGCCTGCGTTGCTGGGGGCCGGCGGGCACGCCTCGGACTGGACGCCGGTGACGGGCCCGGCGGTGGCGCTGTCGGGGTCATGCTCCGCCGCAACGCGGGCGCAGATCGCGGCGCACGAGGCGGAGGGCCATCCGCTGCGCCGGATCGACGTGGATGCGCTGATCGCCCGCGATGATGCCTCCGCAGTCGCGGCGGAGCTTGCTGACTGGGCCTGCGCGCAAGGCGGCGTGCCTTTGCTCGCCACCTCCGGCGATCCGTCGGTCGTCGCGGCCATCCAAGGCCGCCCCGGGGCCGCCGCGTCCGCCGCGGCGGTGGAGGGGCTGTTCGCGGCGCTGGCCACGGCGCTCGCCGACCGCGGTATTGTCCGTATAATCAGCGCGGGGGGCGAGACCTCGGGTGCCGTCGTCGCGACACTGGAGGCGCGGGTGCTGGAGATCGGGCCGATGATCGACCCCGGCGTCCCGGCGGTCGCCGTCCTGCGCCATGGCAAAAGGCTCGGCCTCGCGCTGAAATCCGGCAATTTCGGCGCGCCGGACTTCTTCGCCAAGGCCGCGCGCATCATCGGGGGCGACGCGTGAGCGCCGAGGCGCGGCTGCGCGAAACGCTCTGCACGCTCGCGGCCTCGCTTTACGCGCGCGGCTATACGCATGGCTCGACCGGCAATCTCAGCGCGCGGACCGAGGACGGGGGGCTGCTGGTCACGCCGACCGGATCGGTCTTCGGGCGACTCGATCCGGCACGGCTCTCCCGCCTCGACGCGGCGGGGCGGCTGATCGACGGCGATCCCCCGACGAAGGAGATGCCGCTCCATTCCGCCTTCTACGACACGCGGGGCACGACGGGGGCGGTGGTGCATCTCCATAGCGCGCATGCGGTGGCATTGTCTTTGCTGCCGGACGCCGATGCGGAGGATTTCCTGCCGCCGCTTACGCCTTACGCGGTGATGCAGCTTGGTCGCGTGGCGCTTTTGCCGGTGTTCGTTCCGGGCGATCCTGCGATGGGCGATGCGGTGCGGGGGCTGGCCGGTCGCCGGTCCGCGGTGATGCTGGCGGCTCATGGACCCGTCGTCGCAGGCCGCGACGCGGAGGCCGCGGTCGCCGCGATCGAGGAGCTGGAGGCCACGGCACGGCTGGTGCTCCTGACCCGCGGCATGTTTGCGCGGGCGCTTACGCCGGAAACGGTCCGCAGAATCGTGGACCGTTTCGACGTTCAGTGGGACGACTGACGATCAGTCGGCGACCGCCATCCGCCGCGCGCGCGGCAGGAGCGCCAGCTTCGCCACATAGCCGTTGTGGTCGATGCCGAGACCCTGCCTGCCCGCCTCGCGCACGATCTCCGCGCTCCACTCGATCGCCTTGCGGTGGTCGCCCGCGGTCATCAGCACCACCTCGGCGCCCGCCTGCGACCGGATTTCCCGCCATGTTCCGGGCGGGAAGGAATAGAGGCACTGCGGCTCCACCGCGACGGTGATCGGACCGTCGGGCCCGTCCAGCGCAACCTCGACACCGCCGGAAAAGACGATAAGCACCTGCTTTTCCGCCAGCCGGTGGCGGCCGACCATGCCGCCCGCCGGCACGCGGAGCCAGTCGATGGAAAGACCGTGCGGCTCCGCGATGGGTGTGGCCTGATCATGGTCCTGCGTGATGCCGTTGCCGATCACAGACGCCACCTCCGCCCCGTGACCCGGCAGCGTCGAGTCGAGCAGCGCCCGCCCCGACCACGCGCGGTCCTTGGCCAGCACCAGCCGCCGTGTCATGTCCGCGACCGAATATTTGCGGAACTCGGCGATGGAGGCGTCGTCGATCACCTCCAGCAACTCGTCCTCGGCGGGCTTCGGCTCACCCTGCGTGGTATCCACCATCATGTTGTCGCGGGTGAGGTAGAGCCCGTGTTCGGCCGCGACCTTCAAAATCGACGGATGCCAGATGATCCCGCCGGTATCGTCGCCGCCAAGTGCGGTGAAGATCCAGCCATCCTCGTCGCCCACGTTGGAAAAGCCGCGGAAGATCCAGGTCGGCAGGCTCACGATGTCGCCCGCATGGCCGGTGATCTCGCCGTCCTTGCCGTCCGCGCCCCAGCGGAACACCCAGGTGCCCTTGTAGATCATGAACACTTCGGCGGTGTAATGGACGTGGAGGTTGTTCGTCGTCCCCGGCGGCATCGCCGCCACGCCGAGGCTGAAGCCGTGCGGCTCGCTCAGCGCGACCTTCTGCTCCTTCGACTGCGTGACGCCGGGCCCGATGAGGGAGTAGTTCTCCTTCCGGTCGGACCCCGGCATCTTGCAGTCGATGAAGGCCACACGCTCGGCCACCATGTCGGACCGGTTCACCAGCCGCTTGCGCGCCTCCGCTTGGGTCAGGACCGTCGCGTCGGACCCCGTCATGTCGTCCTTCATAGCATCTCTCTCCCGTTATGGTGCATGTCCCGTCAGCCCGCCAGTTCGGCCCGCCGGATCTGCGCGATGATCGCGATTTCGTCGTAGATGCGCCATTCGCGGATGATCTTTCCATCGCGGAACTCGAAATGGCTGGAACCGAGGATGTCGAGCGGCGCACCGTTCGCGGGTCCGTGCACCGGCGCCCCGGAATAGCTGCCGCGCAGCAGCCAGATCGTGGCCACACGCAGGCCCAGATCGGGCGAATCGTGGGCGCAGATGTCGCGCACCTCCAGCCGCCCGTCGGGGATCATCGACAAAAGCGCCATCGTCTCCATCTGGTAGGCGTTGATGCCCATGACGCGGCGCAGGCGCACGGTCTGGCAGACAATGGTCTCTGCACAATGTTTGGAAACTTCGTCAAAGAACTTGCCGTTCCAGACCCGATCGAACATCGAGAGCACCGTCTCGCACTCCGCGCGGGCCCGGTCGGGGCGTGGACCGGAAATTCCGGTGGACAGGACATCTTCGATCCGCCCCGCGAAGGCCGCGGCCTTCGATCCGTCCTCCATCGCGCGGCCGAGCACCGGCGAGCGGAGCGCAAGGTCCGCCCCCACGGCATAGGGGTCCATCCCCAGATCCTGAAGCACTGCAAACTCGTCCCGGATCACCCATTCCTCGGTCACGAGGTTGTCTTGGACCAGACAATGGGCGACGCCCCGGTTCACCCAGTCTCGGCCCGTCGGCGGCCCGTAGGTCCAGTGCCCGGCATGGGTCGCGTTGTTGAACACCCGGTGCGAGGAGATGAAGCCGCCGCGCCCCCGGCTTTCCCAGACCACGTCGTCATGCCCGCCGCCCCGGTTCGGGAACGCCACCATCTTCTGGAGCGAGTTGGAGATGACGCTGTCCATCCCGTAAGTCTCACCGTAAGCGGTATGGACCTTCACATCGGGGGCGTAGTGGTCGTGGATATGGCCCAGACCGCGCTGGATCCAGATCCGGTCGGTCCAGCCGGTGATGTAGTCGCGCGGATTGCGGTAGGGCGCGTAGGCTTGCGGGTCGAGATCCGCGAGCGGGTCATCCGGGCTCATTGCCAATCCCTCCGGCGGCACCATCGGTTGACAGTCCGATGAAGGTGCATTCGAATGCACGATATGGGCGGGCCGTGCGTCGCGCAAGGGCATCGCTTCATTTCAGAAGCCGCAAGGGGGAGAAAGCGATGCGCCGCAATCCGGTGAAACAGGCCTGGCGCGAGGGACGCGCGGTCGTGAACGGTTGGCTCGCCATCCCGTCGGGCTATTCGGCCGAGGTGATGGGCCAGTCCGGTTTCGATGCCGTGACCGTGGACACACAACACGGCATGATGGGCTTCGATGCCACGCTGGCCATGCTGCAGGCGCTGTCCGCGACCCCGGCGGTGCCGTTCGCGCGGGTCACGTCGAACGATCCGCCGTCGGTCATGCGGCTGCTCGATGCCGGGGCCTACGGGATCATCTGCCCGATGGTTTCGACGCCGGAGGAGGCAAGGCGTTTCGTCGATGCTTGCCGCTATCCGCCGGTCGGCAACCGCTCCTTCGGACCCGCGCGCGGGCTGCTCTATGGCGGGCCGGACTATTTCGCCCATGCCAACGAGGAGATCGCGACGCTTGCCATGATCGAGACCGCCGAGGGGCTGGAGAACCTTGAGGCGATCGTCGCGACGGAGGGGCTCGACGGGATCTATGTCGGGCCGAACGACCTCTGCCTCGCGCTGGGCAAGGCGCCCCGCGCTGAGTCGGACGAGCCGGAGGTGAAGGAGGCCATCGCGCGCATCGTGGCGGCCTGCAAGGCGGCGGGCAAGGCGGCGGGGGTGTTCTGCTCCTCCGGCCCGGCGGCGGCGGACCGGATCGCGCAGGGGTTCCTGATGGTGACGCCCGGAAACGACGCGAACCTCCTCGGCGCCGCTGCGCGTCAGGCGGTGGCCGCAGCGCGCGAAAAGGGGCCGGGCGTGGCGGACCGGGGCGGGAGCGGCTACTGACGCCGGGCGGCGGAGACGGTGGCGTGACGCGGCGCGTCACGTCCTACGACGTGGCCCGCGCGGCCGGCGTGTCACAATCCACCGTCTCGCGCTGCTTTCGCCCCGATGGCGGCATCTCCAAGGTCACCCGCGACGCGGTCCTGCGCGTGGCCGAGGAGTTGGGCTACAACCGGAACGCGCTGGCCCGCTCTCTCATAACGCGACGGTCGAACATGGTGGGCGTGATCGCCACCAAATTCACCATCAGGAACAATCCCGAACTGGTCTTCACGCTGAGCGCCGCGCTGCGCGACCATGGCTTCGGCATCCTTCTGCTGATCGTGGAGACAGATGACACTGTCGGCGACATCCTCCAGCAGGCGCTGGAATATCCGCTGGACGGGCTGATCTCCTGCGCACTGATGGACCCGCGCGACGTGGAGCGGTTCGTGCGCCGGGGTCTGGCACTGGTGTTCTTCAACCGCAATGTCGCGGCGCCGTGGGTCGACTGCATCGGCACCGACCACGCGGGCAGCAGCCGTGCGATGGCGGAGGCGTTCCACGCCGCAGGGCACCGACGCATCCTCTGCATCGGCGGACCGGTCGGCGCGCCGGTCAGCCGGGCGCGGATCGACGGCTTCACGGCCCGTCTGGCAGAACTTGGCGGGGCGGAGGTGCGGACCGTCGCGGGTAACTTCTCCTACACCAGCGGGCGGGCGGTGTTTCTGGACGCGGTGCGGGATGGCGCGCGCCCCGATGCGGTGTTCTGCGCCAACGATCAGCTCGCGATGGGGGTGATGGACGCCTGCCGCTACGATCTGGGCTGGCGGGTGCCCGGGGACGTGTCCGTCGCGGGTTTCGACGATGTGGAGGAGGCGGGGCGCCCGTCCTACGACCTCGTGACTGTTGCGCAATCGGGGGCAGAGATGGCCGCGCGTGCGGTGGAGTTGCTGCTGCGGCGAATCGACGACCCGCTGGCGCCCGAGGTCACGGAGCGCGTCGCGGGCCGTCTGGTGCGGCGCGGCTCCGCCCGGCTAGGCTGAGCCGCGCGGGCGGTCAGGACCGCGCGGGCACGATCCGCTGGCCGGATTTCGTGTCGAAGAGGTGACACGCCGCCGGGTCGATTCGGAAGGACAGAGGCTGGCCCAGTTCGGCGCGCAGGCGACGGTCGCCCCGCGCGCATATCCGCGCCCGCCCGACGTCAATGGTGGCAAGCACCGCCTCGCCGGTCATCTCGAACGAATAGACCTTGCCGGTGGCATTCCCGTCCGTGCCGGTGGTCACGACGATATTCTCCGGCCGGATGCCCAACGTCACGCCGTCCCGGTCGCGCGCGAGGCCCGGGGGCAGGGGGACGCTGATGCCGTCGGCCCGGAAGGTGGCGTCCTTCACGGCCCCCGCGATCAGGTTCATCGGCGGCGATCCGATGAAGCCCGCGACGAA
>JBBSVE010000051.1:0-19358 GCA_038233815.1 Rhodobacterales bacterium
CCTACCGGTCAGAGGAGATGGAGGCCAAGCTGCGTGCGCTCGAGATGAAAAGCCACATCCACCGCAAGGGCAAGCGGGGCAAGCCGCTGACCCAGCAGGCCAAGGGCAGCAACCGGACCAAATCCACCATGCGAGTCCGTATCGAACACATCTTCGGTGCGCAGACCAACGACATGGGCGGCACCCTGGTGCGCACCATCGGCCTGGTGCGGGCGAAGGCCAAGATCGGGATGAAGAACCTTGTCTACAACATGCGCCGCCTTGGCCAGTTGCGCCGCATCAACCCATATCCGGCGTGACGAAGAACCCAGCGATCAGGCAGATCAGGCCGCGCCGCAGGGCCGCAGGAAAACCCGAGCCTGAGAGACGCACCGTATCGGCACTCCGCAATCGAAATACCGTCAGCCGACGGTTTTCCTCCCGCTTCAGGCTCCGCGCGCCGCCGTGCGGACACGAAAACAGTCAAAAATCGAGGTGCCCTTAGATCAGTTTCCCGAGACCCGGTCCATCAGGCGCCGAATGGCCTGTGCATCCCAGCGCAATAGGTCTTCCGCAGCTGCATCGCCCCGCATCAAGGCCGTACTGACCACAACACCATCGGCAAGGCTCAGCCCTTCGGAAATATTCGCCTCGGTTATTCCGCCGCCGATCAGTATCGGACAGGCGACCCCCGCGTCGCGGGCTTGTTTCACTCTGTGGCAACTGTCCCCAAACGAACTCCCGGTCAGCACGATGGCATCTGCACCTGCTTTTTGCGCCCAATCCGCTGCAGCTGCATCATCAACCGGCGAGAGGGCGATGCTGGTGCGATCATGCACATCGGCCAAGATCGCTATATCGGAGCGATCTATTGCCTCGCGATAAGAGGTTGCTTGCACGGATAAGGCGTTGCGCATTCCCTCTGCATTGACCGATGTGCCGACAAACACCTTCAGCCGAACAAAATCCGCACCGCTCGCATCCGCAATGGACAGCGGGGAAATCGCATCATGCGCCTGCACGATGATCCCAAGTACAACGTCGGGATAGGCTTGCCGAAACACCCGTCCCAATGCCGACATCCGCGCCACGGTGCGCGGCGATGCACCACCCTCTTCGCGAGTCTCGTCCTGGATCTTGATCGCGCGGATCCCACCGGACACGAAGGCTTCGGCATTGGTCAGGAGGAAATCTTCGTACCAAGACATAGGCATCACGTCCCGCCCACGAAACGGTGGGAACTGAAGTGCTGCGATGACAGAAGGCATGGGACGTGGCATGAGACCTCGGGCTGTTATAATTTGGAGGACAGGGTGGCCGATACGCAGGTGTGCCTGTCTGGAATTTTCGCTAACCTGACAATCACTGCCACAGAGTCAATCCCGAAAAGGTTTTCTCCTTGTCCACATTGAAAGCTATGGCAAGACATCGCATCATGGTGGAAATTCTGGCCGCCGATGGCCGTGTCGACGTGCAGAACCTGAGCGAGCGGCTTGCCGTCTCCTCCGTCACGATCCGGACTGACCTGCTGTATCTCGAACGGGCGCAGATTCTGCGCCGGGTGCGAGGCGGCGCGATCGCGATGCGGCCCAGCCGCTACGAACGACCCGTCGATCTGAACGCGTCCATGCGGGGCGCGGAGAAGAATGCGATCGCCGCCATTGCCGCCGATATGATCAGGGACGGCGAGACGATCATCATGGACACCGGGTCCACCATCGCGGCGCTGGCGCTCGTCCTGCCGGACAAGCTGACTGATCTGGCTGTCGTGACCAATTCCCTGGATATCGCCACCGAACTTTCGGCGCGCCCGAATGTGACCGTGATCGTGACCGGCGGCACGGTGCGTCCGAAGCTGAACTCTCTGGTTTCCCCGTTCGGCACGCTGCTGCTGGACCGGATCAACGCCGACGTCGCGTTCCTCAGCTGCGCGGGCGTGGACACCGAGAAGGGCTTCACCAACAGCAACTGGCACGAGGCAGAGATCAAGCGCCAGATGATCGCCGCGGCGAGCCGGGTCGTGTTCCTGGCCGATCATTCCAAGCTGAAACACGTGGCGACGGCCAAGATCGCCGGGCTTCTCGAGGCGGACATGCTCATCACCGATCAGGGCGCCTCGCCCTCCGTCATCCGGGAATTGCGTACCGCAGGGCTTGAGGTCGTCATAGCCTGACCTCGTGATGATCGATTTTGAATGAGCTTTAATGTGTGGCGTTAACGTAACTTTTCGAAAGCCTGACTTTTCCAAGTCTTTCCTTGCGTTCCGGGCCGTCGCAGGCCGAAATTGCTGGCCAGTGCAGACCGAAAGGCTGGCCCTCGATGCGCCCCGATCCTGACCCCGCAACCGTTCCCATGCTGGCCGATATCTTCCGGCAACCACAGCTGCTTTCCGCCCTGATCGATCGGCGCGAGGAAGCCGCTGCCTTTGCACGGCAGTGGCTGCACCCCGACGGCGGCAGCTTTCACGCCTTCGGCAGTGGCGACGGCTGGTTCGCGGCGCGTGCCGCTCTTTCAGGGCAGACGGTCGGCGGGAAGGCGGCACGCGCAAGCGCCAGCCTCGATTTCCTGCTGAATGTCGCGCCGGGCCTGACCTCGCGGGACCGGGTTCTGGGCATCACGATGTCGGGCGCCGTCGATCGCAGCCTGCAATCAGCGCAAGCGGCCCTTGCCGCCGGTCCTGTCGCGGCGCTCTTGACCAATACAACCGGCGGGCGCGTGGGCGCCCTGGGCCTGCCGCGTTTTGAACTGGGAATTGCAGAGATCGGTGCCTTCCTCTGCGGTACCTCCAGTTATACCGCCAGCGTCCTCGCGCTGGCGATGCTGACGGACACTTCCCCGCTTCCCCGCGCGGTCGAAGGGGCGCTGGCGGATCTGCCTGCCTTCCTTCAGGCGGTGAACGTGCAGGCCGCTGAATTGGCCGCACGAGATGGCGCGCAATTGCCCGGGATACGCATCCTCGGCGTCGGGCAGAGCGTTGCGACTGCGGATTACGGCGCGGCGAAGATGGTCGAGGTCACGACCGTCCCTGCATGGAGCGACGACATCGAGGAGTTCGCCCATCGCCAATACTGGGCCATGGCCCGGCGGGAAATTGTGGTCCTGCTGCCCGCGGATGCCGCGTCCGCTCCGTTTGCAAGTGCGGCGGCAGAGGCACTCGGGCGTCTTGGCGTCGCCACGGTGTCGATCGAGGCCCCGGAGACCCCCGTGCCGGATGCGCGGCACCGGTTCCGGTGCCCGGCGTCTTCAGCGGCACTTCCCGTCGTGCAGGCCATCGTGCTGCAACTTCTCTCCTATCACTTGGGGCACGCGAACGGCACCGATCCCGACCGGCGGCCGCACCTGAAAGATGATGTGGAGAAGTTCACCGTGTCGCGCTTGCTGACCCGCCGCTCGCTGGTCGGCTCCGGCATGTGAGCCGCCGGTGACGGGGATCGACATCGCGGGCTATGCCTCGATTGACCGGCTGAGCGTAGCCTCGGGTGAGGAGGTGGAAAGCATCGGCGGGGCGGCGATCTATGCCGCATTGGCAGCGGTCCGGATGGGTGTGACCCCACGAATCCTGATCGCCGTGGGGGATGACTTTCCCGACGCGTGGCTGCACCGTCTCGCAGCACTCGGCATCGATACGCGGCACATTCAGCGCCGCGCGGGCCCGACCCGCCGAACCCGGCTGATCTACGATGCGACCGAGGAGCGCTGCGACAGTGCTGCACGCAACGACGACTGGTGGACACGCACAGAGGCCCTGGCGCCGCCTGTGCCTGACACCGTCGCCCCTGTCTGCCTTCTGTGTCCCATGCCGCCGGAGCGAGTTGGCGACTATCGTGCCCGCACCTCCGGCGTGCTGATCGCGGATACGAGTGAGGTGTTTGCCGCGCCGGGCCCCCGCGTCCTGTCCCTTTTTCACGGTGTAGATATCTTTGCTCCCAGCCTCGACGAGGCCGCCCTGCTGACCGGCGAGACCCAGGAGGCGCGTATCGAGGCCTCTCTTTCCAAACAGATGCCAGTGCTGATCCTGAAGCGTGGGGCGCGCGGGTTGCTCCATGTCCGGGGAAATGCGCGGCACAGCTTTGCCGCGGCAAGGGTCCGCGCCATCGACCCCACCGGTGCAGGGGACGCAGCACTCGGGGCCATCGCCGCGGCGGTCGCAATGGGGCTCCGCATACCGGCGCAGCTTGCTGCCGGGGCAGCAGCGGGTGCGCTGGCCGTCAGCGGCATTGGGCCGACGGCACTGGGATGGACAGACTGAATATCTTTCTTTCTTTGTGTCAGATAAAGTTGGCTGAACAACTTTCAGCAAATCAAGCGGCGCTTGCGCAATTGGTTTTATCTCGTCGCGATGGTATTTTAGCCTGCTTTTGTGGGCATATTGGTTCTTGCAGCTACTACCGGAGCAAATTTTTTCATAGGTTATGAAAACTTTTTAATAAGCGACGCAAGAAATTTTTCTTGCTTGACGTCATGTCGTGCAGGAAGCTTGTCCAGACGGGGGCACACATGATCTGCAAGCTGACGGCACACTGGGTTCTGGGCGAACAGGGGGGGCGCCACCGTCTGATCGATGATGGCGAAATCCTTCTCGATGGCGACAGCGTCCTCTCCGTCGGCCCAAAGAGCCAACGTCCGGCGGACCGGATCATCGACTGCGGCCGCGCTCTGATCGCGCCCGGCTTTGTCGATCTGAATGCGCTGGCGGATGCGGATACCACGATCCTCGGCGTTGGCGCGCCGCGTGACGGACGCGACACGACCTGGAGCAGCGCGTATGCCCGGAGCCGTCGTCGTGACGTTCTGTCGCCCGAGGATCGCACGCTGGCGGTTCGTATCGTCTTCGCCCAGCTCCTCGCCTCGGGCATCACGACCGCCTTGCCGGTCACATCGCTTCTGTTCCGCGAATGGGCCGAGGACGCGGCCGAGTTCGATGCTATCGCCGACATCGGCACGAGAATCGGTCTGCGTCTGTGTCTCGGGCCAAGTTTCAGGTCTGCCGTGAATGTCGTCGGCGAAACCGGCAGCCCGGGTCAGTTGAAGCGAGAGGATCTGGGGCTTGCGGGGCTGGAGGATGCTGCCCGTTTCATTCGGCGCTGCACGGAGCACGGTCCGCTAATCACCGGCCTCCTCGTGCCGTCGACCATAGACACCTGCTCCGACGACCTGATCCGCCGCACGGCCGACGCTGCCCGCGATCTGGGCGTGCCGTTCCGCCTGCACTGCTGCCAGTCGCGGGCCGAGGCGCGGGTGATCTGGGCGCGGTCGGGGAAGACCTCGCTGGCGCATCTTGCCGATCTGGGCGTGCTGGGACCCCGGGCGCTTCTGCCTCATGCCGTCGATCTGGGCGGGCCGGACGCGGACCCGAGCCTGATTGCATCGGATATCGATCTCTTGGCGGACAGCGACGCGGTGGTGGTTCATTGCCCTCTGGTGATCGGGCGCGGTGGCGGCCGGATGGACAGTTTCGGTGCGTTCCGCGACCGGGGGATCGCCATCGGCCTCGGAACCGACACCGCGCCCCCCGACATGCTAATGAATCTTCAGATCGGCCTGGCGATGGCGCGGCTCTCTGGTAAGGGCAACACCACTCCCGCCGATCTCTTTCATGCCGCCACCATTGCCGCGGCAAACGCCATCGGGCGATCGGATCTGGGGCGGCTGGCCAAGGGCGCGCGGGCCGATCTGGTCGTCTGGGATCTGAACGATCCGGCGGTCCAGCCCGTGTTCGATCCGGTGGACGCGCTTTTCATGATGCCCCCCGGCCGCCGGGCGCGGCATGTCTGGGTGGGCGGCTCGCCCTCGGTGACGGATTTCGAACCGGTCCTGCCGCTGCCGTCGAATGCGACTGCCGAAATGGCACGCATCTTCGATACGCTTCTGGCCAGCTACGGCGAACGCAACTGGCGCGGGCGCGACGCGGGGGAGATTTTTTCACGCTCCCACCCTGCCTGGACGTGAAACGAAATCCACAGAGAGGAAGAACCCGATGACGCACCTTGAACCCTTCCGGCTGGCACGACGGCTTGTGCTGTCGTCCGTCGTCGCCCTGTCGCTTGGCGCGGTGCTGCCAGCCCCGATCTGGGCGCAGGACAGCAAGACGATCACGATCGCTTCGTCCAACGACGTCATCAGCCTCGATCCGCATCTGCTGGACTCGAACCACCCGACCGGGTCCGTGATCTGGTCGATCTTCGACAGCCTCGTGCGCCGCGCGCCCGACGGGTCCGCCGAACCCCGGCTGGCAACCTCGTGGGAGCGGGTCGACGACGTGACATGGCGCTTCCATCTGCGCGAGGGCGTGACCTTTACCAATGGCGAGCCATTCAATGCGGATTCCGTGCGCGTCAACTTTGCCCGGATGAATACCGCGCCGTTCTCGACCGTGCAGCAGTTGCACGACCAGACCGGGCTAAAGGACGTGCGCGTTGTCGACGACTACACCGTCGACCTTGTGACTGGGGCGCCGACCGTCAACATGCTCTACTGGCTGGCCGAAGCGTTTATCGGCGCGCCGAAATATATGACCGACACTGCGCCCGACAAGGTCGCGCAGGAGCCTGTCGGATCTGGCCCCTACAAGCTCGGATCGTGGGATCGCGACGACCGCATGACGCTGGTGCGCAACGAGGGCTACTGGGGTGATTCACCCGACGCGGCAGAGATTGTCTTGCGGGTGATCCCCGAGATGTCGTCGCGGATCAACGAACTGCGGGCGGGCACCGTGGATGTCGTGGTGGACATCACCCCCGACGTCGCAGCACAGGCCGACAGCGACATTTCCTCGGCAGTCTATGTCGAGGGCCTGCGCAAGATGCACATGGGCATCAACCTGAAGGGCGAGCAGCCCGCGCTTCAGGATGTCAGGGTGCGTCAGGCGCTGAACTATGCGGTGGACGTGAATACTATCATCGACTCGTTGCTCGACGGCAAGACGGTGCCGCTCCCCTCGATCGTGAACCCGCCGAACAACAATCCCGATCTCAAACGCTTCGCCTATGATCCGGAAAAGGCCAAGGCGCTGATGGCCGAGGCCGGCTTTGCCGACGGGTTTCCGCTGACGATCCAGTATTCCACCCGCTTTGCCGGCGGCAAGGAGGTGTCCGAGGTGGTCGCCTCGTATCTCGACGCGATCGGCATCAAGTCCACCATCGAGGCCGTGGAACTGGGCCAGTTCCGGCAAATGCTGGGCGGGGTCAGCACCAAGGGCATCTACTTCACGGGTTGGGCGGCCCTCATCAACCCGTCGGTCGAACTGGTCATCCTGACCTGCGGGCATGTCGACAATTCGTCGGGCTACTGCAATCCCGACTACGACGCGCTGGTGAAGAAGGCCTCGCAGACGCTGGATGATACGGAGCGGCAGAAACTGGAGTTCCAAGCACAGGAGATCGTCTGGAACGACGCGCCGTGGCTCTACCTCTGGCGGCTT
Source organism: Rhodobacterales bacterium (assembly GCA_038233815.1). Lineage (GTDB taxonomy): Bacteria > Pseudomonadota > Alphaproteobacteria > Rhodobacterales > Rhodobacteraceae > JBBSVE01. The sequence goes on from JBBSVE010000051.1 coordinate 7,400, forward strand.
CCGGTGGTGTTCGGCAAGTCGAACCGCGTGACCTACGACTTCCGCGCCGACAACTACGTCGAACCCTACCTGATGAAGGTCGAGTAACCGGACCTCCGGTCAGTAGAAATGCCCCCGGCAGACACTGCCGGGGGCATCCGTCCCGACGAAAGCAGAACCCGCACCGATGCTCCGTTTCCTTGCCCGCCGTCTTGCGATGGCCCTTGTCGTTCTGCTGATCGTGTCCTTCACGACCTTTGTCGTCGGCCATCTGACGGGCGATCCGGTAGACCTCATTGCCCCCGAGAATGCGTCTCGCGAGGCGAAGGAAGATCTGCGCGAACATCTGGGACTGAACAAGCCGCTGATGGTGCAGTACGGCAGTTATGTCTGGCGTGCGCTTCAGGGAGATCTGGGTTTCTCGTTCGTGCAGCAGGCTGCGGTCAGCGGTCTGATCGCCGAACGCCTGCCGGCGACGCTTCAACTGGCGCTCACCGGTTTCGTGCTGTCGATCCTGATCGCCGTGCCGCTCGGCATCTTCATTGCGCTGAACCGCAACACTTTGTGGGATTTTATCGCTACGTCCCTTGCGATGATCGGCCAGTCCGCGCCGAATTTCTGGATCGGTCTCATGCTGATCGCGCTCTTTGCGGTGCAGTTGCGGCTTCTGCCTGTCTCCGGATACGGCGGCGTCAGCTACATCATTCTGCCTGCAATCACTATCGCCCTGCAATCCGCGGCGCGACTGACCCGCCTGATGCGCGCCAGCATGCTTGAGGTGCTGAACGCAGACTATGTCCGCACCGCCCGTTCGAAGGGCCTGCGAGAGCGCAGCGTCTTGTGGGTCCATTCATTCCGCAATGCGATGATACCGGTCGTCACCATGGCCGGGCTTGAACTGGCAGAGCTGATCGGCGGGGCGTTCATCACCGAGACGATCTTTGCCTGGCCGGGCGTCGGACGGCTTGCGGTGAATGCCGTCTACCAAAGGGATTTTCCGCTGGTGCAAGGCGTCGTTCTCTTCGCCGCGGCGGCTTTTGTCGTCATCAACTTCCTTGTCGACCTGCTTTATGTCGTTATCGACCCGAGGGTGAAGCTCTCATGAGAGGCTTTCGCCCTGCGGGCCGCGACACGCTGGGCCTGATCGGCCTCGGCATCCTGCTGGCGGCTGTCGCCTGCGCGCTGCTGGCGCCATGGATTGCGCCCTTTGAACCCACCGCCATCAATCTGCCGGCCCGGATGCGACCGCCGTTCTGGCTGGAGGGCGGATCGGTGGCGCATCTGCTGGGCACCGACAATCTCGGCCGTGACATGCTGTCCCGCGTGATCTTCGGCGCGCGGATTTCGCTGGCCGTGGGGGCTGCCGCCGTCGTGGTGGGGGCGGCGATCGGGTCCTCGATCGGAATCATTGCAGGATATTTTAGCGGCTGGGTCGATCTGATCCTGTCGGTGGTCATCAATGCGCAGCTTTCGTTTCCCTTCACGTTGCTGGCGATCTTCCTGCTTGCAACCCTCGGGGGCGGGTTCTGGCCGGTGGTGCTGGTGTTGGCCCTCGGGACATGGGTGAACTACGCGCGCGTGGTGCGCGGGCAGGTCATGTCGGTCAAGAACCAGGACTACGTTCATGCCGCAGTCAGCGTCGGCGTGCCGACCACGCGCCTTTTGCGTACAACCGTCCTTCCGAACACCGTGTCACCGATCATCGTCGTTGCCAGTTTTTCCATGGCGCAGGCAATCCTGACCGAGGCTGCGCTGTCGTTCCTCGGCGTCGGGGTCGATGGTTCCAACCCGTCCTGGGGCACGATGCTGAACGACGGCCGCGCCTTCTTGCAAACCGCGTGGTGGCTGACGGCAATGCCGGGGATCGCGATCGCGCTGACCGTGCTGGGCGGCAACCTGTGCGGCGACTGGCTGCAGGACCGGTTCAACCCGAAGGTCGGCGGATGAGCGGCGCGCTTCTCGACATCGCCGATCTGACGGTGCGGTTCCAGCGGCGCGGACGGACGATCCATGCCGTGCGCGGACTCTCCCTCCGGATACAGCCGGGCGAGGTCGTGGGGCTCGTGGGCGAAAGCGGTTCGGGCAAGTCGGTCGCGGTGATGGCCGCGGCGCGCTTGCTCGACGAAAAGCTGGCCCGGATCGAGGCGACCCGGCTGGATCTCGATGGCCGCCCGGTGCTGGACATGACCCGGCGCCAGCTCGAGGCGTTGCGGGGACCCGTCGTGTCCTACATCTTTCAGGATCCGCTCAGCAGCCTGAACCCGGTCCTGACGGTCGGGCGGCAACTGTCCGAAGGGCTGCGGCGCCATCGGGGGCTTTCGCGGGCCGACGCACGGGCCGCAGCGCTCGACCTGCTCGGTCAGGTCGGTATCCCGGCACCGGAACTGCGTGTGGCGCAGTATCCGCATCAGGCGTCGGGCGGGATGCGGCAGCGCATGATGATCGCCATGGCGCTGGCGCTCCGCCCGAAACTGCTGATCGCGGATGAGCCCACGACCGCGCTCGATGTCACCGTCCAGGCCGATATCATCCGGCTGGTGCAGCGCATCCAGGCCGAGATCGGGATGGCGATGATCTGGGTCACGCACGATCTGGCGCTGCTGGCGCGGGTCGCGGGCCGGATCCTTGTCATGTATGGCGGCCGGATCGTCGAGGATGCGCCGAGCGCGCAGCTCTACGCCGCCCCGGCGCATCCCTATACGCGGGGACTGCTCGATTCCACATCGCGCTTCGACGTTCCGTTTCGCGACCAGCAACCCATTCCCGGCAATCCGCCGGATCCCTCGCAGGTGCTGAACGCCTGCGCTTTCGAGCCCCGCTGCCCGCGTGCGACCGACATCTGCCGCGCGCAGCTGCCGCCACTCGAGGCCGATGCGACGGGGCGCAGCGTCGCCTGCTTTCATCCGCTGGAGGGCGGTTCATGACCGACCGTCCCGTCCTCGTCGAGGCGAAGGAACTTTCCGTGACCTTCGCGCTTCGCAAGCCTCTCTTCTCACGCGGCCCCGCCCCGCTCGTGCAGGCCGTTCGCAACGTCTCGCTCGCCATCCGTCAGGGAGAGACCGTGGCGCTCGTCGGTGAAAGCGGCTGCGGCAAGTCCACGCTCGGGCGGGCGATGATCCGGACGGCACCCATCGCCGGGGGGCGGCTCAATTTCCGGGACCGGGACATCACCAGCCTGTCGGGCGAGCCTCTGCGGCGCGCGCGATCCGATTTCCAGATGATTTTTCAGGATCCCTATTCCTCGCTCAACCCCAAGGCACGGATCTTCGACGCTTTGGCGGAGGCATTGGTGGTGCATGGCAGCGGCTCCCGCCGGGAGGTCCGCGAAAAGGTCGACGAGATTTTGGATGCCGTCGGACTCGATTCGTCTTTCGGCAACCGCTTTCCGCATGAATTCTCCGGTGGGCAGCGTCAGCGCGTCGCCATCGCCCGCGCGGTGATCCTACGCCCTGATTTCATCGTCGCGGATGAGCCGCTGTCGGCGCTGGACGTGTCGATGCAGCTACAGATCCTGCGGCTGTTCGACGACCTGCGGCAACGCTTCTCGCTGACCTATCTGTTCATCTCGCACGATCTGGCGCGGGTGTTCAGCTTCGCCGACCGCGTCGCCGTGATGTATCTTGGCCAACTCGTGGAAATCGGTCCCGCGCAGGCTCTGATAGCCCATGCCCGCCACCCCTATACGCAGGCATTGCTGGCGGCGGCCCCCTCCCCCGATCCGGCGGTGGAGGCGACGCGCGAGGTGCCCGTCCTGACCGGCGAGATCCCGAGCCCTGCGCGCCCTCCGCCCGGGTGTCGCTTTCACACCCGCTGTCCCATCGCCATGCCCGTCTGCAGGACCATCGACCCCGCGATGACGGATTTCGGCATGGGCCACACAGCGGCCTGCCATGCCGCCGACCCGTCGGGACCGAGCGCGCCCCGTCACGAACCGCCCATTGAAGCAAGGACCTGACCCGTGACCGACACCACGTTCCCCCCCCATGCCGCCGACCCGTCGGGACCGAGCGCGCCCCGTCACGAACCGCCCATTGAAGCAAGGACCTGACCCGTGACCGATACCACGTTCCCCCCCCATGCCGACGAAATCAGGAAGGCGATGGACAGTGCGCTGAACTACGATGCCCTCGTCGGGACCGTGAATGCGACGGTGATGCAGGCGCTAGCCAATCCGCGCATCGCGGGGGCCAAGCGGCTTTTTCTCGCAGGATCGGGCGACAGCTATTTTTCCGCCCTGTCGGCGGCCCCGGCGCTGGCGCGCTGGACCGGCCTGCCGGTGCAGGCGCTGACCGCGATGGAACTTGCGCGCTATCAGATCCCGCTTCTCGGCGAGGGCGATGTGGTCGTCAGCATTTCCAACTCCGGCTCCTCCTCCCGCGCGCGCGAATGCGTGGCGCTGGCGAAGAGCAAGGGGCTGGCAACTCTCGGGATCACCGGGTCGCTGACCGGGCCGCTGGCGACGAGCGCCGATGCCATCGTGCATCGCCCGGTCGGCGATCTTGCGGGCATCCCCGAAAGCTATGGCCGCTGCTTTCTGAACTTCGTCGAATATGTTGCGGTTCTTCAGGCGCTCTACACGTTTGGGATCGAGCTTGGGGCGATGCGCGGCCATCTGGACGCTGGAACGGCGACAAGTCTGCGCGCCGATCTCCGCGCCTCGGTCGAATGGTTGCCCGAGACCGCCGCCACCATCGACGCGACGGCGCGCGACGTGGCGCAGAAGATCCTTGGCGTAGATACCGTGTTTGCCATCGGCGCGGGTCCGAGCCGGGGGACGGCGGCCTACAGTGCGGCCAAGTTCCATGAACAGATGCCGATCAACGGCGTCCATCAGGATCTCGAGGAGTGGGCACATCTGGAGTATTTCCTGACGTATTTCTCGTGGCGCGAACGATCGGTGGTGTTCGTCATTGCGCCTCCCGGCAACAGTGCCGACCGCGCGGAGGAGATCGTACGGGGAATGGCGGGCGCGGGCGGGCGGGCCCTGCTGGTGGCGCCCGCGTCCGCTGACGCCACGGACGCGTTCGCGCATTTCGCGATGCCGGACGGGCTGGGCGATCTGCTGTCACCCATGGTCTATCATCTGCCCGCGCAGCTTGTCGTGCTCTACATGGCTCAGCTTTCGGGGATCGCCTCCATCCCGCTGCGCAGGACGGACGGTTTCGCGCTGATCTCCGCCAGCACGCTGCGCGAGGATGCGGGGACGCTGGCGTGACGGACCGTCCCGACCTTCTGATACTCGGTCAGGTGACGGTCGATCATGTCGTGCCCGCGACCCCCGGCCCCTGGCGCGCGCAGATGGGGGGCAACGCGATCTTCGCCGCCGCAGGGGCGCGTCTGTGGATCGATCCGGCGCGGATCGGCGTGACCCTGCGGCGCGGCACCGGCTTCGGTTTCGACGTGGAGGGGATGCTCGCGCGGGCGGGGATCACCCATGTCTGTTGCCGCGACGTGAACCTGCCACACCTGACCGAATGGATCGTCTATGAGACCGACGGATCGCGGCGTTGCCTACCGCGCAATGCAGGGCTGACGCATATCGGCTCCGAAGGCGATCCGGGCGACGCCGAGACTTACCTCGACTACCTGCTCGACTTTTCGCCCGAGGCATCCGATCTCCCGGCGGATTGGCTGCCCGCCAAGGCGCTCCATCTCGGGCCGCAGGTTCGGGACCGGAGCCCGCGCAGTCTCGCGTCGCTCAAGGACCGGGTAGGATACATCTCGGTCGACCCCTCGCCCTACCTTGCCAAGGCGCTGGATGCGGGCGGACTCGCGGACATCTTGCGCGGCGCGGATGCGATCCTGCCCAGCGAGATGGAAAGCGCCCATATCGCCGGCGATGACTGGGACGGGGCAGCCCGCGCGCTGGTCGCGGCGGGGTTCCCGGAGGTCATCATAAAGCGGGGCGGAGCGGATGTAGTCCTCGCGCACGGCGACAGCGTCACCCGGATCGCCGTACCGCCCGCCCCGGTGGTGGACACCACCGGCGCGGGCGATGCGTTCGGCGGCGCGTATTGCGCCTGCCGGATGGCCGGCCTGCCACCGGAGGAGGCTGCACGCCGCGCGATCGTCGCGGCCGGAATGGTGATCGGATGCAACGGCGCGGACGCGGCCCTCGCCCTGTCGCCCACGGAAGCCGCGCGCAGGCGGGACGCGATGGGATGATCTCAGCCGTCCATCCGTCGCCATGCCGCCACGACCTGTTGTGCTGCGCGCCGGACCGAACCCGCGCCGGAGGCACGCAGCGCCGCGCGGATCGTCCGGTCCGCCAGGGCGCTCCACGCCAGCGCGCAGGGACGTTGCGTGATGGGCGATGTCACGGCGGCGTGGCGCTGTGCGATGATCCGGTCAACGGCTTCGAGGCCCTGCGCGGCGGGAAAGTGCCGCAGCATCGCCGCGCGGCTGTCCGGCTCTGCCGTCAGATCGGGATAGGCCACGGCAAAGAGGTGATCGCGCAGCCAGCGACGATGAACCGCTTCGCCGCCCAGAAACACCGCCAGCCGCAGGGCCGCGTCGTACCGCGTCGCGTCAAGGCCCTGACGGATGCACAACAGGGCATGCCCCGGCATCAGCGGCGTACCTGTCCGTCCCGGCAGGCGCGCCACCGGAACGCCGAAGGGAGGCGTCGCCTCCGCGATGTCGGCGGCGAGATAGTCCATCGTGAACGTCGCGATGTGCGCGCCACCGGTCCAGCGGGTCAGCGCAGCCACGTCGCCGGTATCATCAAGACTGTCGGACGGCACCAGCCCTTCGGCCAGCAGGGCGGTCCAGATCCCCAGCACATCGGCAAGCACCTCCTCGGCCTCGGCCACGTCAAGCCGCAGCACGCCCTCGGTGGCGAGATGGCACAAAAGGCTCCACACCAGCCCGGTCTGCCCCCGATGCCAGCGCGGCACGAAGGGATGCGTCGAAAGCCCGTCCTTCTTGCAGCGGCGCATCAGGTCGAGAAGCGCGCGCCAGCTTGCCGGAGCCTCGTCGACATCGGCCCGAAGGAAAAGCGTGAACGGTCCGCCGTTGTAGTAGGTCAGACCCAGCAACTGCCCGGTTGCGTCGCGCGCGCCGTCTGCCAGCCGCGCGTCCATGCGCCCCACGATGTCCGGTGCCGGAATGAGCGGCGCCACAAATCCCGCAGCGCCCCACGACGCCGCCTCCGCCCGCTGGGCATAAAAGACGTCCGGGCCGGTGCCGGCCACGAATTCTGCCGTGAGAACGCTGTGATAGGCCCCCGGCACCGGGCGTGGGGCGACCGGGATTCCGGTCTGCATCGTGAAGGCCCGCAGATTGTCGCGGACGGTCGCCTCCCGAACCGGCCAGAACGCGAAGTCGAGTGTCATGACCATGCCGAAAGGAATTTCCATGTCTGATCTGCTGCTGCGCGGCGGGGTGATCCTGCCCGATGCGCATACCGTCGAACCCATCTGCGCCGATATTGCCATCTCGGGCGGCCGGATCGAGGCGATCGGACCGGGCCTCCCCGTCGGGGGGGCCGAGGTGCTGGACGTGACCGGCCATCTCGTGATCCCCGGACTGATCAACGCACATATCCATTCGCCAGGCAATCTGATGCGCGGAACGCTCGACGGGCTGCCGCTGGAAGTCTTCATGCTCTACGAGGTGCCTCAACAAAGGGATGGGGCCGAGGATGCGGAGGTCGTCCGCCTGCGGACCCTGCTCGGGGCCGCCGAAATGTTGCGCTTGGGCATCACGACGGTCGCAGACGACGCGTTCTTCGTGCCGCTCGCCAGCCGCAGCGCCATCGACGCCATCGCCGGGGCCTATGCCGAAAGTGGCATGCGCGCGACCCTCGGTCTGGATCAGCCAATCGTCGTGGAATACCAGAAATATCCGTTCCTGGAGGAGATCCTGACAGAGGATCAGAAAGCCTCGATGCGCGCTCTGCCGCTCGAAACGGCCGAGGACATGCTGGACCATTACGACCATCTCATCGCCCGATGGCATGGGGCGGCCGACGGGCGCATCGGGGCGGCGGTATCCTGCTCCGCGCCGCAGCGGGCGACGCCCGACTATCTGCGCGCGCTTTCGGCGCTGGCACAAAAACACGATCTGCCGTTCTTCTGCCACATCCTCGAGACCCGCACGCAACGGGTTCTGGGCGACCGGAATTTCGGCAAGTCTCTGGTCCGATATGTCGATGATCTTGGCGTGCTGGACGACCATATGCAGGTGATCCATGCGATCTGGGTCGACGACGACGACATCGCGCTGCTGGCCCGCGCAGGTGCAACGGTCGCGCACAACCCGGTCTGCAACCTCCGGCTCGGCAGCGGCGTCATGCCGTTCCGCGCGCTTCGCGACGCGGGCGTTCCGCTGTGCCTTGGCACGGACGAGGCGATCAGCGACGACAGTCACAATCTCTGGTTTGCCATGAAGACCGCGGGCATGGTCCACACCGTGACCGACCCCGACCCCGCCACATGGCCGACCGCGCCGGAAGTTCTGGCGACGGTCTGGGACGGCGGCAACCGCGTGCTTCGCCGCCGCGATCCGCTGGGCCGGATCGCGTTGGGTGCTGCGGCAGACCTTGCCGTTCTTGATCTGGATGCGCCGCCCTACCGGCCGCTGCATGACATCCGGCGGCAACTCGTGTTCTGCGAATCCGGCGCTTCGGTCCGCCACACCATCGTGGCGGGCCGGGTGGTGATGCGCGACCGGGTGCTTACGACAATCGACGAGACGGCTCTGCTGACCGACCTTCGCGCGATGGAACCCACGCTGCGTGAGGCCGCGCGCGCCCTGCGCGAAAGCGCGGCCAAGCTCGAGCCCGCGTACCGCGAAATGGTCGCGCGCGCATTCGCGACGGATGTCGGAATGGCGCGCAGGATCGGGCCATGACAGGTGACGGGCCTTCGGGTGACGGGCGCGATTTTCTGGGCTACGGCGAAACCCCGCCGCGCGTGGTCTGGCCGGGCGGCGCGCGCGTCGCGGTGTCCTTCGTTCTGAACATCGAGGAGGGCGCCGAGAACGCGATCTCCGCAGGCGATGCACGCAACGAATCCGTCTATGAGGTCCAGGACGAGGTTCAGGGCCAGCGCGACCTTTGCATCGAGAGCCATTTCGAATACGGCAGCCGCGCCGGCTACTGGCGCATCATGCGTGTGCTGGCGGAATTCGATGCGCCCATCACGCTCAACCTCTGCGGTCGAGCCTTGGAGCGTGCGCCTTGGCTCGGTCGCGACGCCCTTGCGCGCGGGCACGAGACGATGTGCCATGGGTGGCTGTGGGAGCATCACAACCACATGGCAGAGGAGGCCGAACGCGCCAGCATCGCGCGCTGTGTCGCCACGTTTCAGGATCTCCTCGGCGCCCGCCCGCGCGGCTGGCACGTGAAGAGCCATCCATCGGCCAACACCCGCCGCCTACTGATGGAGGAGGGCGGATTTCTATACGACAGCAATACCTACAACGACGACCTGCCACAGATCCTGCGGCCCGGCCCGCAGGGCTATGTCGTCCTGCCCTACGCCTTCGACACCAACGACATGCAGTTCTTCAACGCCGCGCGCTTTACCCATGGCGCCGATTTCGCGCGCTATTGCGCCGATGCCTTCGACTGCCTGCACGACGAAGGGGATGCCGCGCCGAAGATGATGACCATCGGCCTGCACACCCGGATCATCGGGCGACCGGGGCGCATTGCGGGCCTTCGGGCGGTGCTGGCCCATCTGCGCGACAAAGGCGGGGCGTGGATCGCACGGCGCGATGCGATTGCGCAGGTCTGGCTGGATCAGATGTCATGAAAGGGCGCTGACATGCACATCCACATCCTCAATCCCAACACCACCGCCGCACTGTCGGCACTGGATCTGGCCGCAGGACAGGCCGTCGCCGCGCCGGGGACCCGCGTGACGGTCAGCGAACCCATGGAAGGAACACCGTCTGTCGAAAGCAGCTTCGACGAGGCGTTGGCGAGCCTGGGCGTCCTGTCCGAGATTTTGCGTCTGCGTGGAACCGGAATCGATGCCTTCGTGATCGCCTGTTTCGGCGATACCGGGCTTGCGGCGGCGCGCGAGGTCTCGGACGTTCCCGTCGTCGGCATGACCGAAGCCGCCCTGATGGCGGCAGCGCTCGTGGCGCAGACGTTCTCCATCGTCACCCTGCCGGTCCGCACCCGGGTCCATGCCCACCGCGTGGTGCAGTCGCTGGGCCTTGGCCTTGCGGGCCGCTGCCTCCCGGTCCGGGCCATCGATCTGCCGGTCCTCCACGGCGACAGCGAGGATGCGGTGATCGCGGCCCTGATGGCCGCGGCGTGGCTGGCGCTGGATCACGACGGGGCCGAGGCGGTGATCCTCGGCTGTGCCGGGATCGGGCATCACGCAAGCCCGATGCAGGCGGAGCTTGGCGTGCCGGTGATCGACGGCGTGGCGGCGGGTGTCGGACTTGCGGAGATGCTGGTCCGTTGCGGCGTTGCCACCTCGCGTCGCGCGACCCACGCGAGGCCGCCCGCCAAGGCCCTGACCGGCGACTTCGCTTCCCTCGCACCCCTGCTCGCAAAGGTCGGACCATGCTGACGCGCCAGTCCCGGTGGAGCTACTCCCCAATGACCGACCGACCCGACTTCGACTGGCCGGGCGGCAGGCGTCTGGCCGTTTATGTCGTCATGGGCGCAGAGGACTACGACTTCGGAACGGGCATGACCGAAGACCTGTTCCCCGGCGCGCCAAAGCCCGATTACGTCAATACCTCATGGCGCGACTACGGCAATCGGGTCGGGGCATTCCGGGTCATGGATCGCCTCGCCGATCTGGGGATCCCGCTGGGTCTTTTGCTGAACACCGCGGTCTACGACAGCGCGCCCGCCGTGACCGACCACGCCCGTGGCATGGGGTGCGAGATCGTGGGCCACGGCATCAGCAATTCCCACACGCTCGCGGGGATGGAAGAAGCGGCGGAAGCGGCCTATCTCAAGGCCGTTGCTGACCGGATCGAGGCCGTCGAAGGCGGGCGCCCCGGCGGCTGGTCCTCGCCATGGCTGGCGCAGACCGACCGAACGGCGGATCTGCTGAAGGAGGCGGGATACCGTTATCTCATGGACCTGCGGCTCGACGATCAGCCGGTCTGGCTGCACACCAGATCCGGCCCGCTGCTGTCGTTGCCCTATGCGCTGGAACTCAACGACTCCACGACCCTCATTGGACGCCAGACCACGGCGGATGCCTTCGCGGGCATGATCATGGATGAATTCGATGAGTTGCGATTGGCCGCTCGGGTGCGTCCACTAGTGATGTCGGTCGTTGTTCACTCCTTCATCTCGGGCCAGCCATTCCGGCTTGCCGCCCTGACTCGCGCGTTGCGCCACATCGCAAAGGCGCACCCGGATGTCTGGCTGACGACCCCACGCGCGATTGCGGCGCATGTTGAAGCGCAGCCGAACCGCGCGGTGGGGCCATAAAGTCTCCATCACTGGCGAATTTTCTACTTTCCCAAATAGACCGCCGACATTTACGGCGACAATCTGACGGAGCCACTGTGCGGTCGGCGTAATCTTGCGGCAAGCCGTAAGAAGTTGTCGACATTAAGATGGCTCTGGCCAGAATCTCACATCTCCTCCCCCTCGATCATCTCGCGCAGGCTCTCCATCCCGAACGCCGCGAGGAATGCGTCGGTGGTGACGAACGTGTGCGGTGCGCCGCGGCGCGGCTCTCGCGGGCCGGTGCCGATCAGACCGTGCCCGGTCAACCGCCCGATCAGATCCCGCCCGATGTCCGCCCCGAAGATCTCCCGCAGCCCCTCGCGGGTAATAGGCTGGTGGTGGGCGATGGCGGCCAGCACGGCCAGATCGAACTCGGAGAGGTCCAGCGCCTGCCTGCCCACATCCGCCGCGGCGCGGATGACGGCGGCAAAGGCGGGCCTCGTGCGCAGCATCCAGCCCGCGCCAACCCGGGCCACCGCGTAGGGCCGGTCCGCAAGATCGGCTTCCAGATCACTCACCAGCAGGTCGACCGAGGCCCCCTGCCCCACC
>JBBSVE010000052.1:0-18089 GCA_038233815.1 Rhodobacterales bacterium
GCCGACTGTGAGAAACCCGCGCATCAGACGGATCGGAGCGCTCATGACGTCCGGTCCGACCGGACGGCCGGCGGATCAGGCACCTGCAGTCCTGGGTGCGGCATCATGCCTCCGCCCGTTTCGCGCCGTCCGCGATGGCCTGACGGAGCTTCGCGGACAGCGCATCCCGCTTGGCGCTGGTGTGCAGCTTCAGCCCGAACATGTCCTTGACGTAGAAGCTGTCCACCACCTGCGCGCCATAGGTCGCGATCACGGCTGAGGCGATGTAGATGTGACTGGCCGCCAGCGTCCGCGTCAGATCGTGCAGCAGACCGGGCCGGTCGCGGGTATCGACCTCGATGATCGTGTAGATCTCGGAGCCTTCGTTGTCGAAGGTGATGTGGGTCGGAAACCGGAACTGGCTTTCGCGCTTCTTCACCCGGTCGCGGGTTTTCAGCGCATCGCGGGGCAGCACCTCACCCGCAAGCGTGCGGTCGATCATGCTGCGCAGACGCGGCAAGTGGTCCACGTCGTAGGGCCGCCCCTCGCCGTCCTGCACCCAGAACACCGCCGTCGCGTAGCCGTCCTTGGTCGTATAGGTCCGCGCGTCCACCACGTTCGCGCCGACCAGTGCCAGCGCGCCCGCAAGGCGCGAGAAGATGCCGGGATGATCGGCCAGCGCGAAGGCCGCGCGGGTCGCGTCCCGGTCCGGATCGGGGTGCAGGTCGATGCGGATCTCGTCGTCGGCAATGCCGGCCAACAGCCGCGCGAACACCGCATGAGTCGCGGTGAAGAGCCCCTGCCAGTAGGGTGGGTAATGCCGCGCAAGGTCCGCCCGGACCGCCTTGCCGTCCCAGCCTTCCAGCGTTTCGCGCAGACGCTTTTTCGCCGTATCGGCCCGGTTCTCGCGGTTCAGAGTCTCCAGCCCGCCATCCAGCGCGGTCGTCGTGTCGCGATAGAGCTGGCGCAGAAGCTGCGCCTTCCAGTTGTTCCACGTCGTCGGCCCGACCCCCCGAATGTCACAGACCGTCAGCACCGTCAGCAGGTCGAGCCGCTTTTTCGTCTTCACCAGCTTGGCGAAATCCCGCACCGTGCGCGGGTCTGAAATATCGCGCTTCTGCGCCATGTCGGACATCAGGAGGTGATAGCGCACCAGCCATTCGACCGTCTCCACCTCGTCCGCGTTCAGCCCGAGCCGGGGCGCCACGCGCCGGGCGATCTGCGCGCCGAGGATGGAATGGTCCTCGGGCCGCCCTTTGCCGATGTCGTGGAGCAGCAAGGCAACGTAGAGAACCTTGCGGTTCACGCCTTCCTTCATGATGCGGCTCGCGATCGGCAGCTCCTCGAGCAGCTCCTCCCGCTCGATCTGCGCCAGCGCGGATATGCACTGGATGGTATGTTCGTCGACCGTATAGGAATGGTAGACGTTGAACTGCATCATCGCGACGATCGGCTCGAACTCCGGGATGAAGGCGGCGAGGACATCGAGCTCGTTCATCCGGCGCAGCGCGCGTTCGGGATTGCCGTGCTTCAGCATGAGGTCGAGAAACATCCGTGCCGCCTCGCGGTCGGCCCGCACGCCGTCGTCGATGACATGGAGATTGGCCGCGATCACCCGCATTGCGCCGGGATGGAGGAGCACACCCGACCGCATCGCCTCCTCGAAGATCTCCAAGAGGCCCAGCGGCCGGGCGGCGAGGTCGGTCCCCGGCTCGAAGTCGAGACGCCCCTGCAGGATGCGGTAGCCCGGTCTCAGCTTGCGCTTGCGGCGCAGAAACCCCGCGAGCGCCGGCGGCTCCTTGGCGTTGCGGGCCTCCAGCTCGGTCAGGAACACGCGGGTCAGGTCGCCGACCCGCGTCGCGTGGCGGAAATAGTCCTGCATGAAATGCTCGACCGCCCGGCGCCCCGCGCCGTCGGCGTAGCCCATCCGCGACGCCACCTCGACCTGCAGATCGAAGTGCAGCGTGTCCATCGCGCGCCCGGTGATGTAGTGCAGATGGCAGCGCACGTCCCAGAGGAAGTTCTCTGCTACCGCGAAGGTCTCGTATTCGTCGCGTGACAGCAGCCCGGCCCCGACGAGGCCGGAGGCGGTTTGCACCTCGTGGAGATATTTCCCGATCCAGTAAAGCGTCTGGAGATCGCGCAGACCGCCCTTGCCCTCCTTCACGTTGGGCTCCAGCATGTAGCGTTGTCCGCCCTGACGCTTGTGGCGCGCAGACCGTTCGGCGAGCTTGGCCTCGATGAACTCCGGCCCTGACTTGCGGAAGAGCTCGGCCCAGAGCCGCGTTCGCAGGTCGGTCGCCAGCGCCTCGTCGCCCGCGATGAAGCGCCGTTCCAGAAGCGCCGTGCGAATCGTTATATCGCCTTTGGCGAGGCGGATGCAGTCCTTCGCGGTGCGGGTGGCGTGCCCCACCTTCAGCTTCAGATCCCACAGCATGTAGAGCATCGATTCGATGACCGACTCCGCCCAGGGCGTGACCTTCCACGGCACGAGGAACAGGATGTCGAGATCCGAGTGGGGCGCCATCTCGGCCCGGCCGTAGCCGCCCACGGCGATGACCGCCACCCGCTCCGCCTCGGTCGGGTTGGGCAGGGGGTGGAGCATCCGGGTCGCCACCGCGAGGGCCACGCGCAGGATCTGGTCCGTGGCATAGGCGTTGGCCCGGATCAGGCCGCGGGCGTTGCGGGGCTCCGTGCGGAACGCCAGCTCCAGACGCCGGGCCGCATCCGCCTGCGCGGCCCCCAGATGCTGCACGGCGACGGCGCGGCGCTGCACCGGGCCAAGGTCGCGGTGCGCGTCACGCCGGATCGCCTCCAGCACGGCGGCGGCGTCGAGGATCTCCTCCGGAGGAAGCAGGAGGTCGGATGCGCTGACCCCCGGCTGGTTTGGGAACGGTCGCGGCGCATCGCGGGCTACGGGGCGCGCCGGGGCGGTCTGGGTCGGTGCCATGGACGTGCCCTCGCGCGTCCCGAAGGGTCAGAGACCCGCCCCGCCGAAGCTGCGCGGGGCGGGGTCGATGATGGTGAGCCCGTTGTTGCGGATCTGCGCCACCGCGAGCCCGCGCTCGTTCGTGCCATCGGACCGGAGCCGGAAGATCCCGTTGACGCCGACGAAGCCCGACCCCTGCGTCAGGGCAGCCCCGGTGAGCGCATTCGACTTGCCCGCTTTCACCAGCGCGCCGATGGCCGCGATGCCGTCGTAGGCGAGACCCGAGATCGGATGCGGCGCCTGCCCGTATGCCGATTGGTAGCGCGACTGGTATTGCGCGTAGAGTGCCGGATCGGGCAGCGCGAACCAACCGCCCTGCGTGCCGGGAAGAGACAGCGTCGCGGCCGGAATGTCCCACCGGGTCAGGCCGATGAACTGCGCCACGGAAGGATCGATCCCCTGATCGCGCAGCAGTTGGGTCAGGAGCGGCAGCGCGCCTGCGGTATCGGCGGTCAGAAACAGCGCGTCCGCCCCCGAGGCACGCACCTTGGCCGCGATCTGTGGCACCGCCTTGGTGATCCCGTTCTGCGAGAAGACGTAACTGTCCTGACCCACGACGGAGGCGCGCGCGTTGGCAACGCCGCGCAGGATCGCGGTGCGTCCCGCCTCGCCTGCGGGGGTCTGGTCGCTGACCACCATGACGCGGGTCTTGCCCTGTCCCGCGCCATAGGTCGCGAGCCGGTTGGCGGTGTTCTGGAACGTCGGCCCGAGGACGAAGACATTGCGCCCCGCGACGTCGGTGTTGTTGGAGAAGGACAGCACGTTGATCCCGCGCGGCGCCAGCGCCGCGCCGGCCGCGTTGGCCTCCGCCGCGAAAACCGGGCCCAGCACGATCTTGGCGCCCTCGTCGGCGGCCTTGATCGCCATCGCCTGCGCCTGTGCGGGCGAGCCTGCAGTGTTGTAGACGCGCAGATCGATCCGCACACCGCCCAGATCGGCCATGGCGAGGCGGGCCGCATTCTCCAGCGATTTGGCCAGCATCTCGTCGCCCGCGTTTCCGCTGCCGCCGGGCACCAGAAGCGCCACCGGAACCGGCGCGTTCGGATCGATCGAGGGACCGCCGCCGCCCATGCCCACCGGCTGGCAGGCGGCCAGCGCCAGCGCCACGAGGCCCAGCGCCCCGCGTGTGAGGGCCGCCCGGGCGCGGTTCAGGATCGAGACCATGGCAAAGCTCCTCGGCATTCGGTGGTGGCGGGCCGTGTCGGCGGGTTGTGGCATCCGGGGCAGCACGCCACTATGCCGATAGCCGAACGACGGGACTTTGCAAAGGGGACGCTGCGGTGAAGCAGGACGACGACGCGGCGGGAGAGGGTGGCGTTGTTCCCTGGAAGGCACGTCCGGCGGCGCGGGCTCTGGTCCCAGGGCTCTACCTCGTATCTACCCCGATCGGGGCGGCACGCGACATCACGTTGCGCGCGCTCGACATTCTGGCCGCGGCGGACATGTTGGTGGCCGAGGATACCCGCACCCTGCGCCACCTGATGGAAATCCACGCGATCCCGCTGGGCGGACGGCATATCCTCGCCTACCACGATCACAACGGGGCGCAGATGCGGCCACGGATCGAAGCCGCGCTGATGGCCGGGCAGCGCGTCGCCTATGCGTCCGAGGCGGGTACGCCGCTCGTCGCCGATCCGGGCTACCGGCTGGCTCAATCGGCCATCGCGGCTGGGGCGGGGATCTTCGCGGCACCCGGTGCGTCGGCCGTGCTGGCGGCCCTCGCTGTCGGAGGCCTGCCTACGGACAGGTTTCTCTTCGCGGGCTTTCTGCCCGCGGCGGCGGGGGCGCGGCGGACGGCCGTGGCCGAAGTCGCCGGGGTCGCAGCAACGCTCGTCTTCTACGAATCGCCCAAACGCATTCACCGAACGTTAGTCGAATTGTGCGATGGTCTGGGGGCGGATCGACAGGCGGCAGTGTGCCGGGAGTTGACGAAACGGTTCGAGGAGGTCTCGCGCGGCACGCTCGGCACGCTGGCCGGGGCGTTCGCGGAGCGCGATGTGAAGGGGGAGATCGTCGTGCTGGTCGACCGCGCGCCGCACCGTGTGGCAGACGCGGAGGATATGGCTACGGCCTTGCGCGCGGCGATGGAGGAGATGAGCCTGAAGGATGCGTCAACCATGATTGCAGATAGGCTCGGTCTTCCGCGTCGCATGGTGTATCAGGCGGGTTTGCGGCTGGCGGCCCCGAAGGGAGACGACGAATGACCGGACTGGTTTCCCATAGATCAGGAATCTGCGCCGAGGATGCCGTGGCGCGGCTTTATACACGGACCGGCGCTACGGTGATCGAGACCCGGTGGCGGCGTCCTGCGGGGGAGATCGACCTGATCGTGCGTGAGGGCGCTTCGGTCGTCTTCATCGAGGTCAAGAAGGCCGCCACCCATGCCGCGGCAGCGGCGCGAATCTCCGCGCGCCAGATCGGACGGATACAGGCGTCGGCGTCGGATTACCTGAGCGGCGAACCGGACGGGCAGAACACCGATTGCCGGTTCGACGTGGCGCTCGTCGATGCGCGAGGCTGCATCGAGATCCTTCCGAACGCGTTTTGCGCCTGAGAGGCGCACCGGGGCGACGGCATTGCAAGCCGGCGCCTCTTGCGTCATGGAGTGGCATCCCATCTGGAGCCGCCCATGGTCCTGAACGTCGCCTTCCAGATGGATCCGATCGGCTCCGTCAATATCGATGCCGACAGCACATTCCGTATCGCGCTGGAGGCGCAGGCGCGGGGCCACAGGCTCTTTTATTATGCCCCGGACCGCCTCTTCTTTCGCGAAGGACGGGTGATGGCACGGGGCCGGCCCATCGAAGTGCGGCGCAAGCAGGGCGATCATGTGACCTTCGGCGAGGAGGCCGAGGTCGATCTGGCCGATTTCGACGTGATCTGGCTGCGTCAGGATCCACCCTTCGACATGGGCTACATCACCACGACGCATCTGCTGGAGATGGTGCAGCCGAGGACTTTGGTGGTCAACGATCCTTTCTGGGTGCGCAACTTTCCCGAAAAGCTGCTGGTCCTGCGTTTTCCCGATCTCATCCCACCCACGCTCATCGCCCGCGATCTGGCGACCATCCGCGCCTTCAAGGACGTCCATGGCGACGTCATTCTGAAGCCGCTCTACGGCAACGGCGGCGCGGGCGTCTTCCGGTTGGGCGAAGCGGACCGCAATCTGGGCTCGCTCCACGAACTTTTCACCTCGATCAACCGCGAGCCGCTGATCGTGCAGAAGTTCCTGCCGGCGGTGGCAAAGGGTGACAAGCGGGTGATCCTCGTCGACGGCGACGCGATGGGCGCGATCAACCGGGTGCCGCAGGCGGGCGAGACGCGGTCCAACATGCATGTCGGGGGCCGTGCCGAAGCGGTGTCTATGACCGACCGCGACCGGAAAATCTGTGCCGCCATCGGTCCGACCTTACGCGACAACGGGCAGGTCTTCGTCGGGATTGACGTGATCGGGGACTATCTGACCGAAATCAACGTAACCTCGCCCACCGGCATTCAGGAGCTGGAACGATTCGACGGGGTGAACACGGCCGAGCGTCTCTGGCAGGTGATCGAGGCCAAGCGCCGCTGAGGCGCCCCTCCCCTCACTGTTTCGGGCCCACGGCGAGCCGGAAGCTGACCGCCTCCGCGATATGGGGTTGGTGCACCCGCTCTGCGCCATCGAGGTCGGCGATCGTTCGGGCGACGCGCAGGATGCGGTGGTAGCCGCGGGCGGACAGGCCGAACCGCTCGGCGACGCGGGTGAGGAGCGTGCGTCCTGCCTCGTCGGGGGTTGCGATCGCCTCCAGCAGCGCGCCCTCGGCTTCGGCATTCACACGCACGCCCTCCTGCCCCGCAAAACGTGCGGTTTGCCGGTCGCGCGCCGCCGCCACGCGTTTCGCCACGTCGGCCGAGGGTTCGCCTGAGGCGGGCAGGTCGAGGTCCGTGTAAGCCACCGGCGGCACCTCCACGCGCAGGTCGAACCGGTCCATCAGCGGCCCCGAGATGCGCCCCAGATAATCCTCGCCGCAAAGCGGCACCTTGGCGCAGGCGCGCGCGGGATCGGTCATGTAGCCGCATTTGCACGGGTTGGCGGCAGCGACGAGGAGGAAGCGGCAGGGATAGCGGACATGGGCGTTGGCGCGGGCGACCACGATCTCGCCGCTCTCGATCGGCTGGCGAAGTGTTTCCAGCACCGCGCGGGGGAACTCCGGAAACTCGTCCATGAAGAGCACGCCGTTGTGCGCAAGGCTGATCTGCCCCGGTTTGGCACCCCGGCCGCCGCCCACGATGGCGGGCATGGAGGCGGTGTGGTGCGGCTCGCAGAACGGCCGGACCCGGCTGATCCCGCCTTCGGTGAGCAGCCCCGCCAGCGAATGGATCATCGAGGTCTCCAGCGCCTCGGCCGCCGACAGCGGCGGCAGGATGCCGGGGAGGCGGGCTGCAAGCATCGACTTGCCCGAGCCGGGGGAGCCCACCATCAGCAGATGGTGCCGTCCGGCCGCCGCGATCTCCAGCGCCCGCTTTGCACGCTCCTGACCCTTCACGTCGCGCAGGTCGCGGCCCGGCGGGGGCGGGCGGACCTCTCCCGCCTCGGCGGGGGTGAGGGGCTGCTGACCGGTATAGTGCCGCACGACCTCGGCCAGCGATCCCGCGGCCAGCACCTCGGCCGCTCCGACCCAAGCCGCTTCCGCACCGCAGGCGCGCGGGCACAGGAGGCTCCGGTCACACTCCGCCGCCGCCATCGCCGCGGGCAGCGCACCGATCACCGCGACCAGACGCCCATCGAGCGACAGCTCGCCCAGCGCCACGGTCTGCTCCACCTCCTCCGCCGGAACGATGTCGAGTGCCGCCAGAAGCGCCAGCGCGATCGGCAGATCAAAGTGGGAGCCCTCCTTCGGCAGGTCGGCGGGGGAGAGGTTGACCGTGATGCGGCGCGACGGCAGCGCGATCGACATGGCGGCCAGCGCCGAGCGGACCCGTTCGCGCGCCTCGGACACGGCCTTGTCGGGCAGGCCCACGATCGAGAAGGCGGGCAGACCGGGGGTTATGGCGCATTGCACCTCCACGATCCGGGCCTCCACGCCTTCGAAGGCGACCGTGTAGGCGCGGGCGACCATATAGCACTCCGGTTTAATTCAATTCACGGCTATACGCGCAATGGTTGCAGATTGGTAAAGATTGGCCAAGCGGATTCGGTTCTCACGTCGGGGTGCAGGCCGATGAATCGGGCGAAATTAAGGCGGCGATACCTGCGTTTTTGGCGTTTCATCCAGTCCAGCAAGGGGTTTCACGCGATCTATCTTGGTTAACGCCCGTTAAGAACTCTTGCACGAATCTTTAATAGCAGGCAAAGCAAGCAGGCCACTCAGGCGTGTTTAAGCAGAGGTAACATCATGCGTCATTTCATCGCTACCGCAATTGTCGGTGCGACACTTGCCATTTCCGCGACGGCCGGTTCGGCCGCGACCGTCACGCTCGGCGGGACCGCATTCGCACCGGGTCCGGTCACGGCACCGACCTCGATCACCGGAACCGTGGACGTGAACGTCACCGGCACTGTCTCGGGCACCCGCAAGGATCCGTGGGCCGCGACCGCGTTCGCCGATACCGGCGCCTACACGTCGGTCCGCGCCGGTTCGTCCGCGAGCTATACGTTCGGCAACCTCAAGAAGAGCATCGACCTGCTCTGGGGTACGCCCGACAGCTACAACTTCATCGAGTTCTATCTGGCCGGCGTTCTGGTCGATTCCATCGGTGGTGCCGATACGGGGATTACCGATTTCGCCGACCAGACCACGAACCAGTTCGTGACCGTGGCGTCCGCGTTCGACTTCGACTCGGTCACCTACCGCTCCACCACGGCAAACGCGTTCGAGTTCGCGACCGTGTCGCCGGTTCCGGTGCCTGCGGCTGGCCTTCTGCTGCTGGGCGCGCTGGGCGGGATCGCCGCGCTTCGTCGCCGCAAGGCCTGAGCCTGCCACTCTATGATGAAAAGGGCGGCCTTCGGGCCGCCCTTTTGCATGCCGCGCGTCAGCCGTCGCGAAGGACCATGAAATCGGGCCAGGCTTCGGGGTCCGCCACGGTCTTGTCACGGCAGAATGCATTGCAAAATCCCCAGACGCGGCCGTTCATCTCCAGATAATGCGCCACGGGTTTGCCGGAATAGGGGCAGGTCTCGTTGACGGACGGACCGCTTTCGACGGGCTTCGCGTCAAGGACAGCCGGTCCGGGCCACGGCCTGCGCGGCCAGTCCCGGTGGTAGAAGGTTTGATCCGCACCGTCGACGAGGCCCATTGCGCGCCAGCGCCGAAAGGACGGATGCGCCAGATGGGCCGCGACATAGGCCTGCGCTGCCGACCCGACCGGCAGATTGTAGCCTGCGATCCGGGCGGCGACCGGCGCGAAGACCGCGTCCGCGGCGCTGTAGTCGCCGCAGAGCCAATAGCCCTCCGACCCGGTTTCTTCGCGCGCCCAGTGCCAGAGCGTTTCCAGCCGTTCGAGATCCGTCAGCACGTCTTTCGGCGGGGCGCAATCCGCGTAACCGACACGAAGGTTCATCGGACAGTGGCTGCGGAGCGCCTTGAAGCCTGCGTGCATCTCCGCGCTCAGGGTGCGGGCGGCGGCGCGGGCCTTCGAGGCTGCGGGCCAGATCGCGGCATCGGGGTGACGGGCGGCCAGTTCCTCCGCGATGGCGAGGCTGTCGGGAACCACGGTGCCATCCTCAAGGCGCATGACGGGAACGGTGCGCGCGGGCGGAAAGGACCGCAACAGTTCGGCCACCGCGTCGGAATGGAGCCGCACCGACACCGTCTCCACCGGGATGCCGAAGGCGTCGAACAGAAGCCAGCCGCGCAGCGACCAGCTGGAATAGGCGCGGTCGCCTATGGCGAGAGTGATGGGCATGGGCGTTCCTTTATGTTGCCCCGCGATCCTAGCGGGCGGACCGGCACGTGAAAAGCGTCAGGGGCGGTGATCGATCCGCACCGCCTGCCAGTCCCCCGGGCTGGTCACGATCTCCGTCACCGAGAGATTCTCGATCCGGTGCGAGAAGGCTGCATAGGCGCCGATCCGCAGGGCGCGCTGGATCTGGGTCAGGATCACGCCGAAATGGGCAACTGCAATCACCGTGTCGTGCCCCTCCGCGATCAGCCGGTCCACGGCGCCGTTGACGCGGGCCGAGACCGCGTTCCAGCTTTCGCCGCCGGGGGGGGCTATGCTGCCCGGACGCTCCCAGTAGGCGCGGATCAGGGGCTGGTCCTCGATCTCGTCGAAGCGCCGCAATTCCCACGCGCCGAAATTGATCTCGCGCAGCGCGGGGTCGTGCGGCAGGCGCGGACGCGCGCCTTGCAGGGCATTCGCCGTCGCCGTGGCGCGGACGAGGTCGGACGACACGACCGGGGCCATGGGCAGGAACGCGTCGAGCCGCGCCAGTGCATCGGCGTCGGAGAGGTCAGCGGGCAGATCGGACCAGCCGACCATTCCCTTGGCATGCGTCGGCCCGTGCCTGACCCAGAGGAACCGAGTCACTTGAGCGTCAGCGGAAGGCCCGCGATCACCGCCACAACACGATCTGCCGCCGCGGCGAGGCGCTGGTTCAGCACGCCGTGCGCATCCCGGAAGCGCCGGGCCAGCGCATTGTCGGGCACGATGGACCAGCCAAGCTCGTTCGTGACGACGACGACCGGCGCGGACCGGGCTGCCAGTGCCGCGACAAGCGCATCGGTCGGACCCGCTACATCCGCATCGGTGAGAATGAGGTTCGTGAGCCACATCGTCGCGCAATCGATCAGGATGGCGGCCTCCGGCTCTGCCTCCTCCAGCGCCTGGACGAGATCGCGTGGCGCCTCGACCGTCGACCAGCCGGACCGCGCGGCGCGATGGGCGGCGATCCGGGCCCGCATCTCGTCGTCCCACGCCTCGGCAGTGGCGATATAGAGCCGGTCCCGCCCCGTCGCTTCGATGAGACTTTCGGCATGACGGGACTTGCCCGATCTGGCGCCTCCGGTGACGAGGGTTAAAAAAGACATTACAGAGTCCGTACTGACGAAAAGTTTTTGGAACCGCTGTTGCGACCGACCGTTTCAGGTCTATGACGTGACAGGATCGGTCCTGACAACGCGCTTCCGGACCTATTCCGGGGATAGCCTGATCGCGCAAGAAGGGGAAACCGGATAGATGGCTTTCGAAGGATACAGCGACCAGACCATGTCCCGCAAGGCGATGAAGGCAGAATTGCTGGATGCGGAAACCGAACTGCGGCTCGCCTATGCGTGGCGGGATCATCGTGACGAGGCGGCGTTGCATCGGCTGATCACGGCCTACATGCGGCTTGCGATCTCCATGGCCGCGAAGTTCCGCCGCTATGGCGCGCCGATGAACGATCTCATCCAAGAGGCCGGATTGGGGTTGATGAAGGCCGCCGACAAGTTCGATCCTGACCGGGGCGTGCGGTTTTCGACCTATGCCGTCTGGTGGATCAAGGCGTCTATCCAGGATTACGTGATGCGTAACTGGTCGATGGTCCGGACCGGTTCCACTTCGAGCCAGAAGGCTTTGTTCTTCAACATGCGTCGTGTGCAGGCCAAGCTGGAGAGGGAAGCGGCGGCGGAGGGGGAGAGCCTCGACGGCCACCAGCTCCGCGCCCGTATCGCGTCGGAGGTGGGCGTGCCACTTGCGGATGTGGAGATGATGGAGGGCCGGCTTTCCGGGTCCGATTATTCGCTCAATGCCACCCAGTCGGTGCAGGATGAGGGGCGGGAATGGATCGACGCGCTGGAGGATGACGGCGTCCAGGCGGCGGAATTGATCGAGGGCACCCACGATACAGCCCATCTGCGGACATGGCTCGTCAATGCGATGACATCGTTGAACCAGCGCGAGCGGTTCATCGTGACGGAGCGTAAACTGCGCGAGGAGCCGCGGACGCTGGAGAGCCTCGGCGCCGAGCTGGGCCTCTCGAAGGAGAGAATCCGTCAGCTCGAAGCGGCAGCCTTCGGCAAGATGCGTCGGTCGCTGGAGACGCAATCGCGCGAGGTTGCGCATTTCCTTTAGGGAACCACGTTTGACCGCTTTTGCCGCCCCATGGTTCGGGGCGGTTTTTGCATGTCTGGCGGGGATCGCGCAGGCGGGACAGATCGACAGCGGCGCGTTGGACCATTTGCCCACCGCTCAGATCGTCATTCTGGGCGAAATCCATGACAATCCCGCCCACCACCGCAATCAGGCCCGGGCTGTCGCGGCGGTCCATCCCTCCGCCCTCGTGTTCGAGATGCTGACCCCCGAACAGGTCTCAGCGGCGGAGGGCGTGGACCGGCGAGACTCCGTCCGCCTCGGTCAGGCGCTCGGATGGGCCGGCACCGGCTGGCCGGACTTCGCGCTTTATGCCCCGATCTTCGCCGCGGCGCCCGAGGCGGAGCTTTTCGGCGCCGCCATTCCCGTGGCGGACGTGCGCCGCGCGATGACGGAGGGGGCGGCCCCCGTCTTTGGCGCCGGGGCTGCGACCTTCGGGTTGGACCGCCCTCTGCCCGCGGCGGAGCAGGCGACGCGCGAGGCTGCTCAGAAGGCCGCCCATTGCGGCATGTTGCCCGATACGATGCTCCCCGGCATGGTCGCGGCGCAGCGGTTGCGCGATGCCGCCTTCGCGCGGACCACGCTTCTGGCGCTGAGGGAGACCGGCGGTCCGGTCGTGGTGATCGCCGGGGACGGTCATGCCGACCGGATGCGGGGCATCCCCGTCTACCTCGCCGCCGCGGATCCCGGCGTGACGGTGCTGTCCGTGGGTCAGGTGGAGCGGGGGGAGACGGGAAATCCGCCCTTCGATCTCTGGCTGGAAACGGATACGGTTCCGCGCGGCGACCCTTGCGCCGATTTTCGGATGCCCAAGCAATGACCGCTCCTGAGCTTGCCGGCAAGCGCATCCTCCTCATCGTGGGGGGCGGTATCGCGGCCTACAAGGCGCTGGACCTGATCCGGCGGTTGCGGGAGCGGGGCGCGTCGGTCGTGCCCGTGCTCACCCGGGCGGGGGCGGAGTTCGTCACACCCCTGTCGCTCGCGGCATTGGCGGGGGCGAAGGTCCATACCGACCTGTTCGATCTGACCGACGAGGCGGAGATGGGTCATATCCGCCTGTCCCGCAGCGCCGATCTGGTCGTGGTGGCTCCTGCCACGGCGGATCTCATGGCGAAGATGGCGCAGGGGCGGGCGGAGGATCTGGCCTCCACCCTGCTGCTCGCCACCGATACACCGGTCCTGATCGCCCCCGCGATGAACGTGCGGATGTGGCAGCATGCGGCGACGGTGCGCAATCTTGCGGTGCTGAGGCACGATGGCGTCCGCATCGTCGGTCCGAACGACGGCGACATGGCCTGCGGCGAATACGGTCCGGGCCGGATGGCGGAACCGCTGGAAATCGTTGCGGCCATCGGTGCGGCGCTGGGGGCGGGGCCTCTGTCGGGGCGCCATATCCTCGTGACGTCCGGTCCGACGGAGGAGCCGATTGACGCGGTGCGCCATATCACCAACCGTTCCTCCGGCGCGCAGGGCGCGGCCATTGCGGCGGCCCTGTCGGCGCTGGGCGCGCGGGTCACGGTCGTGACCGGGCCTGCGACGGTGCCGCCGCCGGAGGGTGCGAGGATCGTGCGGGTTCGCACGGCGGCCGAGATGCTCGGGGCGGTGGAGGCGGCCTTGCCCGCCGATGCCGCCATATTCGCAGCGGCAGTGGCCGACTGGAGGGTGGCGAACCCGCGCGCGACCAAGATGAAGAAGGGCGCGGACGGCCCCCCGGTGCTGGAATTCGTCGAAACGGTCGACATCCTCGCGCATGTCTCCCGCATGGCCGAAGGTAGGCCCCGGCTGGTCGTGGGATTCGCGGCGGAGACTGGCGATCTGGTCGCCACGGCCACCGCCAAGCGCGCCCGCAAGGGTTGCGACTGGATCGTGGCCAACGACGTTTCGCCCGAAACCGGGATCATGGGCGGGACGGAGAATACCGTGGTGCTGATCGACGACAGCGGGGCCGAGCCGTGGCCCCGCATGACCAAGGCGGAGGTCGGACGACGGCTCGCCGCACGGATCGCCGATGCTCTCGGGTAAGGGCGCGGCCGTCGTGCGGGTGGCGCGCGAGGACGGGGCCGACCCCGGCGTGCCGCTGCCGGTTTATGTGACCGACGGGGCGGCGGGGGCCGACCTGCGCGCCAACCTTGCGGTCGAGGACCGGGCGGAGGGTCTGATGCTGGCACCGATGGGTCGGGTTCTGGTGCCGACGGGGGTGCGGATTGCTTTGCCTGCCGGACACGAGATGCAGATCCGCCCGCGCTCCGGGTTGGCGCTGTCGCATGGCATCACCGTTTTGAATGCGCCCGGAACGGTGGATGCGGACTATCGCGGGCCGGTGGGCGTGATCCTCGTGAACCTCGGGTCCGCGCCCTACACGGTCCGCCATGGTGAGCGGATCGCGCAGGCCGTGATCGCCCCCGTAGCGCAAGTCGCCTTCGAGGAGGCACCATTGGACCCGACCGCGCGCGGGGCACGGGGTTTCGGCTCCACGGGGCGGGGCTGAGCCATGATCCTCGTGGGGGCGATGGCCTTGGCGATCTGGTTCGGGGGTCGTGTCATGGGCGCGGGGCGGGCGGAGCGGCTGAAGCTGATCGCGGGCCTTTGGCTGCTGGTCATCGCCGTCAACCTCACCCTCCGCGATGGCCACCCCCTGCGCGAGGCGACGGGCGGATCGGCAGAGGTCTGGCTCGGCCTCGGCGTGATCGGGGCGGTGGGCGTGATCTATGCCGCTGTCGTGCGCCGCCTTCGCGCGCGCCATGTGGCCGGACAGCCCCGCACCGCCCCCGGGGTGGCGAGCCGTCCGGCCGAACTCGACCGCTATTCGCGCCATATCGTGCTGCGGGAGATCGGCGGACCGGGTCAGCAGCGGCTCAAGCGTGCGAAGGTGCTGGTGATCGGCGCGGGCGGGTTGGGGAGCCCCGCGCTCCTCTACCTCGCGGCATCGGGGGTGGGGGTGATCGGTGTCGTCGACGATGACGTGGTGGAGAACTCCAACCTCCAGCGGCAGGTGATCCACACCGATGCCGCGATCGGGCTGCCGAAGGCCGCGTCGGCGGTGGCGGCGATGACCGCGCTCAACCCCTTCATCGAGGCGCGCCCCTACCGGCGGCGGATGGACGAGAGCCTCACGCCGCTGATCGCGGAGTATGATCTGGTGCTGGACGGGACCGACAGTCTCGATACGCGCTACCTCCTGAACCGGGCCTGCGTGGCGGCGGGCGTGCCGCTGATCTCGGCCGCGATCTCCCAGTGGGAGGGGCAGCTGTCGCTTTACGATCCGTCACGGGGGGGGCCGTGTTTCGAGTGCGTGTTCCCGGTCCGCCCGGCACCGGGGACGGTGCTCAGTTGCGCGGAGGGTGGCGTGGCGGCCCCGCTGCCCGGCGTGATGGGATCGCTGATGGCAATGGAGGCGGTGAAGGCGCTGACCGGCGCGGGGGAGGGCCTGCGCGGCCGGCTGATGATCTACGACGGCCTTTACGCCGACATGCGCATCGTGACGGCGACGCGGCGCCCGGACTGCCCGGTCTGTGGGGCAATGGCCAAGGATCAGTCCCCCAGGACGTGACCGATGAGGAGGGCGATCATCGCCTCCAGATGCGCCGCGGGCACGGCGGAGATGCGGCGGTCCAGCCCGAGCATCGCGATCCCGTGGACGGAGGAGAAAAGCGTCCGCGTCAGCAGATCGACCCGCTCCGTCGGCCAGTCGGGAAAGGCCGCGCCGAGGGGTCCGGCGATCAGCGCAAAAAGCCCATCGAGCTCGGTCCGATACCAGTCGGGCACGCGCGCCTCGGCATCCTGCGACAGCGCGAAAAGCGCGCGCCAGAGGTGGGGATTGGTCGCCGCGAACGCGAGATAGGCGTGGGACAGGGCCACAAGGCGGTCGCGCGGTGCCGCCGTCGCATCCGGCGCGCGCGCTTTCAGGAACGCGCCCATGCGCCGGAAGGTCCGGGCGTTGACCGCCACGGCCAGCGTGTCGAGATCGGCCACGGCGTTGTAGATCGCACCCACCGCACACCCTGCCTCCCGCGCGAGATCGCGGGCGCGGAGTGCGGCCAGACCGTCACGGGCCACCGCCGCTTCGGCCGCATCCTCGAGCCGGATGCGCAAATCGGTGCGCCGCGCCTCCGTATCGCGGGTCATGGAGGCTCCCTCGCTTGAACGGCGTTCAGCATAGGCGCGCGGATGCGCCGGGGAAAGCCCTTACAGCGACGACGGTGCGCCGCCCTCGAAGCGATTGCCGTTGGTGTAGTCGCAGGGGGCCTCCTGCATTTCCAGATGCAGACGGTCGCCGGTGTAGGGGTGGGCGCGCGCCAGATCCTCGTCGAAGTCGATGCCCAGACCGGGCGCTTCGGGGGGGATGATGTAGCCCGCCTCCCACCAGATCGAGTGTTTTATAAGCGCGAGGTGGAAGGCGCCGCCGGTCTCGATCGTCTCCGCGATCAACAGGTTCGGGATCGCGGTGGAGAGGTGGACGTTCGCGGCCCATTCGACCGGACCGGCATAGAGGTGAGGGGCCATCTCCGCGTTAAAGACCTCGGCCATGGCAGCGATCTTCTTGGCCTCCCAGATGCCGCCGACCCGGCCCAGTGCGGGTTGCAGGATCTTGACGCCGCCCATGCGCAGCAGCGCGCCGAACTCGGCCTTGGTGGTCATCCGCTCGCCGGTCGCGAGCGGAATGCGGACGTGGGCCGCGACCTCCGCGAACTCGGCCAGATTGTCGGGCGGGACCGGTTCCTCATACCAGAGCGGGCTGTAGGGCTCCAGTGCCTGACCGAGCCGGACAGCACCCGGGGTGGTGAACTGCCCGTGCGTGCCGAACAGCAGATCGGCGCGGTCGCCCACGGCCTCGCGGATTGCCTTGCAGAAGGCGACCGAGCGGGTGATGTCGCTCATCGCCGGATGGTGGCCGCCGCGGATCGTGTAGGGGCCGGCGGGGTCAAACTTTACCGCCGTGAAACCCATGTCCACGAACCGTGCCGCAGCCTCCGCCGCCTTGTCGGGGGAGATCCAGAAATCGGGGTCGGGATTGCCCGGTTCGGGGTAGAGATAGGTGTAAGAGCGGATGCGGTCGTTCATCCGGCCGCCGATCAACGCCCAGACCGGGCGGTCGCGGGCTTTGCCTAGGATGTCCCAGCACGCGATCTCCAGCCCCGAGAAGGCGCCCATGACGGTCGGATCGGGGCGCTGCGTGAAGCCGGAGGAATAGGCCCGGCGGAACATCAGCTCGATATTCTCGGGGTTTTCGCCCTCCATGTGGCGCGCGAACACGTCGGCGATCACCGCGCGCATCACCTCCGGTCCCACGGTGGAGGCGTAGCATTCGCCGTAGCCCGTGATCCCGCAGGCGGTGGTCAGCTTCGGGAAGATCCAGTAGCGGCCACCCCAGCCCGGGGCGGGAGGGGCCACGACGAAAATCTCCAGCGATTGCAGGCGCATGGTGAAACCCCTTTCTTCGTTTCTGCGGTCTGGATCTGACCGGGCCGCGTCTAGTCCGGCATCCGTCGCAAGGTGTCGGCGAACAGCACCGGGTCGACATTGCCGCCGGTCGCGAGGCAGATCACGTCGGCGCCCGCCACCTCGCCCGCCCGGAACAGGGCTGCGGCCAGCGCCACCGCGCCACCCGGCTCCAGCACCAGCCGCAACCGTGCGAAGGCAAGCGCCACGGCCCGCAGCGCCTCGTCGTCGGAAACGACCAGACCGGGCCCGGCCAGCCGTTGCAGGACCGGGAAGGTGATCTGCCCCGGCGTGGGCGTCACGATGGCGTCGCAGACCGAGCCCGACATCGCGGCGTTCCTCTGCCGCGTTCCCGTGGCGAGGCTGCGCGCGGTGTCGTCGAAGCCCTGAGGTTCGCAAGGCCGCACGCGCAGGCCGGGCGCCCGCGCCTCCAGCGCCAGTGCCACGCCGGATGCGAGGCCGCCACCGCCGCAACAGACCAGAACGTCGGCCGCGTCGATCCCGGCGTCGGCGGCCTGCTTCGCCAGCTCCAGCCCCGCGCTGGCCTGACCCGCGATCACCTCGGGATCGTCATAGGGACGGATGAGCGTCAGCCCGCGTTCCGCCGCGATGGCAGCACCGATGGCGTCCC
>JBBSVE010000053.1:0-17974 GCA_038233815.1 Rhodobacterales bacterium
CGCTCGTCGTATGGGTTCTGCGGCCGACCCGGCCGCTGGTCACGACCTACACCAAGGGATTGCGTCACCGCGACCAGCGCACGGACGTGCAGCTGGCCGTCGTCGCGGGCAACGCGGACCGTGCCGGATGGGCCGACCGGATCGACGCCCTGCCGGCCGAGGAGATCCTCGCCGATCCCGAACTGATGGCCCGCGTGGAGGGCACGGCACACCAGCTTTTCGGCGACAATTGCGCGGCCTGCCACGGCCGGAACGCGGCGGGGGGGCCGGGTTTCCCGAGCCTCATCGACACCGCATGGCTCTGGGGCGGCACGCCCGACGACATCATGGAGACGCTGCGCGTCGGCATCAACTCGAACCACCCCGACACGCGCATCGCCCAGATGCCCGCCTTCGGCCATGACGGTCTCTTGCCACAAGAGGATCTCCACAAGGTCGAGGGTTACGTTCGGTCGCTGTCGAACCTGCAACCGGTCGCCGATGCCGCCAGCATCTCCGCCGGTGCGACGATCTTTGCGGAGAATTGCGCGGCCTGTCACGGCGACGCGGGCAAGGGCAACATCGAACTTGGCGCGCCCAATCTGACGGACGCCTTCTGGATCTATGGTGGCAGCGAGGAGGCGATCTACCAGACACTCTGGGCCGGGCGCCATGGCTGGATGCCGACCTGGGAGGCGCGCCTCACGGAAACCGAGCGCAAGATGCTGATGCTGCACATCCTGAACATGGGGAAGGAGACGACCCAATGACGACGCATTTCTGGACCGGTCCACGCCTCTTTGCCATCGGTATCGCGACCTTTGTCGTGATTCTTTTCATCGCGGCCAACGCGCATCTAATCAAGGTGGCTTTCGCTTCCCACCCCGCCTGCGCGCTGCAAACCGTGACGGAGGGCGGCACCACCTACGGCGCCGCAACCCCGTCATGCTGAGCGACCGCACCGACGGACCGCCGCCGCCCGACCCGCTCGGCCCGCGCGACGTTATCCCGCAGGTCGTCCCCGCCCTGCCGCGCGCGAATACCCGCGCACGCCGTCTGCCATGGCGCACCGCGTTCGACTGGCTGCGTATGGGTTGGTCCGACCTCTGGACCAACCCGGTGCCGAGCCTGATCTACGGCGCGGGCGTGGCACTCGTGTCGATCCTCGTGGTCTGGGGCCTCTTCATCTTCGAATACGAATACGCGTTGTTCCCGGCATTGGCGGGCTTCATGGTGATCGGCCCGCTGATCGCCAACGGGCTTTACCGCAAAAGCCTGCGGCTCGAATCCGGCATCCGGACCACGGTGCGGGAGATGATCTTCGTGCGTCCGCGCTCGGGTCATCAGGCGCTCTTCATGGGGGTGATGCTGCTCGGCCTCTTTCTGCTGTGGTTGCGCGCGGCGGTGCTGATCTGGGCGCTGTTCTTCGGTCTTTTGCCGTTTCCAGGCACCGACGAGATTGTTCCGACGCTGTTTTTCACCCCCACCGGATGGGCGCTTCTGGTGGTGGGCAGTGCAGTAGGCGCGCTCTTTGCCGCGTTCGCCTTCGCAATCAGCGTGTTCGCCGTGCCGATGCTCCTGACCGAACGGACCGATGCGATGTCGGCGCTGGGGATCAGCATGACCACGGTCTGGAACAACCGCCCCGTGATGATGGCATGGGGGGCGATCGTGCTGGTGCTCTTTGCGCTATCGATCGCGACGGCATTCATCGGTCTGATTGTGATCTTCCCGCTTCTGGGTCACGCTACGTGGCACGCCTACCGCGCCCTTCGCCCCGAAACGCGGCAGGAAGGCGAGGCCGAGCGCATGTTCATCAGCCCGGCCTGAGAAAGGATACATCATGCCCCCTCGCTCTCTTCTCGTCATGGTCGGACCCTCCACCGATGGGGCCACCCTGAAACCCCTGATGCACCGGGCGCATGAGGATGGGCTGCATGTGGCCGTCCTCGTGGCGGGCCTGTCGCCCGCAGCACCCGCATTCGCATACGGGATCGACGATTTCGGCACCGGCGCACTGACCGCGAACTGGAAGGCAGACCTCGACATTGCGCGGGCTGCGGCCGACGAGGCCGTGCAACGGTTCCGCGCCGTGCTCTCAGATGCAAGCGTCGGCGGAACGGTGGCGGCGGTGGAGGCGGACGCGAGCACGGTGGAGCGGATCGTCGCGCGCACCGCGCTAACCGTGGACGCGATGCTGGTCTCCGACGATCTGCGCGAGGATCGGGGGCTGTTCGATACGCTGGTCACGACCGGGCTTTTCGACACACCGTCCGGGATCGTGTTGAACGCGGTCGGGTCGCCCGCAGCGCTGTCACCCGCGCGGGTGTTCGTCGCGTGGAACGGCGGTTTGCCCGCGGCGCGAGCCTTGCGCGCCGCCCTGCCGTGGCTGTCGGACGGGACGGAGATCACGCTCGGTCTCTTCGATCCGGTCACGACGGAGGCACGCGACGGGGCCAATCCCGGCTCGGATGTCGCGCGCTGGCTCAATCATCTCGGCTTCAGGGTCGAGATCCGGGACTATCCGTCGGGGGGCGAGGAGCTTTCCGGCTGCATCACCCGGCGGGCGGCGGAGATCGGGGCCGACCTGATCGTTGCCGGCGCCTACGGCCATTCCCGCCTGCGCCAGCTGGTGTTCGGCGGGACCACGCGGGATCTGCTGGCGCAAAAGGACATGCCGATCCTGCTCGCGCACTGAAGGCGCGGTCAGCCGGTCAGGCGGCCGATGATGCGTGCTTTCACATGCGCCTCCTCGCCCCCCAGCGCCCGCATCACCGCGTCGAGCCGCGAGCGGCTGCCGTGCAACTGGTCCAGAAGCCGCATCACGATGACCAGCGCATCCTCGTTCAGCTCCATGTCGTCGGACAGCTCGCACAAAAGCGTGATCCGCCGCACGTCGATCTCGCGGTAGCGCATGCCCTCCGTCGTTTCCGTCGGCACGACGATATGAAGGTGGCGGTAATGCGACAGCCGGTCCGGCGTCAAGGCAGCGACCCGCGCGCAGAGTTCGGATTCGGAGAGTGGCCGTGTCATGGGCGGACCTTTCGCGCGCGGGGATCGTAGGCATGGGTCTTGCGCCAGTCCTCCATGAACCCGCGCAGGTCATCGTCGATGGCGGCGGGCATGGCGATGCGCAGCTCCACCAGCTGGTCACCGCGCCCTTCGCCCGCGCGGCGGCTGACGCCACGCCCGCGCAGGCGCAGCACGCGGCCGGTGCTGGCACCTGCGGGCACCGTGACGCGGACCTCGCCCTCGATCGTGGGGACGGGCAGCTTCGCGCCCAGCACCGCCTCGTCGATGGCCACGTCGAGCGTCACGTGGATGTCATCGCCCTCGCGCCGGAAGGTCGGATCGTCGGCCACCGCCAGCGTCACATAGGCGTCGCCCGGCGGCCCCTTGCCGTATCCCGCGCCGCCCTTGCCGCGAAGGCGCAGGGTCAGCCCATCGATCGCGCCCTCCGGGATCGTGACGGCCAGATCGCCGCCACCGGGCAGCGTCACGCGCGCTTTCGCGCCCCGGGCGGCGTCGAGGAACGAGACCTGAAGGCTGTAACGCTGGTCCTGTCCGGGCATGTCGAACCGCCCGCCCCCGAACGAATCGGCGCCGAACGGATCGGCGCCGCCCTGCCTGCCACGGGCGAACTGCGCGAAAAACGCCTCCGGGTCGATGCCCTCGGTACCGTCGCCGCCAAAGCCGGACCGGCTGTAGGTGTCCTGCGGCCCGCCCGCCGCATCGCGGTAATAGCCGCGCGGCGCCTGTTCTGCCCCGCCCGCATCGACCTCGCCCCGGTCATAGCGCGCGCGCATCTCCGGGTCTTTCAGCAGGTCATAGGCCGCCGACGCCGCTTTGAAGCGCGCCTCCGCCGCCGGATCGTCGGGGTTGAGGTCGGGGTGATCGGTGCGCGCAATGCGGCGGTAGGCCGTCTTGATCTCGGCCTGCGTCGCGGTGGTTTTCAGCCCGAGGGCATCGTAGGGCGTATCGGCCATGTCGCGTCAGATCCTCGCCCCTCGTCCGGCCTGCAGCATCCCGCCCATCGCCGCCGGAGTCCAGAGTGTGATCGCGCCCGCTTCGGTTCACCGGGGTCGCAGCAGCATCTCGCCCCGGACCCACGCATATCCCAGCCCGGCCATCAGGAAATGCAGCCAGAGGATCCCCACCGCCGCCGGCACCGTCCAGGCGCCCAGCCGATCCGCCACGAGCCGCAGGAACGCGTGGTTGAAAATCGCCACCCCCGCCGCCCCGCTTCCCGCCACCGCCAGCGCGACCATTGCCGAACCGGGCGACACGAGCGCAAGCGCCAGTGCCAGCACGAACCCGACGGCCCCCGCCATCGCCGCCACGACCGACAGCTTGCCCGCGCCCGAGACGTTGAGCGACGCGGACGCCGCGTCGCCGGGCGCGAGGATCATCCGGCTCCACGGGATCGCCCGGCCGAAGAGGTCGGTCCGCAGCATCGAGGCCAGCGTCCACCGCTTCAGATGCGCACCCTTGATCTCGGGGCAGAGCGCGATCCGGTAGCCCGCGCGGTCCAGATCGCGGCCGAGGCGGATATCTTCCATCATGCGCTGCTCTGGGGCGAAACCGCCGACCGCCTCGAACGCGGCGCGACGGACCGCGCCGAGGCCGGTCCAGAATGTGGTAACCGGACCTGCGTTCGTCTGGTGGACGTGGTGGTGCAGCAGGTTGCGCACGCGGCTGACGGTGCCCGGCGCGGGCGGGGCATCGTCGTAGGAGCCAAACAGCGCATCCGGCGCGCCCGGCCGCGCGAAGGTCGCGAGCATCCGCCGCACGGCGTCGGGGGCCACGCAGACATCGGCATCGACGAAGAGGATCAGATCGCCTGTGCCCCCTGCCGCGCCGAGGTTGCGCGCGGCCGCGGCACCGCTCCCTGCCTCCGGCGCCACCACCCGGACCCCCCGCCCGCGCGCGATGGTGGCGGTAGCGTCGCGCGAGCCGTCATCCACCACCGTGACGGCATCCGGCGCGACCCCGGCCGCCGCCAGACTGTCGAGACAGGCCGCCAGTGTCAGAGCCGCATCGCGCGCCGGGATGACCACATCGAGCGCAGACCCGGCCGGGTCTTGTGAAATTTGCGGCATTGGCGCATATTAACCTCTTGTCGCCGCACGATGATACTTGCCATGCGCGGACCCGTGGGCCGACAGCAATCCGGTCTGTCGTTAACTTGCCGAGGGAACAGCATTGAACGTCCAAGGTCCAGACCCGGCCAGAACGCCGTCGTGACGATTTCCGTCGTCGTGCCCACCTACCGTCGCCCGGAGGCGATCCGGCGCTGCGTCGCGGCACTCCAGCAACAGGACGCGGAGGATCTGGAGATATTGATCGTCGACGACGGCTCGCCCGAGCCGGTGGACGCCCTTCCTGACGGTCCCCACGCGGTCCGCATCCTGCGACAGGCGAATGCCGGTCCGGCAGCGGCGCGCAACCGCGGCGTCGGAGCGGCGCGGGGCGACCTCGTGTGCCTCACCGACGATGACTGCCGCCCCGCGCCCGGCTGGGCGCGCGCCTTCGCGGAGGCGGCCCGGGCGGGTCCGGGGCTGATGGCGGGCCGCACGGTCAACGCGCTGGCGGGCAACGTCTATTCCTCCGCATCGCAGGACATGGCCGACTATGTCGCGCGCACGGGTCCGGGGGCGGAGTTCGCGCAATCCAACAACCTCGCCATCGGCCGCGCGGACTACCTACGCGCCGGCGGCTTTCCCACGGATTTCGTCCGTGCGGCGGGTGAGGACCGCGCCTTCTCGCAGGCCTGTGCGGCGCTCTGGCCCGGCATCCGCACGGTGGCGGACGCGGTCGTGCAACATGATCATGCGCTGGACCTGCGCAGCTTCTGGCGCCAGCACCGCAACTATGGCCATGGCGCCCATACGTGGCACGGGATGGCACGGCGCCGGAACGTCGCCACGTTTTCGCGCCCGTCTTTCTATCTCGGCCTCCTTGCCGAACCGCTCCGGGGTGGGGTAAGCCCGTCCCGCCTCTCCCGTGTTGCCCTGATCGCGCTGGCGCAGGTTGCAACCGCTCAAGGCTACGCTCAGGCCGCCCGCACCGTCAGCAGATCGCAGGAACCATCGCCATGACCGAACAGACGTCGACCGGCCGGAGCCTCCTTGTGCTCGGTGGAGGGCCTGCAGGTCTGACCGCCGCCTATCAGGTCCAGAAACTCACCGACGACGTGACGCCGCATGTGGTGGAGGCGGGTTCCATCATGGGTGGCATCGCGCGAACGGAAAGCTACAAGGGATACCGCTTCGACATCGGCGGGCACCGGTTCTTCACCAAGGTGCCGGAGGTAGAGGCGCTCTGGCACGAGATCATGGGCGACGATTTCATCACCGTGCCGCGGAAATCTCGGATCTTCTACAAGAAGAAGTTCTTCGACTATCCGCTGAAGCTCGGCAATGCGCTGGGCAACATGGGCACGCGTGAGGCGCTCCATATCATGGCCTCCTACCTCAAGTGGAAGATCCGGCCCCACAAGCAGGAAGACAACCTCAAGGAATGGGTGATGAACCGCTTCGGCGGGCGGCTCTACATGCATTTCTTCCGCTCCTACACCGAAAAGGTCTGGGGCATCCCCTGCACCGAGATCAACGCCGACTGGGCGGAGCAGCGGATCAAGAACCTGTCGCTTTATGCCGCCGTGAAAAACGCGATCTCGGGCGCCAACGATACCGCGTCGCTGATCGAGGAGTTCCAGTATCCGAGGCTGGGTCCCGGCATGATGTGGGAAAAGTGCGCCGACGTCATCGAGGAGAAGGGCGGCACGGTCAGCCGTGACACGCGCGTGACGGCGATCCACCGCGAAGGCCTGCGGATCACCGGCGTGGAGACGACTCGTCCCGGCGGCGTGGAGAGCCATGCGCCCGACGAGGTGATCTCCACCCTCGCGCTGACAGATCTGATCGGCATGATCCATCCGCCACCGCCCGAGGCGGTGCTGGAGGCGGCCGGTCGTCTGAAATACCGCGATTTCCTGATCGTCACGTTGATTCTCGACGATGCGGACCCCTTTCCCGACAACTGGATCTACATCCATGAGCCCGAGGTCGAGGTCGGCCGCATCCAGAACTTCCGCGCCTGGTCCAAGGAGATGGTGCCCAACGCCGACACCTCCTCGATCGGGATGGAGTATTTCTCCAACGTCGGATCGGAACTTTGGGAGATGAGCGACGCGGCCCTGATCGAAAAGGCGTCGGTCGAGCTGGAGACGCTGGGCCTGTCCACGAAGGCGCGCGTGATCGACGGCGCGATCATCCGCCAGCCCAAGGCCTACCCGGTCTATGACGAGAATTACCGCGAGGCGGTCAAGGTCGTGTCGGACTGGCTGAGCACGCTGGAGAATTTCCAGACCGTCGGGCGCAACGGCCTGCACCGCTACAACAATCAGGATCACTCCATGCGGACCGCGATGCTTGCGGCCGACAATCTGGCGGGCGGCAACCACGACGTCTGGACGGTGAATGTCGAGCGCTCCTACCACGAGACCTTCAGCGCGACCGAGGCCAAGCGGCTCGCGGTCACGAAAGCCGCCTGATGCGTGTTCTCGTGACCGGTGGTGCGGGCTTCATCGGCTCGCACCTGTGCGAACGGCTGCTGGGCGAGGGGCACGACGTCCTGTGCGCGGACAACTACTTTTCCGGCACCCGCGCCAACATCGCGCGATTCAGCGGCAATCCGTCGTTTGAGGCGATGCGCCATGACGTGACCTTCCCGCTTTATGTGGAGGTCGACCGGATCTACAACCTCGCCTGCCCGGCGAGCCCGGTGTTCTACCAGCGCGACCCGGTCCAGACGACCAAGACCTCCGTGCACGGCGCGATCAACATGCTGGGTCTGGCCAAACGCACCGGCGCGCGCATTCTGCAAGCCTCCACGTCGGAGATCTACGGCGACCCGGAGGTTCATCCGCAGTCCGAGGACTATCACGGACGGGTCAACGTCACCGGCCCGCGCGCCTGTTACGACGAAGGCAAGCGCTGTGCCGAGACGCTGTTCTTCGACTACAGGCGTCAGCACGGCACGGCGGTTCGGGTGGCACGGATCTTCAACACCTACGGGCCAAGGATGCAGGAACGCGACGGGCGGGTGGTGTCGAACTTCATCGTTCGCGCGCTGCGGGGCGAGGCCCTGGAGGTTTACGGCGACGGCAGCCAGACGCGGTCCTTCTGTTTCGTCGACGACATGGTGGGTGGCCTCATCGGGCTGATGGAAAGCGACATGTCCGATCCGGTCAACCTCGGCTCCGACCACGAGATCACGATGCTGGAACTGGCCGAGACGGTGCTGGCCGCGACCGGCGGACGCTCCGAACTGATCCACCGACCGCTGCCGCAGGACGATCCGCTGCGCCGCCAGCCCGCCCTTGCGCGCGCCCGCGCGACGCTGGGCTGGGATCCGCAGGTCCACCTGAGCGAGGGCATTGCCCGCACCGTCGCCTATTTCGACGCAGTTCTCGCCGGGCGGAGCGTGTGATGCACGACGGCGCGGCGCTGACGCGCGGCCGGGCCTTCGCCACGGCGTCGATGGTCATCCTCACCGTCGCGTTCCTCTGGCCCGCGCTGGTGACGGGCGCGCCCTGGGCGTTCAACGATACCGACACCTACTACCGGGGCGGGGCGGCGGCGTGGAGCTTTCTCTTCGGGTCCGCACCCGACCCCGCTGCCGCCGTGTCGGCACAGGCGACGGTCGATGGCACTGTCCGGGCGCAGAACATCCACTATGGCATCCGCTCCGTGCCCTATTCGGTATCGGTCTATGTCCTCGTCCGCTTCGTCAGCCTCTGGGCGCCCATCGTGGCGGCGAGCTTTGCAGTCGCGGGGCTGGTCTGGCTCGCGGCGCGCCCGCTGGTGCCGCCGCTGCGCCTGCTCCTCGGGTTGGCGCTGGCCGCGACGACGGTGCTGCCGTTCTTCGGCGCGTTGCTCCAGCCTGACATCCTGACCGCCGTCGTGGTGCTGGTCCCGATCGCGGTGATGCTGAACGCGGAGAGGCTCGGCCTCTGGGGGCTGCTCGGGCTTTTCGCGCTGATGGCGTTCGCGACGCTGGCGCATTACGGGAACCTGCCGATGGCCGCGCTCTCGATGGCGTGGCTCGGCGTCTGGGGTCTGCTGCGGCACCGGCGGATGGTGGTGGCGCTGGTGGCGGTTCCCCTCGTCGCGGCGGTGATCGTGAACCTCGCCGTGGCGGTGGTCATCAAGTCGGGACC
This sequence comes from Rhodobacterales bacterium, assembly GCA_038233815.1. Lineage (GTDB taxonomy): Bacteria > Pseudomonadota > Alphaproteobacteria > Rhodobacterales > Rhodobacteraceae > JBBSVE01. Next base: position 9,203 of record JBBSVE010000053.1, read on the forward strand.
GAGCCTTGCACCCGGGCGCTATCCGATCCTCCTCGCCCGCACGATCGAGGACGGACCGGGCTTCGACTACCTGACGGAGGTGTGCCCCGCGGCGCGCTGGGCGGTGTGCGAGGTCTACGAGACGTTCCCCGACAGCATCCAGCAATTCCTCTGGGGCTCCTACCGCGTGTCGAAGAAAGCCACGCCGGAGCAGTTGTCGCGCATCTCGGCCGAGGAATTGCCCCTGCTGCTGGCCATCGTGCAGTATGAACCGGGGCGTCAGCTCGGCGCTTTTCTGCGAAACTCGGTGCGGCAGTTCTTCCTCTTCGACGATGCCGACGGGGCGCCGGCGGCCTACACCTATGACGCGCGGACGATGGAGGCTGTGCTCGAGACGGTTGGCCCCGTGCCGTCGGTTCCGGCACGGCTTCAGGACATTGTGGTGGCGTTGGGCGTGCTGGCCCTGCTCTGGGCGGCGGTGCGGCGGACGCATCCCGAGGCGCGGGCGGCTGCGGCCTTCCTCGTCGTGTCGCTGATCCTCTATGCGGCGGTCTGCGGCGGTCTGTCCGCCCCCGTCGCGCGCTATCAGGCGCGGCTGATCTGGATCGTGCCGTTTCTGGGCGCGGTCCTCGCCTTCGGGCGTGCGCCGGTCAGCGCCGCCGCGCCCGGACGGCGAGCGCCGCCCCCCTGAGCGAGCGGTGGAGCGGGCCCGGCAGCAGGCTCGCCAGCGAAATCACCGCGCGCGCGTAGGCGTAGGGCGTCAGCACCAGCCCTGCCAGATCGGTGCGCCACGCCGCGGCGGTATAGGCGCGGGCCTGCGCTTCGTCGCCCTCCGCATAGGCGATGCTGGCCCAGTAGAGCCTGTGCGCCGCCAGAACCCGCCGCACCAGACGCGGGGTCGTATCGTTGCCCCGCAGGGCGAGGAACGCCATCAGGTTCCGCTCCATCCGGGCCGCGCTGCCGGTGATCTGCCCGGGGCGGCGACGGTAGAGGACCAGCGGCTCCGCGATGCAGGCCGTGTTGCCGGGACGAAGAGACAGGACGCGGAACCAGGCGTCGAGGCCGATGCAACCCGTCAGCGCGGGCTCGAACCCCCCCGCCGCATTGAGCGCACCGCGCCGCACGACGACCCCGCTGTCGGTATGGATCGGCGGTCGGATGAGCAGGCTCTCCGGCGTCAGGGGTCGTGACGGCAATGGCGAGCGCACGCCGAGCCGGCGCCCGTCGCTGTCGACATGGTCGCAAAGCGTGAAAACGAGGTCCACGTCATCCCGTTCCGACAGCAGGCGCCGCGCACGGGACAGAAGGTCTGGCGCCAGAACGTCGTCGCCGTCGAGGATCACGAGAAGGCCGCCGCCGCTCGCCTCCACCGCCCGGTTGCGCGCGGCGGCGAGCCCGATCCCTTCGGTGCGGATCACCCGGACCGGCCGGTCCGATCCCTGCGCCGCGGCGTAATCCGCCAGCATGGCACCCGTCGCATCGCCCGACCCGTCATCGACGGCAATGAGTTCGAACCGCGCCTCGGTCTGCGCGGTGAGGGAGGCAAGCGTCTCGGGCAGGAACGCCGCCATGTCGCGGGCCGCGAGGATGACGCTCAGGGCCATGTCCTTGCTGCCGACCCCGTCGCAGGCTAGGTCTGCGCCCTCGGCCGTTCCGGCCACGGGGGGGCGATCCGATGACGTCATGGACGCTGACCCGGCTGACAGACGGCACCGCCGAAGGGCGCTTTCACAGCCACAGCTACTACGACATCCCGGTGATCGACGGGGCGGGCCGCCACGTGCTCGTCCACCAGACCCGCTTTACCGGGCGCCAGCCGACCGCCGACGATGCCGTGACCGTGGGTGTCGTGCCGCTGGGCCAGCCGGGTGCCTTCGAGCCGTTGGGCGAGAGCCGCGCGTGGAGCTGGCAGCAAGGCCCGATGGCGCAATGGATCGGCGGCGGGACGGAGGCGGTCTACAACGACCGCGAGGACGGCGCCTTCGTGGCACGCGTGGTCGATACCGCGACCGGCGCGCGACGGACGTTGCCGAGGCCGGTCTATGCGCTGACCCCGGACGGCGGCACCGCGCTGTCGCTCAATATGGCACGGCTCGACACGCTGCGTCCGGGCTACGGTTATGCCGACGGGCCGGGCGCCCTTCTGGACCAGCGCGCACCGGACGGCGACGGCGTCTGGCGCGTCGATCCTGCCACGGGCGAAGCGCGGCTGATCCTGTCGCTGGCAACGGCCCGCAGCTTCGTGCTGCCGCGCCTCCCCCTCTCCCGCCGCCTGAGAGAGAGGCTGCGTCCCGCGCATTACTGGTTCAACCACGCGAAGGTGTCGCCGGACGGGGCGCGCTTCACCGTCAAGCTGCGCTGGCGCATTCCGGGCGGCGGCTGGAACGACCGGCAGGGCGTGTCGCTGACCGCCACGCTCGACGGGACGGACCTGCGCTTCCTGACCGACGCGACCTCGCATGTGATCTGGCTCAACGAACGTCAACTCTACGCATGGCGGTTGTCGGAGCTGATCCTGCTGGATGACAACGGTGCCTCCAACCGGGTGCGGCGGGTCGCGCCGGACCTTGTGCGCGACAACGTGCACATGCGCCACATGCCGCCCGGAAGCCGGGACACGCTGGGCGAGGCGGTCTTCGACACGCCCTACCGGGAGGTGGTGGACCTGATCCACTACGACGACCGCACCGGCGCGCATTCCCGCATCGCGCGGTTCAAGGGCCATCTGCCGGTCCGCGGGCCGTTTCGCTGCGACCTTCATCCGGTGCCCGGCCCGGATGGGCGCGTGATCGTCGTCACCTCGATGGACGATGGCGGTCGTCAGGTCTACGCGCTGCATCGCGACGACGACTGAGCCGCCGCTCACGCGGCATCCTCGCGCCGGCGCGCCCCGGCCAGGAGGTCGGCAAAGGTGCCCGAGCTTTCGGCCAGCACGTCATAGGTGCCTTCCGCCTCCACCCGCCCGTCGCGCATCACGAAGATGCAGTCGCAGGCCGCGACCGTGGACAGCCGGTGCGTGACGACAAGGATCGTCTTGCTGCCCCCCAGCGTGGCGATGGCGTCCATGACCGCCCGTTCGGTCACGGTATCCAGCGCGCTCGTCGCCTCGTCGAAGATGATGACGTCGGGATCGCGGTAGAGCGCCCGCGCGATGCCGATGCGCTGTCGCTGACCGCCGGAGAGGCGCGCCCCCCGCTCCCCGATCACCGTGTCGTAGCCGTTCGGCAGATCACGCACGAAATCGTCCAAGCTGGCCAGCCGCCCGACGCGGGCGACCATCGCCCGGTCGACCGCGTTGGGCGCGATGCCGAAGGCGATGTTGGCGGCGATGGTGTCGTCCACCAGATGCACCGACTGCTGCACATAACCGATGGAGCGTTGCCAGGACCGGACGTTGGTGCCGTCGATCGCCGTGCCGTCCACCAGAATCCGCCCTTCGCGCGGCGGCAGCAGGCCAAGCACCGTATCGACGAGCGTCGTCTTGCCCGCGCCCGTGGCCCCCACGAAACCGCAGGTGGTGCGTGCGGGGATCCGGATCGACACGTCGTCGAGGCTCTGGACCCCAGCATCTGGATAGCTGTAGCTGACCCGGTCGAGCACGAGATCCCGGTCCAGCCCCATCGCCCTCGCCCCCGTGGAGGCCGGGTTCGGCGCCGTCACCTCGGCCAGTTCTTCCATCATCGCGTTAAGGGCGCCCTGATGGAACCGCATCTGCGTGCTGGAGCGGAACAGCGACTGCAGCGTCGGCAAAAGCCGCATCCCCGCCAGCGCGAACACCCCGAGGACCGGCAGCACCGATTCCGGGTCGCCGTCGGTGACGGAGAGGAGCACGAAAAGAAAGAGCAGCATGCCCCCGAACCCCAGCGCCTCCAGCACGTAGCGCGGAAGCTCGCTCACCAGTTGCAGTGAGGCCATGTGGCGCGCGAGCCGCCGCGAGGGGCCGTAGAATCGTTTGATATAGACCTCCTCCAGATCGAGAACCTTGACCTCCTTGATCCCGCCCAGCGCCTCCTGCGCGATCTGGAACCGCTCGCGGTTGGCCTCGCTACGATCCTCGCCGATCCTCTCCAGCATCGCGCGCAGACGCCAGTAGATCAGCACGAAGCACCCGCCCACGACCCCGGTGGTCAGGATCGCCCCCATCGGCTGAAGCCGGAGCAGGAACAGCACCATCGTCGCGCACACGATACTGTCAGAGATGAGCTTCATCGCAGGTGCGATGGAGCCGTTGACGACCTCCTTCGTCTCCGAAAGAAGCGTCTTCGACAGGTCCGACGAATGGCGCGCCAGATACCATTCGTAAGGATTGCGCAGGTATTTTGTCAGCAGCGCCTGCGACAGGGTCAGCACCACGCCCCGCATGAACCGCGCAGTGACATAGTTCGATCCCACCCGCACCGCGACGGAGATGAGCAGCACGACGAAGATGGCAAGGCAGAGCGCGCCGAGGAACGCACGGACGTTGGAAAATCCGCCCCACTGGTATACGGACGCGAGGATATGGTTCGTCTCCACCACCCCCGGCGACGCGATCACCGTCAGAAGCGGAATGATCGCGGCCACGCCCACCACCTCCGCCACGCTGGCGGCGAGCATGATGGCGATGACGCCGGCAAAGACCCTGCGGTCGGGACCGGAGAGGAGCGAGAAGATATGGCGGTAGGTCTGGATCATCCGTCGTCGTTGCGACCTCGGGGCGGGATCGTCAATAGAAAGTGTGCGGAGGAGGCGACGGATGGCCGAGCATGAGGCGAAATCGGGCACCGGGGCTGCGACGGTTCGGCTTCTGTCCTGCGTGGGGGTGGATATCGAGCTCGGCCTGCTGCCGCATTTCCTGGACCATTACCTCGGGCTCGGGGTCGCGCCGGATCATGTCCATCTCGTGCTGAATACGGCCGACGGGGATACGCCGAACTTTGAGGCCGCAGACCGCATCCTCGACGCGCGCGGCATCGCCGCCGGGACGCGCTGGATCGGGCCCTACACCAGCGACGCGATGTGGCAGCAGCGCCGCCGCCTTCAGGAACAGGTCGCGCATACGGGCGACTGGATCGTGAATGCCGACGTGGACGAGTTGCACCGCTACCCGGCCTCTCTGGGCGAAGTTTCCTCCTACCTGCGCGACGGCGGTTTCGGCGCCCTGCAGGGGATCATGGTGGACCGGCTGTCGCGCGACGGCACGCTCGCGGCGGTGGGGGCGGACATGCCGCTGGCCGCGCAGTTCCCCGTGCGCGCGGATGTGGCGCTGAGCATCATAGGGATCGGCGTCTCGCACGGCATCGACGGCACGATGAAGCTGATGATGCATCGCGGCGACGTGTTCCCCAACCGCGGCGGCCATACCGTGCTCGGCCCCGAGCGGCGCGGCAAGTATGCGGCGGGCGGACGGCTGAGCCTCTTTCCCGGCGGGGCGGACCCGGACTGGCGCGCCGCCTTTCCGTTTCAGGTCGACCATTACAAATGGACCGCCACGCTCCGCTCCAGCCTCGCGCGGCGGTTGGGGGCGGAGGGTGTGTCGGTCGCGGGCAAGGAATATGGCGGCAAGATCGATCGCTACCTCGCGCGCCACGGACAGGTCCGGCTGGAGGATGCCTCGGTCTTCGCGCGCGAGCCGCATCCCGCGCCGGACTGGCAGGAAACGCTCCGCCGCTTGCGGCGCCGCGCGTTCTACTGGAAGGTCAGGAAGGCCGTCCGGATCCGGGCGCACCGGATGGGCCAGATCGTGCGCGGCAGGGCCCGGACATGAGCGGGCCGGACTGTTTCACCGTCGTCCGGGCGGCGGGTGAGCGCACTGAAGCCGCCTGCGCGCGTCTGGCAACCCTCGAGGCGGGCGAGGACCACGTCGCCCTGATCCGCGAGGTGCCCTTCGCCAAAGCCCTGCGCCGGGGGTTCGAGGTGGGCGTCGATGCGGGCCGTGCGTGGACGCTCTGCCTCGATGCGGACGTGCTCCTGCGCCCCGGTGCGATCGCGGCGCTCGTCGCGGCGGCCGAGGAGTCGCAGGCGCGCGAGCCGGGTCTTTTCGAGATCGAGGGGCGGGTGGCCGACAAGCTCCTGGGCCAGTTGCGCCCAGCCGGAGTCCATCTCTACCACACGGCGTTGCTGCCCGAGGCACTGGCGGAGGCGGAGTTCGACGCAAAGAAACGCCGCCCCGAGACGCGGGTGAAAAAGCAGATGGCGGCGCGGGGCCACCGGCACGAGCATGTCGCCCTCGTCTCCGGCCTGCACGATCACGAACAGTTCCACCGTGACATCTTCCGCAAGGTCTTCACCCACGCGCGCAAGCACGACCGCTTCATGCGCTATGCGCAGGCCTACTGGAAACGCGTGGCGAAAGATGACGACGATTTCCGCGTCGCATTGCTGTCCTACCGGCTCAGCGCCGCGATCAACGAGACGACCGATCTGGCCGCAGTGCCGGAGAACGAGTTGGTGTCGATCGACATGCGCCGGTTCCCGGCCAATCTCGACGCGATCCTCGTCCCGGCAGGGCTGGCAGAAAAGCCGCCGCTCGACCCCGCCAGCATGGGCCCCGATGACGTGGAGGCGGCATTGGCCGCGTTCGAGGAGGCGCAGGAATTCATCCGCGCGCGTCCCGTGGCAGCGGCGGCGGGGGCGGTCTGGCCGCGCCGCATGAAGGCGCATGTGGAGGGCTACGGCTATCTCGGCGCGTTGCGGACCTACGGCGCGGACCGGGCCCATGCGATCGGACGCCTGCTCGGCGGCGGCGATCGCTGATGGCCACGACCTATCTGCCTGACCACAACGCTCTGTTCCTGCATCTGCCGAAGACTGCGGGCTATTCCATCACCACCGCACTGGCGGAGGTTCCGGGCGCGCAGCCGCTCCCGGTGCGGGGTATGCGCCGTCTGAAGGGGGCCGCGCGTTATACCGCAGGCCACCTCGGCACGCGCATCTTCGCCGACACGTTCAGCTTTGCGGTGATCCGCAATCCGTGGGACTGGGCCGTGTCGGGCTGGAAGCACGTGACCCGCAACACCGACGCCTACCCCGAGGACAAACCCGACTTCGCGACCTTCATGCAGGGCGACTGGACGCGCGGACTGAAGCGCAACCCGGACGAGCGCAAGTTCGCCTCGCCCGCGCTTTTCGTGCGCTACCATTGCTTCGTGACCCAGTGGGAGCATCTGTGCACGGGCTTCGGCAGGCTGGTGCCCCTCGCCCATGCAGTGCGGTTCGAGCGGCTGGAGGAGGGCATGGCGGTCGTGGAACGGCGGCTCGGCTTCGATCTGGCGTTGCCGCACAGGAATCGCTCCGAACCGACGCCCTGGCGGGACTATTACACCGACAGCCTGAGGGAGCAGGTGGCGAAGGCCAACGCGCCCCTGATCCGCCGGTTCGGCTACCGGTTCGACCAGACGGACTGAGCGGGGACCGGCACGCCGCTGTCCCTCCGATCATAGTTCTTCTGGAAGGCCAGAAATAACCCCTTATAATCAATGCCTTCGAATTACGGTGGGAGCAAAGATTTTCTGGTTTGAGGGCAAAGGTCTTCTGCAGTGCAGAACCGGCACCCGCTCAAGAAAAAGTCAACCGAAACGGACCTTTTTCCAAGATCGATCTGGAGGTGAATTCAGTCCAGTTGCTCGACGAATTGCGGCGGCTCTATCCGGAGGGGGTCGCGATCTGACAACTGAAACCTGATGGAATGGACTAAAATCTGGCGCCCGTTCCGCTTGGCAGCGTTAGATCCAGATATGATCCTCGCCATGATATCACCTGTGCTCCAACCGGTTCTCTTGGTGGCGCTGCTGATCGCGCACGTAGAGGCCCGAACGCGCCCCTGCTTCACCCCTTTGCGCAGCCCCGTGGCCCGCCTGACAGGTCGAACACTCGGATCGGGGTATCGTCTGCGTGAAGCAGGTCGCAGGCCATGACGTCCGCCTCGATTCGATCGATGTCCCGATGCAGCGTTTTCACCGCCCGGCCGTCGCCGGCGCTTCGCGCGGTCATCCCGTCGATCCGTCCGCTGGACGGCTCGATCCCTGCGGGACCGGTCTTCACCCAGTCCACAAGCGTGGTATGGGGGATGTCCGCGCCCATGCGCGCGAAGATCTCGGTCTGCCGATAGAGCGGCATGTGATCGTCGAACTTCGAGACGAAGGTGAGCCATCGCGGCGCCAACGGTGCGAGCCCGATGGCGAACGGCGAGCAGGCCGGGCCCGGCCATGCTGCCCGGAATGGGACGGCTCGGGGCGCGGGCGACTGAACCATGCGCTCGCAGCATGGCAGGACGTCTTCGGCCGCGCGATCGCCCCTCTCGTCGATTGAAGGCAATCGACTGCCGGGCAGTGGATCACCTTCAACTGGGCGGCGCTCGACCATTGTCCTCGGACCAATGGCGGACAAGGTCTCGCGGTCGAGCAGTTCGCCGATATCCTCGCCGACGACCCGGAAATCGCCGCCGCAGTCCGGGCAGGACGGGCCAGGGTCGAGGACGCGCCGCTCGCGCGGTGGGTCATCGGCGACGCGCGGACGGCGGCGTAGTTTTACCGGATCGGCGTCAGGCAGCTGAACCGGATCGGCGATCTCGCTGTTCGTATCGCTCGGCGCTTCGTCGCCCTCCGGAAGGGCGATCTGAAGATCCTCGAGCGCCAGCTCGAGCTGTGCGATCTCGCGCTCGATCTTCTCCAGACCTGGTCCGAACCGCTGGCGGGCGGCGTACCCCAGGTCGGACGGCGCCAGTCGATGCCCTCCCAAAGCATGGAGAGCTGCGCGCTCGTCAACCGTGTCGCGCCGTCCTTGGCGCCTGGCCCTGGGACGCCACCGCGCTCC
>JBBSVE010000054.1:0-17897 GCA_038233815.1 Rhodobacterales bacterium
CTCACCGCCGCGCTGGGCGATCTGGGGCTGGAAGAGGATGTCGGCCCCGCCCGCCTCGCCTCCGCCCGCAGGCTCTTCGCGCGCGCCATCGAGGTTCCGGGCGGCCTCAGGATCCAGACCATCCATTCCTTCTGCGCGAGCCTCCTGCGGCGTTTCCCGCTGGAAGCCGGAGTCTCGCCGCACTTCTCCGAGATCGACGACCGGGGCGCGAAGCTATTACGCGCGCAGATCGTCGATGAGATGGCGAGCGATCTTGCGCCGGGCGTCGTGGCCGACCTCGCGCGCAGTTACACCGGCGAGGATTTCGGCGGTCTGGCGGAGGAGATCGCGCGGCGCCGGGGGACGTTCGCCAAGGCTTTGAGCGACGCGGAGTGCCACGCGCTCTTCGATCTGCCCGAGGGACTGGGTGAGGGCGACATCCTGCGCGACGTGTTCCTCGGCGGGGAGTGCACGTGGCTGGGGGAGGTGGCAGCGGCGCTTGCGGGCGGAACGGTCACGGACCAGAAAGCGGGGGTCAGGCTGGGGGGGCTTGGCGCTGGCCCGCTGAGGCTCGACGATCTGACGCTGCTCGAATCCCTGCTCCTGACCGGGGCAGGCGCGAAGGTTCCGTTCCAGGCCAGGATCGGCGCGTTTCCTACCAAGGGTCTCCGCGCGACGCTGGGGCCGCTGCTCGACCCGCTGGAGGCGCTGATGGCGCGGGTGGAGCGGGCGCGGACGCGGCGCGTTGGTCTGGCCGCCGCCCGGCGCACGGCCGTGATGCACCGCTTCGCCGCGGTGTTCCTGCCGCTTTATGCAGACCGGAAGGCGCAGCGCGGCTGGCTCGATTTCGACGACCTCATCATCCGGGCGCGCGACCTGCTGACCGATCCGCGCGTCGCGCAATGGGTTCTCTTCCGGCTCGATGGCGGCATCGACCATATCCTCGTGGACGAGGCGCAGGACACCAGCCCCGAGCAGTGGACCGTGATCGAGCAACTGTCGGCCGAATTCATGGCAGGCCATGGCGCGCGCGACGCGGAGCGGACGATCTTCGTCGTCGGCGACAAGAAGCAGTCGATCTATTCCTTTCAGGGCGCCGATGTGGCTGTGTTCGACGCCAAGCGCGAGGACTTCGGGCGGAGGCTTTCCGGCGCGGGCGCGCGGCTTCAGGTGCGCGAACTGGCCCATTCATTCCGCTCCGCGCCCGCGATCCTGCGGCTGGTGGATCAGACCTTCGGGGCGGCGGGGGACCGGGGCCTCGGTGGCGACGTGCGCCATATCGCGTTTCAGGAGGCGATGCCCGGGCGCATCGACCTCTGGCCGCCCATTGCCAAGGCGGAGGAGCCTGAGCAGGCGCACTGGTATGATCCCGTCGATCTCGTCTCGGACACGCATCATGCGGTCTTGCTTGGCCGTCGCGTGGCAGCGGCAATCCGCGACATGATCGTTGAGGGACGCCAGATCCCGGTGAAAGGCACGGACGCCATGCGCCCGGTTGCGGCGGGCGACGTGCTGATCCTCGTGCAGCGGCGGGGCGATGTGTTTGCCGCCGTGATCGCCGCCTGCAAGGCGTTGGGCCTGCCGGTGGCGGGGGCGGACCGGCTCCGCCTCGGCGGAGAGCTGGCGGTGCGCGACATCAACGCGCTGCTGTCGTTCCTCGCCACGCCGGAGGACGATCTGGCGCTGGCCTCGGTGCTGAAATCGCCGCTCTTCGGCTGGACCGAGGCGCAGCTCTATGCCCTGGCGCATGGGCGAAAGGGCTATCTGTGGCAGATCCTGCGGGGCTGCAACGGGCACGCGGACACGCGAGCCGTGCTCAATGACCTGCGCGACCGGGCGGATTTTCTGCGGCCCTACGACCTGATCGAGCGGCTGCTGACCTACCATGACGGCCGCCGCGCCCTGATCGCGCGGCTGGGGCGTGAGGCGGAGGACGGGATCGACGAGTTGCTGTCGCAGGCGCTGGTCTATGAGCAGAACGACGTGCCCAGCCTCACCGGCTTTCTGGGCTGGCTTGGTGCCGACGATGTGGAGGTCAAGCGTCGGACCGATGCGGCGGGCGGGCGCATCCGGGTAATGACGGTGCACGGGGCCAAAGGGCTGGAGGCGCCGGTGGTGATCCTGCCCGACACCGCCCAGCGCCGAAAGCAGGACCGGGGCGACCTGATCCTGCTGCCCGGCGCGACGGGCGGGCGGGTGCCGGTCTGGAAGACGCCGACCGGCGAGAGCCCGGAGGGCATTCAGACGGCCCGGGCGGACCTCGCTGCGCGCGACGCGGCGGAATCGCTGCGCCTGCTCTATGTCGCGATGACGCGCGCGCAAAGCTGGCTAATCGTGGCGGCGGCGGGCGACATCGGGGCGGATCCCAAGGGCGATGCGCCGCAGACCGTGTGGTATCGCCTCATCCGTGACGCGATGGAGGCGATCGGCGCATCGACCGTGGACGGTGGCGGGCTCACCTTCAGCGACGGGCACTGGCCTGCGCCCGCGCCGGAAGCCGCCCGTGCCGCCCCGCCCGACGCGGCCCTGCCGGACTGGATGGACCGCCCTGCACCGCCGAGGGATCGGCCCGCGCAACCGGTTCGCCCGTCGGACCTCGGCGGTGCCAAGATCGTGACCGGCGACGCAGATCAGGTGCCGCGCGATACGGTGATCCCGGGGGCCGGACCCGCCACGGATCGCGGCACCCGGCTGCATCTGCTGCTTGAACATCTGCCGGGCCGGGCGGAGGTGGAGTGGGAGACGCTGGCGGCAACCCTCCTGCCCGACGCGCCGGACCGGGAGGCATTGCTGGCGGAGGCGCGCGGCGTGTTGACCGACCCGGCGCTCGCGTTCCTGTTTGCGCCCGACGCGCTGGCCGAGGTGGCGATCACCGCGCCCTGGAACGGGGGGGTGCTGCTGGGTGCCATCGACAGGCTGATCGTCGGCCCGGGCCGGGTGCTTGCTGTCGATTTCAAGTCGAACCTCGTGGTGCCTGGCGATGCAGCCGACGTCCCGGAGGGGCTCTTGCGTCAAATGGGCGCTTATGCCCATGCACTGGAACAGGTCTGGCCCGGGCGCCGGGTGGAGGCGGCGCTTTTGTGGACACGGACGCCCCTCCTCATGCCGCTGGATGCCGATCTGGTGAAGCAGGCGCTGGTCCGGGCCGGGACCGCTTGACGGCCCGGGGCCGCGTCCTTACGTTCCCTCCTCCCACTGCAGGAGAAAGCCCGATGGCCACCAAATCCGTAACCGACGCCACCTTTGACGCCGAAGTGCGCCAGTCTTCGATCCCCGTCGTCGTCGATTTCTGGGCCGAATGGTGCGGCCCGTGCAAGCAGATCGGCCCCGCGCTGGAAGAGCTTTCCGCCCAATACGAGGGCAAGGTGAAGATCGTGAAGGTCAATGTCGACGAGAACCCCGAAAGCCCGGCGGCGCTTGGCGTGCGCGGTATCCCCGCGCTGTTCATGTTCAAGGGCGGCGAGGTCGTGTCGAACAAGGTAGGCGCGGCCCCGAAGGCCGCACTCGACAGCTGGATCGCCTCGGCGGTCTGAAGAGCGTCAGAAGGGTTGGACAGGCGGCATTCGTGCCGCCTTTTTCATGCGCGGCTCCTACGGCATCGCCTCGATCAGGATGGCGCGGAAGTCGTTCACGTTGGTCAGCGTCGGACCGGTCACGATCTGGTCCGACAGCGCGCCGAAAAAGCCATGCGCGTCGTTGCGATCCAGCGCCGCCTGCGGATCGATACCGCACGCCGCCGCCCGTGCCAGCGTCTCCGGACCGACCCGCGCGCCCGCCACCTCGGCGGCCCCGTCCACGCCGTCGGTATCGCAGGCGAGCGCGTGGATGCCCGGCGCACCCGCCAGCCCGATGGCCAGGGCCAGACAGAACTCCGCATTCGGCCCACCGGTCCCGTCGCCGCGCCGGGTCACGGTCAGCTCCCCCCCCGACAGGAGCAGGATCGGCGGATCGCCCGGGCGCATCCCAGTGTGCAAGGCGAGCGCAAGGCGGGCCTGCGCCGCCGCGACCGCACGGGCCTCGCCCTCGATCGCATCGCCGAGGATGCGGACGTCGCAGCCCCGCGCCGCGTCCGCCGCCGCCGCAAGCGATTGCGCCGGGGCGGCGATCACCCGGTTCTCCACGCGCGAGAGCCGCAGATCGCCCGGCGCCACCACCCCCGTCACACCGCCAAGGCGCCGCAGGACGGAGGCCGACGGATCGATGCCGTAGCGGGCGAGGATCGCGCGCGCCTCCCCGGGGTGCGAGGCCTCGCCCACGGTCGGACCCGACCCGATGGCGGCCGGATCGTCCCCCGGCACGTCGGAGATCATCAGGCACAGCATCCGTGCGGGGTAGGCCGCCGCCGCCAGTTGCCCGCCTTTCACGGCGGAGAGATGCTTGCGCACCACGTTCATCTGGTCGATAGGCGCGCCGCTGGCCAGCAGCGCCGCCGTCACCGCCTGCTTTTCGGCCAGCGTGATGCCCTCCGCCGGCTGGACCAGCAGCGCCGACGCCCCGCCGGAGATCAGGGCAAGCACGAAGTCCTCTTCCCCCAGCGGCTCCAGCAGGGCGAGCATCCGGCGCGTCGCCTCCAGTCCTGCGCGGTCGGGGACGGGATGGGCGGCTTCCACCACCTCCACCCCTCGGGTCGGGCGGCCGTGGCCGTAGCGCGTAATGACGAGACCGCGGCACGGTCCCCATGCGGCCTCCACCGCCTCGGCCATCCGGGCCGAGGCCTTGCCCGCGCCGATCACGATCCTGCGGGCGGGCGGCGTGGGCGGCAGGTGGCAGGCCATGTCCTGCATCGGGTCAGCGACCTCCACCGCGCGGTCGAAGATGTGGCGCAGGAAGGCGTGGGGGTCGGTCATGGACCCCAGCATGGCAAAGGGCGAGCGCTTGGGAAAGGGGGGCCGGGTTGCCCCGACCCGGACGGCGCGCCATATGAAGCCTCAGGACATTTTCCGGGGCTGACATGAAACGCAACGAATTTCCCGGCTGGCACGGCACCACCATCCTCGCCGTCCGGCGTGGCGGCGAGGTGGTCGTGGCGGGCGACGGGCAGGTCTCGCTGGGCCAGACCGTCATCAAGGGCACGGCGCGCAAGGTGCGGCGGATGACGCCGGGGGGCCGCGACGTGGTGGCGGGCTTTGCAGGCTCCACCGCCGACGCCTTTACCCTGCTGGAGCGGCTGGAGAAGAAGCTGGAGGCATTGCCGGGGCAGTTGGCGCGGGCCTGTGTCGAGCTCGCCAAGGACTGGCGGATGGACAAGTATCTGCGCAACCTCGAAGCAATGCTGATCGTGACCGACGGGGACGCGCTCTTCGTCATCACCGGCGCGGGCGACGTGCTGGAGCCGGAGAATGACGTGGCGGCCATCGGGTCGGGGGGCAACTTCGCGCTCGCCGCCGCGCGGGGCCTGATGTCCACCGATCTGGACGCGGAGGAGATCGCGCGTCGCGCCATGGGGATCGCGGCGGAGATCTGCGTCTATACCAACGGAAATCTCACGGTCGAAAGGATCGCGAAATGAGCGACATGACCTATACAAGGCTCGGTAATTCCGGGCTGATCGTCAGCCGGATCTGCTTCGGGACGATGACCTTCACGCTGGGCAACGGCTCCGGCCCGATGTGGGACGCGGTGGCCAAGGTCGACCAGACCGGGGCCACGGAGATGGTCGCGCGCTGTCTGGACCGAGGCGTGAACTTTTTCGACAGCGCGGACGGCTATTCGTCGGGCGACGCGGAACGGGCGCTGGGCGTGGCGCTCAAGGGTCGCCGGGACGAGGCGGTGATTTCTACCAAGTTGGGCTTCCGGCAGACCGACACGATCACGGATGCCGGTCTGTCGCGGCGTCATGTGCTGAAGTCAGTCGAAGGGTGCCTGTCGCGGCTGGGAACGGACGTGATCGACCTTCTGATCGTGCACAAGACCGATTTCACCACGCCCCTGGAAGAGACGCTGGCCGCGCTGGAGACCTGCGTGCAACATGGCAAGGCGCGCTACATCGGCTTTTCCAACTGGCCGGCGTGGCAGGCCGCCCGCGCGATCCAGTTTCAGCGCGACAACGGGATGACGCCGTTCGTGGCGGGGCAACTCCTCTACAACCTCGTGCAGCGCGATATCGAGGCAAGCCTCGGCCCTATGATGGCAGAGCTGGGGGCGAGCCTGATGGCTTGGTCGCCGCTGTCGGGGGGGCTTTTGTCGGGCAAATACGATCCCGAGAATATGGAGGCGACCGCCGACGGACGGCTCGCGGGCTTCGACATGCTCCAGGTCGAGCCCCAGAATGCGCGGCGTGGGCTGAAGGCCTTGCAAGACGTGGCGGACCGGCATGGCGCGCAGCCCGCGACGGTGGCGCTGGCGTGGATCCTCGCACAGCGCCGCGATCATACCGTGGTCGCGGGGGCAAGCCAGATGGCGCATCTCGACGCCGCCATCGACGCGGCGGGGCTGGAGCTTTCGGCGGAGGACATTGCCGCACTGACCGACGCCGCGCCGCCGCGGTTGTCCTATCCCGAAACCTTCGACGGCGGCATGACCGACGCCGCGCACAAGGCGGCCCTGGCATGACCGACCTTACCCCGCGGGAAATCGTCTCCGAACTGGACCGCTACATCATCGGGCAGGCGGACGCCAAACGTGCGGTGGCCGTGGCGCTCCGCAATCGCTGGCGCCGAAAGCGACTCACGGGCGATCTGCGCGACGAGGTCTATCCCAAGAACATCCTGATGATCGGCCCGACGGGCGTCGGCAAAACCGAGATCTCGCGCCGTCTGGCGAAGCTCGCCCGCGCGCCGTTCCTGAAGGTGGAGGCGACGAAGTTCACCGAGGTGGGCTATGTCGGGCGCGACGTGGAAAGCATCGTGCGCGATCTGGTGGATGCAGCCCTGATCGAGACGCGCGAGCGGATGCGCGGCGAGGTCAAGGCCCGCGCGCAGGCGGCGGCCGAGGAGCGGGTTATCGAGGCGATCGCCGGCACCGATGCCCGCGCCCAGACGCGGGAAATGTTTCGCGCCAAGCTGAAACGGGGCGAGCTGGACGACACGGTGATCGAGGTCGAAGTGCCTGACGCGCCCGCGATGTCGATGCCCACGGCCGGAAACGGCATGGACATGCAGATGCAGGGCCTGCAGGACTTCTTCGGCAAGGCTTTTCAGCGCACCGCGCGCAAGAAGATGACCGTGGCGGAAAGCTACGACATGCTGATCGGGCAGGAGGCGGACAAGCTTCTGGATGACGAGACCGTGAAGGCCGCGGCGCTTGAGGCGGTGCAGGAAAACGGCATCGTGTTTCTGGACGAGATCGACAAGGTCTGCGCCCGCGCCGACGCGCGTGCCGCTGACGTGAGCCGGGAGGGCGTGCAGCGCGATCTGTTGCCGCTGATCGAGGGCACGACCGTGTCCACCAAGCATGGGCCGGTGAAGACCGACCACATCCTCTTCATCGCGTCGGGGGCCTTTCATACCGCCAAGCCTTCGGATTTGCTGCCTGAACTGCAGGGCCGCCTGCCGATCCGCGTCGAGCTGCGCCCCCTGACCGAGGCCGATTTCGTTCGTATCCTGACCGAGCCGGACAACGCGCTGACGCTGCAATACAGCGCACTGATGCTCACCGAAGGGGTGACCGTCACCTTTACCGAGGACGGGATCGCGGCGCTGGCGCAGATCGCGGCGGAGGTGAACGGATCGGTGGAAAATATCGGCGCGCGCAGGCTCTACACTGTGATCGAGCGGGTGTTCGAGGAGCTGTCCTTCACCGCCCCCGACCGCAGCGGGGAGGCGGTGGAAGTCGATGCCGCCTTCGTGGAGACGCATCTGGGCGAACTGGCGCGTTCGACGGACCTCAGCCGGTATGTCCTCTGACAGACCCGCGCTGATCACGCGCGTCCGTTGCAGCTGAGCCAGCCGGCGACCTTACGCGCCCGTCTTTCCCGACAGGCGGCTGGACAACAGGTCGCCGGTCTCCGCGAGGATCGGGTAGCCGACCATTGAAAAGGCCGTGTTGATCTGCTTGAGCGCGCGCAGCGTTTCCTGATGGACGTTGCTCGTCTCGATTGTCTCGGCCAGACCCTCTCGCAGGCGAATCAGGTGCTGGCGCTGGAGATGCTGCTCCAGCGCGCGGACACGGTCTTTGGCGGCGACCAGTTCACGCGCCGAATCCGGGTCCTGGGTCATCATGACGTTGAGCGCGAGTTGCACGTTGGCCAGCACCTTGTCATGGAACTCCGCGATTTCCGTCCCGCCCTCGCGGGAGAAGTTGAGCCCGCTCGTGTGCAGCCGATGCGCGAGGTCGACCATCGTGCGCGCGATGACGTCCGACGCGGCCTCCAGATTGGTCGCGATGGTGGCCAGTTCCATCGCGCCGCGGCTCTGATCCTCGTCCATTTCCTTCCGCATCAATCCGGCGAGAAACAACTTCAGCGCGAAATGCATCTTGCGGACCTTGTCGTCACGGGCCCGGATCGCGGCCGCGGTGGCATCGTCCCACGTGAAGTAGAGCGTGCCCGCCGCGCGCAGCATCGGCTCGATCAGCTCGCCCATCCGCAGCCCCTCTCGCGCGGCGGCGGCCAACGCGCGGTCGGGCTTGTCGAGTGCCGCCATGCTCAGCGCATCCGGGCCTGCGAGCGTCGAGGACGCAGTGTCACGGTCCGGCAAGAACCGCATGATGAAACTGCTGATCGGGGAGAGGAAGGGGATCGTGACCAGCGCCAGGACAAGATTGAACGCCAGATGCAGGTTTATCGCCTGTCGCGCAGGTGTAGCGCCCAGCCAGTCGAGGGAAAGGCCGGGCCCGATCAGAAGCGCCAATGCCGCAAGCGCGCCCACACCCCGCAGCGCGAGATGGGCGATCACGATTCGCCTTTCCGCCATAGGCGCTGCCAGCGTGAGAAAGTAGGGAATGATGACACCGCCGAGATTTGCCCCGAGGATCATCGCGGTCGCGGCGGATATGGGCAGAAGTCCCTCGGTCACGAGCGTGACGAACAGCAGGATCGCCGCGACGCTCGAATGAACCATCCAGGTGAAGAGCGCGCCTAGCACGAATGCGGTCAGAGGGTCCCCGCCGAGATAACGCATGGCCGCTATGGTGGCCTCGCTCTCCATCAGGGGGGCGGTCGCCGTCCGGATCATCCCGAGCGACACGAAGATGAGTGCAAGACCGATCAGAATGCGTCCGATGGGGCGTGTCCGGCGACCCTCTCCACGCAGGAATAGCGCGACGCCCACGAGCAGCAGAAGCGGGATCAGAAAGCTCTGCGGCACCAGCAGGATCTGGGAAACGATGGCGGAGCCCACATCCGCGCCGAGCAAAATGGCCAGGGCCGCACTGGCGGCCAGACCGCCCGACGTGACAAAGTTCGTGACGAGGATCGCCACCGCGGTGGAGCTTTGCAGCGCCACGGCAGCGCCAAGGCCGGTCACGGCGGCGGTCAGGCGGTTGGCGGTGGACCGCCGCAACATCGCGCGCAATTCGCCCGCAAAGCCGCGCTCCACCCCGGTGCGGACCAGACGGACCGACCAGATCAGAAGCGCCGCTGTCCCGGCGATATTGAGAAAGAAGAGTAGAAACTGGGAGTCCTGCATGGTGCGCGATCAGGGCTGGAGCGGTCGGACGGTCATGGCCGCGGCTTTCGGGCATCCCCGGGACGCAACAGACGCCGCGCGTGTCCGATAAGCGGCGGCATCAGAAGTGCCAGTATCACGACCCACATGACCTTGGCGATGCCGCTTTGAAAGAAGATCGCCGGCGATCCCCGGCCGATGATCATGCCCTGCGAGAATCCGCCCTCCGCGATGGGTCCGAGGATCAGGCCGAGGATCAGCGCCTCCAGCGAATAGCCGAGCTTCTTAAGGATCAGTCCGAAGAACGCGAACCCGATCATCAGATAGACATCGAACACCGACTGGTTGAGCGAATAGGACCCGAGGACTGCGAAGGCGCTGATCACCGGCACCATGATGGCGGGCGGGATCAGGGCGATCCGCGCGAGATAGGGTGCGACCGTGATGCCCACCAGCAGGAATACCGCGTTGGCGATGAACAGCGAGTAGATGAACGGATAGGTCTTGTCGGCGTGGACGGCAAAGAGGTCCGGCCCCGGAATCATCCCGTGGATGATGAACGCACCCATCAGCGCGGCGGCGACCGAGTTGCCCGGAATGCCCAGCGTCAGCGTGGGGACGAGCGAGCCGCCGACGCAGCCGTTATTGCCGGATTCTGCGGCGGCGATCCCCTCCGGCGCACCGTGGCCGAACCTGGCCTTCGCCCCGGCGAGGCGCTTGGCAAAGTTGTAGGACAGGAACGCGGCGATGGTCGCACCCTCCCCCGGCAGGATGCCCACCACCGTGCCGGTGCCGGAACCGAGCGCCATATAGCGGCCGATCCCCTTTGGCATCGGCTCGGACCTCTGCGCCCGCGCGAGGGTCGAGGTGTCGATGGCGGATGCGTGGCGCTGGCCCGCAAGCTCCAGCATCTGGATCATGGAGAAAAGGCCGATCAGCGCCGGCATGAAGTTGATCCCGTCGATCAGCTCCACCAGTCCCATGGTGTAGCGCAGGCTGCCCGACATCGCGTCTGTGCCCACCACGGCGATGATCATGCCAAGAACGCCCGCGAGCAGCGCCTTGAGAAGCGACGTGTTCTCATCCGCGATGGAGACGATGCCCGCCAGACCCATCAAAGCCAGCAGGAACGTCTCCGCCGGGCCGAAGGCCAGTGCCTGTCGCGCCAATAGCGGCGCGAACAGCAACAGGACGAGGACTGAGACCGTGCCACCCACGAAGGACGCCACGACCGAGATCTTGAGCGCCAGCGGACCGCGCCCGGCGCGGCTCATCGGGTAGCCCTCGATCGCGGTGGCGACGGCGGCGGGCGTGCCGGGGGTGTTGAGAAGGATCGCCGGGATCGAGCCGCCGTACATCGCCCCGCAATAGATGCCGCCCAGCAGCATCAGGCCCAGAACCGGGTCCATCGTGTAGGTAAAGGGCACCAGCAGGGCCACCGCCATGGTCGCCGTGAGGCCCGGCATGGCGCCGATCACAATGCCCGCAACGGTGCCCACCACGATGGCCAGAAGCGAAGCGGGGGCAAGGACGATGCTGAGATATTCCATCCGGGCTCCGCTCTCAGAAGGTCGGGCCGGGCAGGTTGACCGACAAAAGCTGCACGAAGATCAGCCAGACGGCGAGGAGGACGCCCGCTGTGCTGACCGCGATGATGGCGTAGTTCCGGTAACCGAGGAGCAGGGCCACCAACGGAATGAACACCGCCGCCGGAAGGAAAAAGCCGAGCGGACGAAAGACCAGCGCAAACGCGATCAGCGCCGCCAGAAGGCCAAAGAACCGCCCCGCCCGCCCGAAAAGGTCAAGCGGTCCCTCCGGCCCGGCACTACCCCACGACATCAGGAGTTGCGCCGCACTCAGGATGCCGAAGGAACCGGCGAGGAACCGCACGTATTTCGCCGACGTCTTCTGCGCGATCCCGCTATAGTCGGCCGTGCTGGACCAGAGCAGCACGGCCAGAACGACGAAGCCCGCCAGAACCAGCCTGTCGAGCGTCGCGCGCGCGATCACCAGGGGGCCGCGTCGTAGACCTTCTGCGTCGATGCGCGCAACGTCTGGAGGTAGGCCAGATAGTCCGGCCCGCTCATCGGCAGCAGATAGATGTTGCTCGCCTTGGCCTTGGCCACGAAGTCGGGCGACGCCATGACCTTGGCCAGCATGTCGTCGAGCCGGGTCTGGATCGCCTCCGGCACGCCTGCGGGAGCAACGAAACCGCGCGTCGCGGTCATCTGGACATCATGGCCCTGCTCCTTGCCCGTGGGCACGTCGGGAACCAGCGGATTGCGTTCCTCGCTCAGGATCGCCACGATCCGCGCGTCGCCGGACTGATGCTGCGAGATCATCTGCGACAGATTCATGAAGGACGCATCGACATGCCCGCCGAGGATCGCGGCCTTCTGCTCGGTCGAGCCCTTGGTCGGCAGCAAGTTGAAGGCGACGCCGGTCTGCGCCTCGAACGCCTTCGCCGCCAGGAAGTCGTCGGAGCCGATGCCGTTCACCGCCACGGTCAGATCGCCCGCCTTTGCCAAATCGTCCATCGTCTTGATCGGGCTGTCTTTGGAAACCGCCACGATTTCGGGATCCTCTGCCGTATTGCCCATGACGTGAAAGCTGTCGAGCGTGTAGGCCGCGCGCCCCGAGGCTGCATGGGCCACGAGCTGCGGGGTGAACACGAGGCCGATCGTATAGCCGTCGGGCTTGGCGCGTGCGATCTCCTCGAACCCCTTCTGCCCGCCGGAGCCGTCGACGTTGTTCACGACGAAATCGAAACCCTCGAACATCGTCTGCGCCACATCGGCAAAGATCCGCGCCGTGGTGTCGGTGGAACCGCCCGCGCTGGACGGCACGATGATCGAGATCGGCTTCGAGGGATAATCCTGCGCCGACGCCTGCACGCCCGCGACCGCCCCCGCGATGGCCAGCCCGGCCGCCAGAATGGATGCCCGCATGATGATCTCCTCCCCAATTCATCGGTGCCCGGTCTTTCGATCGGACGAAACCCGGAGGAAACGCGACCGCGCGACGGATTTCAAGGCACAATCGCCACGTTTTCAGGCACGGTGCACCGCACCGGAACAATCAGGCCGTGGCGACCGGCGCCTCAACCCCGCCCCGCCAGTCGGTGAGCGTGTCGAGCAGCGCGACCGCGAAGGCCGCGGTGAACGCGCCGCCCAGCGTGAGGACGATGCGCGTGAAAGTGGCGTAGCCCGCCTCCTGCGTGGAAAGCGCGCCTGCGACGAGCGAGAGCATCACCGAGAAGCCGTATTGATAGACCATGCTCGGATGCCGCCCCGACAGCATCCGCGACCCGAACCACGCGCCGGCGAGGAAGATGAGGCCCACGAGCACCAGCAGATGCGACGACAGCATGAAGCCCGTGAGGACCAGCGCCGCCGCGACCGCGCCCTGAACTGTGGCGCGGATGCGCTGGAACGCCTCCTGCCAGACCCGCTCGGTCGTGGGGAACACCATTACCATCGCGGCCACCATCGCCATCATCATGTCGGAGGGCTGCATCACCGCATAGAGCCAGAAGCTCAACCCCAGCAGGATCGTCGCGCGGATCGCGGCGCCGACGTCGATGCGCCCGCCGCTGGGCACCGGCGCATCGACATGCGTCTCCCGCGTGGCGGCGGGGAGGAGGATGTAGACCAGCGGCCCGATGATGGCGGCGACGATGGCCGCCTGCACGAACCCGTCGCGCATCGTCTCCACCGTCGCGGTGCCGTGCATTCCCATCACCGACATCAGCACGGCCACGATGATGATGAGCATTCCCATCCCCGCGCCGGTCGACAGGATCATCCGGAAGCCGGCGAAATAGGTCACCCACATCGTACCCACATAGACGAGCGGCATCGGGCGCAGCATCTCCACCACCCATGTCATGGCGTAGACGAGCACGATCATCACCACCGACGCACCCAGCAGCCGGGCCGGAGCAAAGGCCTTACGCTGCGCCGCGATCAGACCGACGGGCAGGGCCGCGATGATCGGGGGCAGCGCCGGGCTCAAAAGTGGGATCGCCAGATAGGCCAGCGCCCCCGTGACGCCGAGCCGGACGGCATAGAGCGGGTCGTCCTCCACGTCCGGTCTGGGGGTGACATACATTGCGGAGGCCTCAGTGCAGGAAGCTCGTGAAGGCGCGCAGATGCTGGATTCCCTTCGCAAGCCACGCGACCGGATTGCCCGTGCCATCGGCGAAGACCACGGCATGGACCTTGCCACCGACGCGGACCTGACGCGGCCACGCCTCCATGCCGCCGTCAAGCTCGATCCGGACCGGGATCCGGCGCGCAGGCTCGAACCACCGGTTGGAGGGCTGGTTCTGCACCAGACCGCCATCATCGGATCGGCCCGGGTCGATCCCCCAGGCGATGCTCTGGACATGTCCGTCGAAGATCCGCCCCGGAACTGCGTCGAACAGCAGATGCGCGGGATCGCCGGGGACCACGTCCTGCAACTGGTTCTCGCGCAGGTCGACGGAGACCCAAGCCGCATCCGCGTCGATGAAGGTGAGCGCGGGGTTGCCCGCCGCGATGAACTGCCCGGTGGAGAGTTGCAGGTTCGTGACCACGCCGAAATGCGGCGCCCGCACGGTGGTCGAGGCGAGGTCGTATTGCGCCGTCTCCAGCGCCGCCTGCGCCGCGATCACCGCCGGGTTGTCGCGACCCTTCGGTCCCAACTGGCGCCGCGCGCTGCCGAGGTTCGCCTCCGCCGTGGTGAGGGCCGCCTCCGCGTCGGCGACGTTGGCGCGCGCCGCGTCGCCCTGCGCTTTGGCCGCGACGCCGCGCTCCTCCAGCCGGAAGGTGCGGTCGGCCTCGGCCCGAACGGTGTCGAGCCGGGTGCGCGCCTGCGTCACCGCCGCCTGCGCCGCGACGAGCGAGGCGGAGGATGCGTCAATATCCTGAAGGGTGGTGGTGAGGTTCGCCTCCGCCTGCCGCAGCGCCAGATCGAAGGGCCGCGTGTCCAGTGTGAACAGCGGATCGCCGGCCTGAACGACGGCATCGTCCTCCACCATCACCTCCGTCACCTCACCGGACACACGTGGCACGATCCGCACGACGTGCGCCGCCACGATCCCGCGCGCCGAGGACGGGGCCATCCGGTCGCTCGCCGCATAGAGCGCGACCATAAGGATCAGCACGACGACCACGATGAGAGAGATCACGCCCGCCGGATTGCGAGCCTTGGGCGCGGGGTCCGTATCGCTCATACGGGACATCACTTTCGGTTGCGGCGCGGGGGGAGGTGCGCGCCTCCCCCCAACGTCCTGTCGTGGACGGTCAGTTCCCGAGGTAGGTCGAATAGCCGAACGGGCTGACGAGGACCGGCACGTGATGGTGGCGCTTGGTGTCCTGAATGGCGAAGGTCACACTGATTTCGGGGAAGAACGGCGCGTCACCGAAGGCTGCGAACTTGGTCATGTCGAAATGCAGCCGGTAGGTGGCCGTTTCGGCGTCGATGCCGAAGCCTTCGACGCGGCCGTTGGCCTTGGTCGTGCCTTTACCGACCTCGGACCATTTGCCGTCCTTCTCCATCTCCAGCGTCACGGGGATGCCCTCGCCGCCCTTGCCGGTCGCGATGTTGAGAACGTGGGTGGAGATATCCTCGGCCAGCGCGGCGGAGGTCAGGGCCACGGCCGAAGCGGCGGCGAGCAGGGTCATGCGGATCATGGTGGTTTCCTTCTTTGGGATGCCGTGGATACGGCGGGGTTTGTCAGCGATGCGCAGTAATGGTACGGCCGTCCCTGGTGGAGAGCACCAGCGCGCCGGTCTCATCGACACTGTAGCGCGCGACCGATGGCAGGAGGGCCAGAAGCCGCGCCTCCTGCTCCATCAGCGCCGGGGGGCAGGCCATCATCGTGCTGCCCGCGGGGGAGAGGGTCAGCGCGCCGTCCGTCTCCTCCCACCGGGCGATAAGGCGGTTGCAGGTCGTGTTGCCCGCCAGCCTGCCGTTCGGCAGGAATTGCAGGCTGGCGGGGCTCATGTCGATCACGCCGCGCCCGTCGATCGCCTCGATGCGCCACGGACGCCCCAGAAGCGGTGCATCGTCGTTGGCCATCAGATGGTCGGCGATCGCACGGAACGCGGGCAGGGAGGTTGGATCGCTCCAGGCATTGGCGGCCACCGGGGTGGAGGCGAAGCGCGCGATCACCATGTCCGCCGCCGGATCGACCCAGATCGTCTGGCCATGGACGCCGCGCGCGGCATAGGCGCCGTGGTCGTCGCGGCTCACCCACCACATCGAGCCGTAGCTCCATTCGGGCAGCAGCGTATAGTCGGCCTTCGCGAAAAGCGCCGGATCGCCGCCATGGGCGATGGCGGCCACCGCCGCTTCGGGCACCACCTGCGCATCCCCGACCCGGCCCCCGTCGAGCATCATCTGACCGAGCCGCGCCATGTCGCGCAGGGTGGCGTTGAAGCCGCCGCCCGCGAAGGGCGTGCCAAGCCCGTCGACGGTGTAGAACGCCTCCCGCTCCGCGCCCAAGTGCGACCAGACCCGGTCGGAAAGGAGGTCCGCCACCGACCGGCCGGACGCTCGCGCAACGAGCCAGCCCAGCGCGTCGGCATTCACCGTCTTGTAACCGAAGGCCTCGCCGTGGGTGCCCTTCTGCTTTACCGTCTCCAGATACTCGAAATAGCCGCGCGGGCCGTCGTATCCCTCGGGCTTGGGCAGCGGGCTTCCAGCCTTGGCGTAGGCCCAGACCTCCGCATCGGGGTCGGCGTAATCCTCGGAATAATCGAGTGCCGTGGTCATATCCATGACATCGCGCATCGTGGCCGACCCGAAGGCGCTCGCTTTCAGCTCAGGGATCAGATCGCCCACGATGGCCGCGGGGTCGAGCGTGCCCTCGGCCACCAGCACCTCCGCCAGCAGTCCGGTAAGCGATTTCGTGACCGACATGGCGCCGTGCAGCGTGGCGGCGTCGAGGCATCCGGCATAGCGCTCATAGACCACCCGGCCGTGGTGCATCACGATCACCCCATCGGTGTAGTTTGCATCGAACGCCGCGCCCCATGTCATCGCGGGACGGCCATTGAGCGGCGTGAACCTCACGGCGTCGAGCGTCGCGTCGGGTGCAGCCTCCAGCAGGCGGATCGCATCGGGACCACGCGCCACCGCAACGCTCGGCATCAGGTCGCGGAAATGGCAGACCGTCCAGCGGAGCTTGGGGAACGCGAAATAATCCGGGTCGGTGAAGCGGATCGTCTTGTCCGGCGCGGGCGGGAAGCCCTGCATCCAGCCCATCGCACGCGGATCGGAGGCTTGTGCGGACAGGGGAACCTCCTCTGCGATCACCGGCCCCGTGCCCATCGCTATGGCCATCAGAACGGCAAGGGCGCGCCCGCGCCGCATCCGGTTGCGTGGAAAAGTGGCAGAAAAGGTCATCGTCGGACTCCCCGAAAGAATACCGGGGGAGAGATCGACCCTCGCGCCCCCCGTGTCGTTTCCGGGCGTTCAGGAGGATCGCCCGCAGCGCGCAGGCCTGGATGACGCACTCGTCCGCCGACGCCATCGCCGGACACATCCTGAGCGGGATATGGGCGCGCGTGCGACCGAGGTCAACACGATTGCCGACGGCGTGGGGCGGCAACCGGGCCGGAAACCTGTCGACATAAAGTGTTTACACGACGCTCAGACGTGTCAGTATGTCGCGGAGCCATCAAGGAGAATGACGATGAAGCAGCAGTTGAAACGCCTTGTATGGGCTGGCGCGGTCTCGGTCATCGCGGGCGCGGTATCGGCGCAGGACGTGACGTGGCGGGTTCCGACCTCGGTGCCGGAAGGATCGCCCTTCTACGTGAACTTCCTCCAGCGCTTCGCCGACAACGTGACCCTGCTGACCGATGGACGGGTGGAGATCCAGCCTTTCGGCGCTGGCCTTCTGGTGCCTGCGCTCAAGGTCTACGACGGCGTGAAGGACGGCATCGTGGAGGCGGGCCATTCCACGCCAAGCTACCTCGTCAACCAGGATCCGATAAACGCGATCTTCGCGGGCTTTCCCGGCGGCATGGGGCCGGAGGCCTATTCGACCTGGATCTACGAGGGTGGTGGCCGCGAGAAACTACAGGAAATCCGGTCCGCCGAAGGACTGAAATCGCTCGTCGTGGGGATTGGATCGTCGGAGATCCTTGCCCATTCCAACAAGCCGATCCGCAATGCCGCCGACCTCAAGGGGCTGAAATACCGCACCTCCGGCCCTTGGGCGGAAGTGATGCGCGACTATTTTGGCGCAGTCCCGACGGTGGTCCCGCCGGGTGAGATCTACACGCTACTGGAGCGTAAGGGCGTCGATGCGATCGAATGGGCACCGCCGTCGGCCAACCTGCCCGAAGGCTTCCACGAGGCCGCCCCCTACATCATCATTCC
>JBBSVE010000055.1:0-17816 GCA_038233815.1 Rhodobacterales bacterium
AAGATTCTTTGGCTTGTTCGCGTGGCAAAGGGTGAAATTCATCAGGAATAGGTCACTATACATGACCCATCCTCTTTAATACCCGGCGGACAATGCCACCAGAGCCGCAGCGCCCACGACGATCCGCCACCAGCCAAACAGCGAGAACCCGTTCCGGCTGACGAAATCGAGCAGCCAGCGCACCACGAGGACAGCGACGATGAAGGCCGCGACGAACCCGATGGCGATATCGCCCAGCGCGCTGGCGTTCAGCACATCGCGGTTTTTCCAAAGGTCGTAAGCGAACGCCCCCGCCATTGTCGGCATCGACAGAAAGAACGAGAACTCCGCCGAGGCCCGCTTGCCCGCGCCCAGCATCCGCGCGCCGACGATGGTCGCCCCCGACCGCGACACACCGGGGATCATGGCAAGGCATTGCAGCACGCCGATCGCGAGTGACATGCCGAGCGGGAACGCGGTCGCATCGTCATATCGCGACGGCGGTGCCAGCCGATCCACGAACAGCAGGACCACCCCGCCCGCGATCAGCATCCACGCGATCAGGCGCGGGCTCTCGAACAGCACCGCCTTGATGTAGTCGTGGGCCAGCACCCCCACGACCACGGCGGGCAGGAAGGCCACCAGCACTGACAGGATGGTCCGCCGCGCCGCCGGGTCGTGCGGTGCGGCCGAGAAGATCGCCCATAGCTTTGCCGCATAGACCGACAGGACCGCCAGCACCGCACCGAGCTGTATCACCACCTCGAAGGTCTTTCCGGGTGAGTCGAAACCGATGAAATGGGAGGCGAGCAGCAGGTGCCCGGTGGAGGACACGGGGATGAACTCCGTCAGCCCCTCGAGAATGCCGAGGAACAGGGCCGAGACCGGATCGCTCATGGACAGTGCCTTTGTGTCAGGATTTCCGCAGGTTCTTGGCAGAATCCTTGATCGCGGCATATTGCCCCGACACCCGGAACCGCCACAGGTAGTCGGGCAGGACCGAGGCCATGTCCACGGGCTCGATCCCGAGGTCGGCGAAGCCCCTCGCCCCGGGGGCCACGATATTGTCGACCGCGAGGTTCTTCACCTGATCCCCCGTCAGCATCGAGTTGGTGAAAAGCCCGCCGGTGATGAACTGGCCGAAGTCGAGCACTCCGGCCATTCCACGCGCCACGAAGAACGGCATGTTGACGATCAGGCGGCGGCGCTGGATCACCGCGAGCATCCGCTCCATCAGTTCGCGGAAGGTCGCGACCTCCGGCCCGCCAAGCTCATAGATACCGGGGGCGGCCTCTCCGGTCACGCCCATGACGGCGGCTTTCGCCACGTCATCGACCCAGACCGGCTGGAACCGCGTGTCCGCCCCCACGACGGGGAGCGCGGGGCTCATCCGCGTCATGCCGGCGAACCGGTTGAAGAACTCGTCCTCGGACCCGAAGATGATGGAGGGGCGCAGGATCACGGCGCGGGGGAACGCCGCCAGGATCGCCGCCTCGCCTTGGGCCTTGGAGCGGGCGTAGTCGCTGGCCCCGTCCGCATCGGCGCCGATGGCCGAGATCTGGACCAGATGCGCCACGCCGTGTTTGGCCGCGAGGCTCGCCACCCGGCCCGCGCCTTCTGCCTGCACGGCCGAAAAGCTGTTGGCGCCCGAGGCCGCGAGGATGCCCACACAGTTCACCACCGCATCGGCCGAATGCATCGCGCGCGCGACGGAAGCCTCGTTGCGGATATTGCACAGGATCGGCTCGACCTGACCCACGCTGCCGTAGTTCTTGAGAAACAACGCCTCGTTCGGGCGACGCACCGCGACCCGGACGCGCCATCCCGCATGGGCCAGACGCTGCACGATATAGCGCCCGACGAAGCCGGAGCCGCCATAGACCGTGACCAGTTTGCCCATCGCGCACGCCTCCACCGGACCCCTGCCGCTCATCGCTTCCATAGCCGCCGGTGCCCAGAGCGACAAGCGGCAACTGGCGCGACGAAATCGACGCACTGGCCGGTCGCGCCCCGTTGACAGCCTCCGCGACCGCATCTACGTAAACTGCACGACTAGGGCCCAGGTGGCGGAATTGGTAGACGCGCACGGTTCAGGTCCGTGTGCCGCAAGGTGTGAAGGTTCGAGTCCTTTCCTGGGCACCAGGTCGACCAGAAAACCCCGCAATCCCCGCGATTGCGGGGTTTTTCGTATCCGAAAGAGGCAGTGCCCCATGACCATCCATCTTCATGCGGGCGATCTGCCGTCCGGCCTGACGCTCGGCCCGGTCGTGGCCATCGACACCGAGACGATGGGCCTCGATCCGCGCCGCGACCGGCTTTGCGTGGTGCAGCTTTCCTCCGGCGACGGCGACGCGCATCTGGTGCAGATCGCGAAGGGCCAGAGGCACGCGCCCAATCTGGAGGCGCTGCTGACCGATCCGGACACGCTGAAACTGTTCCATTTCGGCCGCTTCGACATCGCCGCCCTGAAGCAGGCGTTCGGCGTCACCACGAAGCCGGTCTGGTGCACCAAGATCGCCTCGCGCCTCGTGCGGACCTTCACCGACCGGCACGGGCTGAAATACCTGCTGGCGGAATTGGTGGGCGTCGATGTGTCCAAGCAGCAGCAAACCTCGGACTGGGGGGCGGAGGTGCTGACGGAGGCGCAAAAGGACTATGCCGCGTCCGATGTCCTCTACCTCCACAAGCTGCGCGAGGCGCTTGAGGCGCGGCTGGTGCGCGAGGACCGGCTGGAGCTGGCCGGGCGGCTCTTCGACTTTCTGCCGACGCGGGCGGAGCTGGATCTTATGGGCTATGATGAGCCGCTCGACATCTTCCACCACTGACCGACGCCGCGCGTTGGCGCATGGAATCTTCACGCCTCCCGCCCTATCTTGGCCGCGACCCGGACAGGACACGATGACCCCAAGCGCCCGCGCCCCCGCACCATGAGCCGCTATGCCAATGCCCATTCGCGGGTCGTCGCGTGGCTCAAGGTGCTGCTGCCGCTTCTGGCGCTGGGCGTGCTGTCGACGCTGTTCCTCGTCTCGCACCGGGTGAACCCCGAGGATGCGGTGGCGCTGTCGGGCATCAGCATCGAGGACCGCATCCGCCAGCCGCGCGTGACCGCCCCGGTCTGGTCCGGGATCACCGACGACGGATCGAGCCTGACGGTCACTGCCGATGTGGCGCGGCCCACGACCACGGGCGCCAAGGCATCGGGCCCCGACGCCGACCGCGTCACAGCGCGACTTGTCAGCACGGGCGGGGCGGTGACGGGGATGACCGGGGATCACGGCAAGCTCGACGAGGCGGCGGGGCACCTCACGATGACCGGCAATGTCGTCGTCACGACCTCCTCCGGGCTCCGGCTGACCAGCGGGGAGCTGGTCTCGGCCCTCAACGGGGACGAGGTGGTGAGTGCGGGGCCGGTCACCGGCACCGGACCGTTCGGGCGGATCGACGCGGGCGCCATGCGGCTGGTGAAGTCCGGCGCGGCGAACGGGACCCCGGCGGCGGGCGATCCGGCAGCAGTCGATCCGGCGGCGAATGAGCCGGCCGCGGGGGGCGGCTATCTTCTGGTCTTCAAGAACGGCGTGAAACTGCTATACCAGCCGACGAAATAGGCCCCTGCCCGTCCCGTCCCCCGATTGCCCCAGCGAGGTCCAACGATGCCCGCCTTCCGCCCGGTCCTTGTCGCAGTGCTTCTCCTCTGGTCCCTCGGCACCGCGATCCCGGCGGTGGCGCAGACCGCGGGGGTCGCTTTCGGCGGACTCAAGCAGGACAGTTCCGCGCCGGTCAACGTCACCTCCGATCAACTGGCTGTCGACCAGACCAGCGGCAACGCCACCTTCACCGGCAACGTCGTCGTGACGCAGGGCGACATGAAGCTGACGGCCCCGCGCGTCGACGTGCTCTATACCGCCGACCGCTCCGCGATCCAGACGGTCCATGCCACCGGCGGCGTCACCATCGTCAGCCCCACCGATGCGGCCGAGGGGGCGGAGGCGACCTACACGATCGGCACCGGCGAGGTGGTGATGACCGGCGATGTCCTTCTGACGCAGGCGACAAGCGCCATATCGGGGCAGAACCTCGTCATCGACCTCAACACCGGCAAGGGCACCATGACGGGGCGCGTCCAGACCGTGTTCAACCCCAAGGCAACCCCCTGATGGCGCCGCAACCCGAGCTGACCGTGACGGCGGGTCAGCCCGGCCTGCACATCGTCAACCTGCGCAAGAGCTACCGCAAGCGCCCGGTGATCCGCGACGTGTCGATGCATCTCGACCGGGGCGAGGTGGTGGCCCTTCTGGGGCCGAACGGATCGGGCAAGACGACCTGCTTTTATGCCGTGGCGGGACTCGTGTCGCCGGAGGGTGGGCAGGTCTTCATCGACGGGCGCGAGGTCACGTCGCTGCCGATGTATCGCCGCGCGCGTATGGGGATCGGCTATCTGCCGCAGGAGGTGTCGATCTTTCGTGGCCTGTCGGTGGAGGACAATATCAGCGCGGTGCTGGAGATCCGGCTGCCCGACCGGCAACGCAGGCGGGAGCGGCTGGAGGAACTGCTGGCCGAATTCTCCATCGAGCATCTGCGCCGCACCTCTGCCCTTGCCCTCTCGGGCGGGGAGCGGCGGCGGGTGGAGATTGCGCGCTGCCTCGCCGCCGACCCGAAATACCTGCTGCTCGATGAGCCGTTCGCGGGCGTCGATCCGATTGCGGTGGGGGAGATTCGCCACCTCGTCTCCGACCTGAAGCGGCGCGGGATCGGCGTGCTCATCACCGACCACAACGTGCGCGAAACGCTGGAGATCGTGGACCGCGCCTACATCCTCCACGAGGGCAAGGTGCTGATGAGCGGCACCACGGACGAGGTGGTGCGCGACGAGAATGTCCGAAGGGTCTATCTGGGCCAGAACTTCCGCATCTCCTGACCCGGTCGCACGCCCCCCGGCGGGACCATTGACAAGCGCCTCCGCCCTGTCGCCAAATGCCCGTGCTGCTTGCAAAGCGCCGGTGTCCGTCCATGTCGGGCACCGGCGTCCAGCAATTTGCCACGGGCGCCCGATGGGACGTGCCGCGGCACCCGGAAGGAGGGATCATGCGCTACCAGATCAGCGGAAAACAGATCGACATCGGCGAGGCCTTGCAGACTCATGTAAAGGCCGAGCTGGGCGAGACGGTGGAGAAATACGCCCAGCGCCCGACCGAGGCGATCGTCACCTTCTCCCGCGCGGCGCACGAGCTGATCTGCGAGGCGACGATCCATCTGTCGACCGGCCTGACCGCACAGGCGCGGGGCCATGCGGTGGAGATCTACGCCGCGTTCGAATCGTGCCGCGAGAAGATGGACAAGCAGCTGCGTCGCTACAAGCGCCGGCTGCGCGACCATCACCGCGACCGGACGGCCCCGGTTGAGTTCGACGGCGGATCCTCCTATATCCTCGCCGCGAACGAGGAGCACGAAGGTGAGGAGCCCGAAAGCCTCCAGCCGATGATCATCGCCGAGATGGAGACCCGGGTTCCGGCCGTCTCCGTGGGGGAGGCGGTCATGGAGCTGGAACTGACCGGGCAACGCATGCTGGTGTTCCGCAACCAGAAGCATGGTGGCGTGAATGTCGTCTACCGTCGCGAGGACGGCAATATCGGCTGGATCGATCCGCGCAGCAACAACAGGTAAAAGCGCCCCGATGGGCGTGGGACAGCGACCGTCATGGACATTGCAAACCTTTTGATGCCCGGAGCGATCCGGGTGATGAGCCACGCGACGAGCAAGAAGCGCCTGTTCCAGGAGGTGGGGGAGGTCGCGGCCTCCGCCTATGGTCTGGGCGTCGGCGCTGCCATCGACGGTCTGCTGGAGCGCGAATCGCTCGGTCCGACAGGCGTGGGGCAGGGCATCGCTCTGCCGCATGCCCGGCTCGACGGGCTTGACCGGATCGTGGGCATGTTCGTCCGGCTTGAAAAACCGATCGACTATGCGGCGGTCGACCGACAGCCGGTGGACCTCATATTCGCGTTGTTCGCGCCGAAAGACAGCGGCGTCGACCATCTGAAGGCGCTGGCGCTGGTGTCGCGGACGATGCGCGACGCCACGGTTTGCACCAAGCTGCGCGCCAACGCCGATCCGGCCAAGCTCTATGCCATCCTGACCGAAGCGCGTGCGCCAAAGGCCGCCTGACGCGGTGGCGTCGGGCAGGCCTGCACTCGACCTTCCCGGCACCAAGGCGCTGCTCGACGCGCGGGCGCGGGCCGAGGGGTTTGCCGCAATGGGCATCTGCGCGCCCGATGCGACACCCCGCACGGCGGAGCGTCTGGCCACGTTCCTCGCCGACGGCCACCACGGTCAGATGGCATGGATGGCGCAGCGCACCGCGTGGCGGGGGTCGGCCGCTGCCCTCTGGCCCGATGCGCGGTCCGTCATCATGTTGGCGGAGGCCTATACGCCCCGCACCGATCCACGCGCGGTGCTGGACAGACCCGACCGGGCCGCGATTTCGGTCTATGCGCAGGGACGCGATTACCACGACCTCGTGAAGAAGCGACTGAAGCGGGTCGGGCGGTGGCTCGTCGATGCGACGGGGGCACAGATCAAGGTCTTCGTCGATACCGCCCCGGTGATGGAGAAACCGCTGGCGGAGGCGGCGGGTCTGGGCTGGCAGGGCAAGCACACCAACCTTCTGTCGCGGTCCTTGGGCAACTGGATCTTCCTCGGCGCGATATTCACGACCCTCGACCTGCCGAAGGACGAAGGCGAGGTCAGCCATTGCGGTTCCTGCACTGCCTGCCTCGACATCTGTCCCACGAACGCCTTTCCCGCGCCCTACCGGCTCGACGCGCGGCGCTGCATCTCATACCTCACGATCGAGCATCGGGGCCGCGTGGACCCGGACCTGCGCGCGCTTCTGGGCAACCGGGTCTATGGATGCGACGATTGCCTCGCGGTCTGCCCGTGGAACAAGTTTGCCGTGGCCGCGTCGGAAACGGGGTATCTGAGCCGCACCGGTGCGCCCCCGCTTGCGGACCTCGCCACGCTCGACGATGCGGCGTTCCGCGCGCGGTTCGCGGGCAGTCCGATCAAGCGGATCGGCCGCGACCGGTTCCTGCGCAACGTGCTCTACGCGATCGGGAACTCCGGCGATGCGGGTCTGGCCGATGCCGCCCGCCCGCATCTGGACGATCCCGACGATGCCGTGGCCGATGCCGCGCGCTGGGCCATCGAACGCCTGACCGCGCATCCCTGACGCTTTTGCTTGCACCGACTCGCCGGGCCGCTCATCCTTTGCGGGACAGAGGGAGGAAGATCCATGTCCCGCCACCTCACCGACAACCGCACCAAGGCCGATGGCAGCCGCCTGAAACCCTTCACCGCCATCGAGCGCAACCAAGGGGAGGACGGCACGCATCCGGCCTCGAAGGCGCTCCTGAAACGCAGCGACGGGGCCACCACCTCCCGCCGCGTGGCCGAGTTCGTGCGAATCGCGCGCGGCGAGGAGGCGTGATCGTGCGTCAGGCCCGGACCAGCGCTTCGTAGTCGGCGGAAAGGTCGCGCACCATCTGCCCGACCTCGAACCCGTAGTCGCCGATCTGGCCCACCGGCGTGATCTCCGCTGCGGTGCCGGTCAGGAAGCATTGCTGCATGGCCTCCAGCTCACCCGCCTCGATATGGCGCTCGTGGACAGCGATGCCGCGCTTTTCCAGCATCCCGATCACGGTCTGCCGTGTGATGCCGTTCAGGATCGCGTCGGGCAGGGGCGTGTGGACTGCACCGTCCTTCACGAAGAAGATGTTCGCCCCGGTCGCCTCGGCGACGTAGCCGCGATAGTCGAACATCATCGCGTCGGAGCAGCCCTTCGCCTCGGCCGCGTGCTTCGACATGGTGCAGATCATGTAGAGCCCGGAAGCCTTGGCCGCGTGGGGGATCGTCTCCGGCGAGGGGCGTTTCCATTTCGCGATGTCGAGCTTGGCGCCCTTCATCTTGGCCTCGCCGTAGTAGCTGCCCCATTCCCAGCAGGCGATCGCCAGCCGGATCGGGTTCCGGCGCGCGGCGACGCCCATGTCGTCGCCCACCCCGCGGAAGGCGAGCGCGCGAACATAGGCATCGGTCAGCCCATTGGCCTCCAGCACCGCGGTTTTGGCGGTCTCGATCTCCGCCACCGACCAGGGCAGCGGCATGTCCAGCAGCTCCCCCGATCGGATCAGACGGCGGGAGTGATCCTCGGACCGGAAGATGCGCCCGCCGTAGCATCGCTCGCCCTCGAACACCGACGAGGCGTAATGGAGCGCATGGGTCAGGACATGCACCTTCGCGTCGCGCCACGGCACCAGACCGTCGTCCATCCAGATCATGCCATCGCGGTCGTCATAGCCTGACATCGAGGTATCCTTCCGATAATTGCGCTAGATAGGTCCGGTTCGGACATATTATTGCGTCATTTCCGCCAGCGGGGTAACAGCCCTCCCTTGGAAAGTCAACGAGGCTGCCATAAACTCGCCCGTGAATGCAGGGCCGGGGGGAAGGCAGCACATGGCACAGTCACCCAGCATCCAGGGCGGGGGGGAGGGGTTGCTCTTTCTCACGGACGAACAGCTCCGCAAGGGGATCGAGGCGATGTATTTCGCCTATCGCGGCTTCACCTCCGATCCCGACCGGATCCTCGAAGGGCTGGACTACGGCCGCGCGCATCACCGGGCGATCCATTTCATCCATCGCAGTCCGGGCACCACCGTCACCAATCTGCTGGCGATCCTCGGCGTGACCAAGCAATCGCTGAACCGCGTCCTGCGCGCGCTGATCGCCGACGGGCTGGTGGAAAGCCGCGTCGGCCGCACCGACCGGCGCGAGCGGCGGCTGACCCTCACGCCCAAGGGCGCGGCGCTGGAACGCGCCCTGTCGGAAGCGCAGCGCGCCCGGATGCGCACCGCTTTTCGCGCCGTGGGGCCATCGGCGGTGCAGGGATTCCGGCAGGTGCTGGAGGCAATGATGGACGTGGAATCGCGCAGGCAGTATCAGAGCCTGAAGGAGGGTGGCGCATGATCCCCGAGGCTCAGTTGCATCTGCTGGTCGTCGACGACGATGAGCGTATTCGCGGATTGTTGCAGAAGTTCCTGATGCGGAACGGTTTTCTCGTGACGATCGCACGCGATGCGGCGCATGCGCGCAGGCTTCTGGGGGGGCTGGAGTTCGATCTCGTTGTGCTCGACGTGATGATGCCGGGCGAGGACGGCATCGACCTCACCCGCGATCTGAGGCGCAGGCTCGCGGTGCCGATCCTGCTGCTGACCGCGCGCGGCGAGAGTGCGGCACGCATCGACGGGCTGGAGGCGGGGGCGGACGATTACCTCGTGAAGCCGTTCGAGCCGAAGGAGCTGCTGCTGCGGATCAACGCGATCCTGCGCCGCGTGCCGCAGCCGGTGACGGAGCGGGCGCCGAAGGTGATCCATCTGGGTGAGGTGCGCTACGATCTCGACCGGGGCGAGCTGTGGCGCGGGGTGGACCCGGTGCGCCTGACCGCGACCGAGGCGCAACTGATGCGGCTGTTCGCCGCCCAGCCCGGCGAGGCGATCAGCCGTGAGGCGCTTGCGGGCGATCTGTCGCGCGACGAGCTCGATGGGGAGCGGGGGCAGGAACGGGCGGTGGACGTGCAGATCACCCGACTGCGACGCAAGATCGAGAGCGACCCGAAGCAGCCGCGCTATCTCCAGACCGTGCGCGGCTCGGGCTACATGCTCGCGCCGGACTAGGCCTGGATGCCGGCGCGCCTTTCGCCAGCGTCCGATCCGCGCTAGCCTCTCGCCATGGTCACGGCTTTTGTCACTTCCCCCGCCGCCGCGGCGCATGTCGAGCCCCCCGGCCACCCGGAGCGGCGCGCGCGGCTTGATGCCGTCCGCGACGCGCTGGCGGGCATGGATCTGGCGCGGAGCGAGGGACCGCCGGCGGAGGTCGCCGACCTGCTGCGCTGTCATCCGCAACGCTATCTCGACCGGATCGCGGCGGCCGTTCCTGCTGCGGGTCACGCGATGCTGGACGGGGACACCTACCTTTCCCCCGGGTCGTGGCGGGCGGCATTGTCAGGTGCAGGGTCTGCCTGCGCCGCCGTGGATCTCGTGCTGGCGGGCGACGCCGCGAATGCCTTCGTCGCCACCCGTCCGCCCGGCCACCATGCCGAGCGGGAGGCAGCGATGGGGTTCTGCCTGCTCGGCAATGTCGCCATCGCAGCGAAGCGGGCGCTCGATCATCACGGTCTGGGCCGCGTGGCGGTGGTCGATTTCGACGTGCATCACGGCAATGGCACGCAGGATCTGCTGTGGGACGAGCCGCGCGCGCTGTTCGTGTCGAGCCATCAGATGCCGCTCTGGCCCGGCACGGGGGCGGCGTCCGAAACCGGGGCGCACGGCCAGATTCTCAACCTGCCGCTGCGCCCCGGATCGGGGGGGGAGGCGATGCGCGCCGCCTACGAGGGCGCCGTCTTCCCCCGCCTCGCGGCGCATCGCCCGGACCTGATCCTCGTCTCCGCCGGGTTCGACGCCCACGCGGACGACCC
Source organism: Rhodobacterales bacterium (assembly GCA_038233815.1). Lineage (GTDB taxonomy): Bacteria > Pseudomonadota > Alphaproteobacteria > Rhodobacterales > Rhodobacteraceae > JBBSVE01. Next base: position 10,502 of record JBBSVE010000055.1, read on the forward strand.
GCTGGCGAACCTCGCGTGGCGCGAGGCGGATTACGACTGGCTCACCCGGCGGCTCTGCGCCATCGCGGGGGAGGTCTGCGGCGGGCGTCTGGTCTCCGTCCTCGAGGGCGGCTACGATCTGGATGCGCTGGGGCGGTCGGTCGCGGCGCATGGGAACGCATTGAGGGAGTGTGGCGATGGCTGATCAGGACGAGACGGAAGCCCCGGTCGGCACGATGAGCTTCGAGGAGGCGATGGCGGCGCTGGAAACGGTGGTGCGGTCGCTGGAACAAGGCGACGTGCCGCTGGATCAGTCGATCGCGCTTTATGAGCGGGGGGCCGCGCTGAAGGCCCATTGCGCCGCGCGTCTGAAGGAGGCGGAGGACAAGGTGGACCTGATCCGCGCCAAGGACGGGCAGGCCGTGGGCACCGTGCCTGCGGAGGGTCTCTAGGCGATGCGGACGGCGGTGCGATGCGCCCGCCCCGGTGATGGGACGGATCGTCTGCACGCGGGCATCGGTCCATGGTGACGTTTCAGGACCGGCTTGCGGGCCATGCGGCCGAAGTGGACCGGCGCCTGAACCGCGCGTTTCAAACCTTTCCCGACCTGCCGCTCACCCAAGCCATGCGTCACGCCTTGCAGGGGGGCAAGCGGCTGCGCGCGTTTCTGGTGCTGGAGAGTGCGGCACTCTACGGCGTGCCGACGGACGCGGCACTGGCGGCTGCGGCGGCGATCGAAGCGATCCATGCCTATTCTCTGGTCCATGACGACCTGCCCGCAATGGACGACGACGCGCTGAGGCGGGGCCGGCCCACGGTGCATGTGAAGTGGGACGAGGCGACGGCTATCCTCGCGGGGGATGCGCTGCAGTCGCTGGCGTTCGAGCTTCTGTGCGACCCCGCGCTGGGCGGCCCGGAGGTGCGGTTGGCGCTTGTCGCAGGCCTTGCCCGGGCTGCGGGGGGGGCGGAGGGGATGGTGCTGGGACAGGCGCGCGACATCGCGGCGGAGGCGGCCCCGGTGCCCCTGACGCTGGAGGAGATCACGCGCCTCCAGTCCGGCAAGACCGGCGCGCTGATCCGCTGGTCGGCGACGGCGGGCGCGGTGATGGCGGGGGCGGACGCCGGACCGCTCGGGCGCTATGCCGATGCGCTGGGGCTGGCGTTCCAGATCGCGGACGACATCCTCGACGTTACCGGGGATGCGGCGACGGTGGGCAAGCGGACCGGCAAGGACGCGGTAGCGGGCAAGGCGACGTTCGTCTCGCTTCTTGGGCTGGAGGGTGCCCGCGCGCGCGCGAAATCCCTCGTCGCCGATGCGGAGGAGGCCCTGCGGCCCTACGGCACGCGCGCCGACGCCCTGATCGGCGCCGCCCGTTTCACGGCGGAGCGCGAGAAGTGAGGCACCCGGCACGGGCGGTGGATCGTTCGCCCGACAGGAGGGCACACCCACAAGACCGGTTGACCATCGAGGCCGATACCCGGCGGACCGGGCCCGACTGCGCGATAGCCCGCGCATGCGCCAGTGAAAGAGGCCTTGAAGACTGAGGCGATTTCCTTCAGGAACCCGCAGGATCATCGCATCCCGTAGAAATCGCACATCTGGTGGCTTCATGTCGATCGTTTCCCGGTTCCGGACGATCCTTCATCGCAATGTCGTTCTGCCCTCCATCCACTTCTGGTATGGGCGGGTCTACGGGATGGATATCGGCGAGAATGTCCGCATCTCGCTTGGCGCGCGGCTCGACAAGACCTATCCGCAGGGCATCCATATCGGCGACTGCACGGCCATCACCTCCGGCGCGTCGGTGCTGACGCACGATTTCGTCAACCGCCGCCATGTCGATGTCCATATCGGCCGGAACTGCTTTGTCGGTTTCGGCGCGATCATCCTGCCGGGCGTCCGCATCGGGGATTCCGTCATCGTGACCGGAAATTCCGTCGTCGGGCGCGATGTGCCGTCCAATTGCGTCGTCATGGGCAATCCCGCCCGCGTCGTCGAGCAGAACATCGTGACCGGGGCCTGGGGCATCCGCCTCGACAAGGGCAACGCCACCCCCATAGACCCATGAGGCCAAATCCGTGACACAAGAGCTGGAAGCCGACATTCGCTGCGTCTTCGCGGAGGTCTGGACACAGGACCACGCCACCGAGGTGCCGGCGCTGGAGCCGGACACGGTCCTGCTCGACACCGGGCTCGACAGTCTGGGGTTCGCGATCTTCGTGTCCTCGCTGGACGAGGCGCTGGGATTTGATCCCTTCACCCTGTCGGAGGATGCGTTCTATCCGCAGACCTTCGCCGAGTTCGTGGCCTTCTACGAACGCTACCGACCCAAGGGATGACCCCTCTCCGACGCCAGATCGCCGCAGGCGACGGCGCGCATCCGATCCTCGGCGACCTGGATGCCGAGGCCCTGCGGAGCGGCGGGCTTGCGGACGGGTTCGGCTCGGACGCGCGTGTGGCGCTGTGCCTGCGCGATCCGGTGCAGCTGGTCCGTGCCATTGCGGCCTTGGATGGGCGGGTCGAGGCGATGCTTTTGCTGTCGCACGCGCTGGCGCCCGATACGGTCGCGGTGCTGATCGAACGGGCGGGGATGGATCGGCTGATCTCGGACCGCGACGATCTGGGCGGTGCGGAGCCAGTCGGCGCGCTGTTCGGGGCGGACCGGGACGAGGGCGACGTGCCCACGCGCTGGCTGATGACCACGTCCGGCACGACCGGTATCCCCAAGATCGTGCCGCACACGCTGGCCTCGCTGTCCCGCAGCGTCCTGAGGCTGACCGCCGGGGCCGCGCCGGTCTGGGGGTTGCTCTACGATCCGACGCGGTTCGCGGGGATGCAGGTCACGTTGCAGGCGCTGATCGGCGGCGGCACGCTCGTCCCGGTCGATACCGGCGCTCCCCTGGCCGCTCAGGTGGCGGAGCTGGCCTGCGCCGGCGTCACGCATCTGTCGGCCACGCCCACGCTCTGGCGGCGGTTGCTGATGGTTCCCGGCGTTCGGGATCTGCCGCTGCGTCAGGTGACGCTGGGGGGGGAGATCGTGGACAGCGCCACGCTCAGGACGCTTCGCGCGGCATTTCCTGCAGCGCGGATCACCCATATCTATGCCTCGACCGAGGCGGGCGTCGGGTTCTCCGTCACCGACGAGCAGGCAGGCTTTCCCGCAAGCTACCTCGAGGCGGCCCCGGGCGGCGTGCGGATGAAATGCGTCGACGACATCCTCTGGCTGCGCCCGCCCGTCGGCGCGGAGGGTCCGGTCGATGCGGAAGGCTATATCTCCTCCGGCGACCGGATCCGGATCGAGGGCGACCGGGCGCTGTTTCTGGGGCGCGAGAACGGGATGATGAACATCGGCGGCGTGAAGGTCTATCCCGAGGCGGTCGAGGCGGTCGTGCAGGATGTGCCCGGCGTGGCGCTGGTGCAGGTGTCGGGCAAAAAGAGCCCCGTGACCGGCGCGCTGGTGATGGCCCGGGTGCAGCTCGAAGACGGGGCCGATCCGCAGGCGGTCAAGCGCGCGATCATCGACACCTGCCGCGCCCGGCTGGAGCGGGAGGCCGTCCCGGCCATCGTGCGCTTCGTGGACGGGTTCACGACCAACGCCGCCGGCAAGCTGGTGCGCACCAAAGGAGTCTGACGCCATGAAGACCGTTCTCGTCACCGGCGTGTCGCGGGGCCTCGGCCTTGCCATCGCACAACGGCTTCTGGCCGACCCCGAAGGCTACAGCGTCGTGGGCCTCAGCCGCGGCTATTCCGACGCCTACCGCGCAGTGGTGGAGGGGAGCTGTGGCCGGGCGCATTACGCGGCCTGCGATCTGGGCGACATCGGCGCGATCCCGGCATTGATCGGCAGCCTCGTGCAGACCCACGGCACCTTCTGGGGGCTGGTCAACAATGCGGGCGTGGGGGCTGACGGCGTGCTTGCCACCATGCACCGCAAGGATATCGAGAAGGTCCTGACGGTCAACCTGACGGCGCCGCTGATCCTCACCAAATATCTCTCCCGCGGGATGCTGGCGGCACGGGCGGGCCGGATCGTCAACATCTCCTCGATCATCGCCTCCACCGGATTTCACGGGCTTGCCGCCTATGCCGCCTCCAAGGCGGGGCTGGAGGGGATGACGCGCTCCCTCTCTCGCGAGCTGGGCAAGCGGGGGATCACCGTCAACTGCGTGGCGCCGGGCTATATGGAGACGGAGATGACCGGCGGTCTCGACGTGCACCAGATGGCCTCGATCCGCCGCCGGGCGACGCTGGGCCTCGCCACGCCGGACGATGCGGCGGGGGCGGTGGCCTATCTGATGGGGACCGAGGCCGCGCGGGTCACCGGCACGATCTTGACCGTCGACGGGGGCTCCACCGCCTGAAGCTGCGCTATTCGCCGCCCGCGAGCAGTCCGGCCAGCCCCGCGCGGTAGTCGGGATAACCGAGCCGGACGCCAAGCTCCGATCCGATCCGATCGTTCCGCACGCGCTTGTTCTCGGCATAGAAACTGCGCGCCATTGGCGACAGGGCGGCGGGGTCCCACGGCTCCTCGGGCGGCGGGTTCTGCCCCAGAAGGGTGGCCGCATATCCGATCACATCCTGCGGCGGGGCAGGATCGTCATCGCAGACGTTGTAGACGGCACCGGGCCGGGGGCGGGCGATCGAGGCCGCGAGAACGCGGGCCGCATCCTCCACATGGATGCGGGAAAAGACCTGCCCCGGCTTCACGATCCGCCGGGCGCTGCCGTCGCGCACCTTGGCGAAGGGACCGCGGCCCGGCCCGTAGATGCCCGCCAGCCGGAAGATATGGAGCGGAAGGCCCAGCGCGCTCCATTCCGCCTCTGCCGCGACGCGCCAGCGACCGCGCGCGGTGGTGGGGGCAGGGGGCGTATCCTCGTCGACCCACGCGCCGTCATGGTCGCCGTAGACCCCGGTGGTGGAGAGGTAGCCTGCCCAGTCCAGTCCCGCCGCCGCGATCTGCGGGCCGAGCGCGCGGAGCACCGGGTCGCCATCCTCTCCCGGTGCGACGGAGGACAACAGATGCGTGGCCCCCGCCAGCGCGCCGATCGGACCCGTGCCGGGCCAGACCAGCGGCGTGACGCCGGTGGCTTCGATCCCAGCCGCCTTGGCCGGATCGCGCGTGGTCCCGATGATGCGCCAGCCCAGCGGCACCAGCACCCGCGCCAGCGCCCGCGCGGTATAGCCGTGACCGATGGAGAGGAGCGTGCCCGTCATGGCGCAACTATCGCGGCGGGCCCGGCCATGCGCAAGCGGGCTTCGCAATGCGCACGGTTGCCGTGCCCCGGCAATCCGCTATGACTGGAACATCCTACACGAGGTCGAGACATGCCGGACACTGCCGCCTCGATCCTGATGCCTGCCGCGCACGCCTCCGAGCTTTTCACCGACGCGGGCGAGGCGGTGGCGCGGCTCTGCGACCTCTATGCGGAGGCCACGGCCTTTCTCTCCCACCATTTTGCGGAAGCGGTCGGCGGCCGTCGCCCCGATGCCCGCATCCGCGCCTTCTACCCCGAGATCCGGCTGACCACGACGAGCTTCGTCAAGGCCGACAGCCGCCTCAGCTTCGGCCATGTGGCGCAGCCCGGCACCTATTCGACCACCGTGACGCGGCCCGATCTCTTTCGCCAGTATCTGATCCAGCAGATCGAGCTTTTGATGCAGAACCACGGCGTCGTGGTGCAGATCGGCCTGTCGGACACGCCGATGCCGGTGCATTTCGCGGTCGCGGGCGCGCCGGTGCCGCAGGAAGGCGCGCTGACCTTCAGCTTGCGCGATGTGTTCGACGTGCCCGACCTCGCCACGACCAACGACGACATCGTGAACGGCACGCGCAGCGCCAATCCCGACGGCTCTTTCCCGCTGGCGCCTTTCACCGCGCAGCGGGTGGACTATTCGCTGGCCCGGCTTGCGCATTACACCGCGACCGATCCGGGGCATTTCCAGAACCACGTGCTGTTTACCAACTACCAGTTCTACGTCGACGAGTTCGAGGCCTATGCCCGCGAGGCGCTGACCGATCCTGCCTCGGGCTACGTGTCCTTCGTGGCGCCGGGCAATCTGGAGCTGACGGCATCGGAGACGGAGCGGATGACGGCCCCCCGGATGCCGCAAATGCCGGCCTATCACCTGAAACGCGCGGACGGGCAGGGGATCAGCCTTGTCAACATCGGCGTCGGCCCGTCGAACGCGAAGACCGCGACCGACCATATCGCGGTGCTGCGTCCGCATGCCTGGCTGATGGTCGGCCATTGCGCGGGCCTTCGGAACACCCAGAGTCTGGGGGATTTCGTGCTGGCCCATGCTTACCTGCGCGAGGATCACGTGCTCGACGACGACTTGCCGATCTGGGTGCCGATCCCTGCGCTGGCGGAGATCCAGATCGCGCTCCAGGATGCCGTGGCAGAGGTCACGCAGCTCGACGGGTATGAGCTCAAACGCATCATGCGGACCGGAACCGTGGCCACCATCGACAACCGGAACTGGGAGCTGCGCGACCAGTCGGGGCCAGTGAAGCGCCTGTCGCAGTCGCGGGCCATAGCGCTCGACATGGAAAGTGCGACCATCGCGGCCAACGGCTTCCGGTTCCGGGTGCCCTACGGCACGCTTCTGTGCGTCTCCGACAAGCCACTGCATGGCGAGTTGAAGCTGGCGGGCATGGCCACCGATTTCTACAAGACGCAGGTCGCGCGGCACCTCCTCATCGGGGTGCGCGCGATGGAGCGGCTGCGCGACATGCCGCTGGAGCGGATCCACAGCCGGAAGTTGCGCAGTTTCGAGGAAACAGCCTTTCTCTGAGGCGTCAAAACCCGCCTGCCATGGCGAAAAGGGCTTGATTTGTGGCATGAAAAGCTGTGTAGCCGTGGTATCTGCCGGGTTCGGCACATGGAGACCTCGCGGCTGAGGCGGGGCACGCACAGGAGACAGTGGATGAACAAGCCGATGACGAAGACCCAGCTCGTGGCCGCCGTGGCCGAGGAAATGGGCACCGACAAGAAGACCGCGACTGCAGCCCTCGACGCCGTGTCGGCCATCGTGACGCGCGAAGTCTCCTCCGGCGGGGCGATCACGCTGCCGGGTCTGGGCAAGATGGCCTGTCGCGCGCGCCCCGAGCGTCAGGTGAGGAACCCGGCGACCGGCGAGACGATGATGAAGGCCGCCGACAAGCAGGTGAAGTTCACCATCGCCAAGGCGCTGAAGGATTCCGTGAACGACTGACAGGTTTCGCGCCCGTAAGGGTCAGGGGGGCCGCTCCGGTTGGGGGCGGCCTTTTTCGTTTGCAATCCCCAATGTCCGGAGCCTTTCATGGATCCCCGCGCACTCCTCATGGGTCTTGCC
>JBBSVE010000056.1:0-17601 GCA_038233815.1 Rhodobacterales bacterium
AGCCCGAAGGCGGCGATGTTGGCGCGGATGTTGGCCACCCGGTCGGACCGCACTTCTACCGCCAACGCGCGCCCTCCCGCACGGCACCATTCCACCGACACGCTGCCCGACCCCGCCCCCAGATCCCAGAGCCGCTCCTCCGCCAGGGGCGCCAGTGCGGCCAGCGTCAACGCCCGCACCGCACGCTTCGTGATCTGGCCGTCATGGGCGAAGGCATCCTCGGGCAGACCGGGCGTCAGCGGCAGACCGGGGGGGCAGGCGACCTCCACCGCGACAGCCACGGGGGCTGCGATGTCGGTCAGCGCAACTGCATCCGCGCGCACGTTTCGCACCCGCTCGAAAGGCCCGCCGAGCCGTTCGAGCACATGGACGTCAGACGCCCCCGCCCCCCGCGCGGCCAGCCAAGCCGCCAGTATTCCCACCGCATCGCCGTCGCGCACTAGGCAGATCATCCGCCGGCCGTTCCGCAGATCCGGCACCAATTGCCCCAGATCCCCGGCATGGAGGCCGTGACAGGCCACCGCCTCCAGCCGCCAGCCGATCCGGTTCGCCGCCAGCGAGAATGTCGAGGGGGCCGGGTGCGACACCCACTCCCCCTCCGCCAGGTGGGGGAGGAGCGATCCGCCCGCGCCGAACCAGAACGGATCGCCCGACGCCAGCACCGCCACCCGCCGCCCCCGCAGTGCCAGCACGGGGGTCACCGAAAACGGCACCGGCCATGCCCGCCCCCGGTCGCCCGCGGCCACGAGGTCCAGATGGCGCGGCCCGCCGAAGATCACCTCCGCCCCCGCCAGCGCCCGGAGGCTTGCGGGGCGCAGGCCCTCCGGTCCATCCTCGCCCAGCCCCACGATCGCGAGCCACGGATCAGCCATGCGCATCCTCCTTCTCGGCGGCACGACGGAAGCCTCGGCGCTGGCCCGCGCGCTGGTGGGCCGGGATGCCGTCTTTTCCTACGCCGGACGCACCGCGGACCCCGCACCGCAACCCCTGCCCACCAGGACGGGTGGCTTCGGCGGGGTCGACGGGTTGCGCCGCTATCTGGAGGCGGAGGCCATTACTCATGTCGTGGACGCGACCCACCCCTTCGCCGCGCAGATGACGCGCCATGCGGTGGAGGCCTGCGCCGGATCGCAGATCCCGCTGATCGGGTTCGAGCGTGCGGCGTGGCAGCCGGGACAGGGGGATCGCTGGACCTCCGTGCCCGATCTCGATGCTGCGGCGCGGTGTCTGCCCGAAGCCCCGGCGCATGTGTTCTTGGCCATCGGAAAGCTCGGCCTCGCCGCGTTCGCTGCGCGGCCGGACCTGCGCTATCTGCTGCGTCTCGTCGATCCGCCCGATGCGGTGCCGTTGCCTCGTGCGACCGTCGTCGTCGCGCGCGGGCCGTTCGACGCGGACGTCGACGCGGCGCTGATGCGTGCGCATGCCGTCACTCATGTCGTGGCCAAGAACGCGGGCGGGGAGGGCGCGCGGGCCAAGCTCACCGCCGCGCGCAGGCTCGGCCTGCCGGTCGTGATGGTCGAACGCCCGGCGCAGTCCGCGCGCCGCCTCGCGCGTTCCGTGGCCGGGGTGCTGGACTGGCTCGACCGCCCGGATCACGCCGACCTCGGGGTGTAGACGTAGCGCCCGACGCGCCGGGTGGCGGCATTGCCGACCAGCACGACGGTGCGCATGTCGGCCATCTCGGGCCGCGCCTCGGCCAGCGTGACGGTGTGGATCGCCTGCTCCGGCGTGGTGACGGCGCGCGCGAAGGTGATGAGCCGATCCCCGCCGCACGCCGCGCGCAACAGGTCCAGCACCCGCGCAAACCCGTCCGGGCGGGAGGCGGAGCGGGGGTTGTAGAAGGCCATCGCGAAATCCGCCTCCGCCGCCAGCCGGACCCTGCGCTCGATGAGCGCCGCCGGTTTCAGATTATCGCTGAGGTTGATCGCGCAGAAATCGTGCCCCAGCGGTGCGCCCGCCGCCGCCGCCGCAAGCATGGCGGTGATCCCCGGCAGCACCCGGACGTCGGGCGGTGCCGCCATCCCCTCCATCGCCTCGAACACCGCCGAGGCCATCGCGAAGACCCCCGGATCGCCGGACGACACAACGACCACCTGTCGCCCCTGAGCAGCCAGCCGCAGTGCGAGCGCCGCCCGGTCCATCTCCACCCGGTTGTCGCTGGGATGGAGGGTCAGGCCGGGGCGCGGCGCCACCCGCGCGACGTAAGGGATGTAGCCGATCACGTCGGTCGCCCGGGCCAGCGCCTCCGTCACCTCGGGCGTGACCATCGTCGCCACACCGGGGCCGAGGCCCGCGATGACGAGGGTGCCGGTCACTCCGCCAACTCCGGCCGGCGGCCATGGCCATGCACCAGCACGATCGCGAAATAGGGGCAATCCGCGCCGTCCACATCGACGAGCCGCACGACGCGCTGGCCCGGCATCGTCCCGCGCTCCACCAGCCACGCGTCGGAGAGGCGTCCGACAGCCTCCAGCGCGCGCCGGACGCGAGGCAGGTTGCGTCCCGTCTTCATCACGACGAGCGCGTCAGTGCCCGCCATTCGGCGCGCAAGTTCCGCTTCCGGCAAGGTGCCCATCAGCACGGTCAGCACGTCGTCGCCCCAGGTGAAGGGATGCCCCACGGCGTTCCAGCAACCCGTCATGCCGGTGATCCCGGGCACCACCTCCACCTCCGCACGATCTTGCAGCCGGGTCTGGAGATGCATGAACGAGCCGTAGAAATAGGGGTCTCCCTCGCAAAGCACGACGACCTCCCCCGGTTCTGCCGCCAGCCGGTCGGCCCATGTATCGTAAAAGCGGGCGAGGATGTCGTTGTAGGCCGGGCCGTCGAACGGCATCTCGGTCGTGACCGGGTATTCCATCGCCAGCTCGACCACACCGGGCGCGAGCATCCCCTCCACGATGCGGCGTGCCTGCCCCTGCCGGCCAGATTTGCGAAAATAGGCGACGGTGCGCGCGCCCCGCACCAGCCGGTCGGCGCGCACCGACATGAGGTCGGGATCGCCGGGGCCGAGGCCGGTGCAAAGTATCCGCGCCACCCTATTCGACCCGGCTCGCCAGCGCATTGACCGCCGCCACCGCGATGGCCGACCCGCCAAGGCGCCCTTCGACCGCGAGCGCGGGGACCGGAGGGGCGGCCATCAGCGCCGCCTTGCTCTCCGCCGCGCCGATGAAGCCCACGGGGCATCCGATGATCGCGGCCGGGCGCGGGCAGGTCGGATCCTCCAGCATGTTGAGGAGGTGGAAGAGCGCTGTCGGCGCATTGCCGATGGCTACCACGGCGCCGGCCAGATGCGGGCGCCACAGCTCCAGCGCCGCGGCGGACCGGGTGTTGCCTACCGCGCGCGCAAGCTCTGCCACGCCCGGATCGTGGAGTGTGCAGATCACCGCATTGCCAGCGGGCAGGCGCGTGCGCGTGATCCCCTCGCTCACCATCCGCGCGTCGCACAGGATCGGGGCGCCAGCTTCCAGCGCCGCGCGGGCGGCGCGCGCCATGCCGGAGGAAAAGCGGATATGGCGCGCAAGTTCCGTCATCCCGGCGGCATGGATCATCCGCACGGCGACGATCTCCTCCTCCTCCGAAAAGTGGGCGAGGTCGGATTCCGCCCGGATCATTGCGAAGGACTGGCGGTAGATCGTGGCGCCATCGGTCTGGTAACTGTGCGGCATCAAAGGGTTCCGATGGACTGTTGCAAGAGTGCGTGAAGACGGGAGGCAGGATGCGTCGGCCCCGTGACGCAATCGGCCGTGACGCCCCGGCCAAGGCGGAAGCCGCCCTCGTCCGCGACCAGCACCCATGCGGCGGGGTGGGCGCAAGCGCACCCCTTGCCACAGCCGGAAACGTGGAGGAGCCTGTCGCCGCGCGGCACGGCATTCGCCAACGCCCGTGCCACATTGCGCGTCGACCCGAGCGCCTGCGCGCAGCCGGGCGCGCCGATACAGGCCACAACGCGCAACAACGGATCGTCGGGGTCCGCGATCAGATCGGGCAGACGGGGTGCCTCTCGCGCTCCTTCGATCAGCACCATCCGCCAGGGGGTAAGGCGGACAGCACCCAACGTGGCGAGGCTCGACGCCTCCAGCGCCCCGAAGGCGAAGGCCACGAGCAGGCCCGCAGGAACGGGTCCGGGCGTGGGGACATACGGGGCATGATCATGCCGGGCCACCGCGCGGAAGGCAGCAGGCAGCACCGCGCCCGATGCGATGAGCGGCGCCATCCGCCCGTGCGCCGCCTCTGCAAACCACGCAGCGAGCGTAAGGGCCGTGGCGGCGGCATCCGCACCGTCCACCAGCGCGCCCGTCGTCGCACCGTCGGCCCGCACCAGCCATCCGCCGTCTTGCCGCTCCACCCGGATATCGGCGGAGGCGGTCCGCAGCGCACCCTCCGCATCCACCGCAACCCCGAATTTCGACGGCAGCCGGAGCGTGGAGCCCGAAAGCGCCGCCTCCAGCGCGTGGGCCACCTCCATCGCGCCGTCGCCCTGCGCATGGAAGGGGGTCAGCATCACGCGGCGTCGGTCCTCCGCCGCGGCCGTCGCGTCGATCAGGCCGAGGTCGCGCAGCGCCTCGATCAATGCAAGATGATCCACCTCCGTCACACCCCGGATCTGGAGGTTTGCGCGCGAGGAGAGGTCGAGATGCCCATTGCCATACCGCTCCGAAAGGGCCGCGATTCCGGCGGTCTGGGTCGCTGAAAGCCGCCCCCCGAACGGCCGGATCCGCACGATCAGACCGTCCCCCGACCGCATCGGGCGCAAGGCGCCGGGGCACCAGCCCTTGACGCGGGGCGCGGTCACAGGCTTGCCATGATCGAGTTCCGGCGCGTCACCCACAACCCCGCATCATGGAGCGCCGCGAACCGCGCCCGCAAGGCGGCAAGCGCACCGGGGTTGGCACGTTCCATGAAGGCCACGAGATCGGCCCTCCCCAGCGTTGCGTCGTGATAGAGGTCTATCAGATGCCCCGGCACGGCGCGCGTCAAATGCGTGAAGGCAGCCAGATGATCCATCGTCGCCGCAATCTCCGCCGCACCGCGAAAGCCGTGCCGCATCATCCCGGTGGCCCAATCCGGGTTGGCGGCGCGGGCGCGCACGGTGCGGGCGATCTCCTCGCTCAGCGCCCGCGCGCGGGGGGCGTCGGGGCGGGTCGCGTCCAGATGGTAGAGGGCGGGGACGGCGGAGCCCAACGCCGCTCGGGCCGCCGCGAACCCGCCTTCGTGCGCCGCATAGTCCGAGGCAAGGAGCACGTCCGTCTCCGCCAGATCCTGCACATGGGCGAACCCGTCGGCCGCCTTCACGCGCGCCTCCAACGCCGGGCGGTCCTGCCGCGCGTCGCCCTGCGGACCGATCGCCCATTCGCTTGCGTCGAGCCATGCCGTGCCAGCCGCCATGCGGCCCGCGTCGGAATAATCCTCCATCCCCGCGGTCATCGCGACACCGTAGAGCCCCGGTTTCGGCCCGAAGACGCGTGGGCTGCGGGCGCGGTAGGGGTTGTCCTCCGCTGTCTCCTCACGCAACGCCAATGCCTCGGCGCCGGCCTCGAACATCTGCGCCAGACCCGGAAACACGTCGCGAAAAAGGCCGGAGACGCGCAGGGTCACGTCGATCCGGGGGCGGCCCAGCAACGCCAGCGGCACGATCTCGAACCCCGACACGCGGGTGCCGCCATCGTCCCAGCGCGGCGCCAGACCGGCGAGGTGGAGCGCCATCGCGAACTCCTCGCCCGCCGTGCGCATCGAGGCCGAGCCCCAGAGGTCGATGACCAGCCCCCGCGGCCAGTCGCCATGGTCCTGCAGATGCCGTCGCAGCAACTCCTCTGCCAGCTTCACACCTTGCGCGTGCGCGCCCTGCGAGGGCACCGCGCGGGGATCGACGGAGTATAGGTTGCGCCCGGTCGGCAGCACATCCGTCCGGCCCCGGTAGGGTGAGCCGGATGGTCCCGCTTCCACCCGCTGGCCCGCGAGCGCGGCCATGAGCCCCGCCATCTCTCCCGCCGCATCGCCATAGACATGCAGACCGTCGCCGAAGCGGCTTTCCTTCAGGTCGCAGACGAAGCGGTCGATGCGGGTGATCGCCTCCGCCGGGGTCGCGTCGGGCGGCAGGCCCAGATCCGCCTCCACCCCCGCCGCGCGCGCCTCGTCGCGCACCGCGCCGATCAACCGCATCCGGCGCCCGGGGTCGAGCCCGTCCGCGGTGGAATATTCGTCGAGCAGGCCTTCGAGGCGCAACAATCCCTCCGGCGTCTGTGATGCCATCATCGGTGGCGGCAGATGGCCGAGCGTCACCGCCCCGATCCGGCGGCGCGCCTGCGCCGCCTCGCCGGGATCGTTGACGATGAACGGATAGATCACCGGCAGCGCACCCGTCAGCGCCTCCGGCCAGCAGTCCTGCGAGAGCGCGACGGCCTTGCCCGGCAGCCATTCGAGCGTGCCATGCGCGCCGACATGGACCAGAGCATGGAGCCCCTGCGCGCGGAGCCAGAGGTAGAAGGCGACATAGGCATGGCGCGGCGTGCGGGCGAGATCGTGATACTCCCCGTCCCGCGCGGTCACGTCGCCGCGTTCCGGCTGCAGTGCCAGAAGCACCGCGCCGCGACGGATCGCAGGGAAACGGAACGCGCCTTGGTTGACGGTCGGATCGTCCGCCGGATCGCCCCACGCCGCGTGAAGATCGGCGCGCAGGCTGTCGGGAAGGCTCGACAAAGCCGCCAGATAATCCGCCACCGGCCAGTCGATCCGGGCGTCGGCCAGCGCCTCCGGTCCTGCCCCGTCCGCGACCGCGTAGCCTGCGGCACCCAACGCGCGCAGGATCGCCCCGGTCGAGGATACGGCGTCGAGGCCCACGGCATGGGCCAGCTGCCAGACCTTGCCGGGATAGGTTGAGAGCACCAGCGACACCTGCCGCCCCGCCACCGGGGTCGCGGAAAGCCGGTGCCAGCCCGCCACGCGGTCCACGATCGCGGAGATGCGGGTTTCGTCGGCGCGGTGGACGAAGCGCGAATATTGCCGGTCGGGATCGCGGCGCGTCGGGGACTTGAAGCTCGCCACACCGGCACAGATGCGGCCGTCGACCTCCGGCAGGACCACATGCATGGCGAGGTCGGCGGGCGACAGGCCGCGCGCGGCCTCCGCCCATTCACGCCGCCGAGCGGTGGAGAGGGCAACCTGAAACACCGGGCAGCCGGGGGCATCGAGCGGTGAGGTGCCATCCCCGCCCCGGGCCGAAAAGGCAGTCGCGTTGACCACCGCAACGGGGCGTGCCTCGCGCAGGGCCCCGCGCACCCACAGAGCCGCATCGGATTTGAGCGACGGCGCGAACAGCCCCAACGCGTCGAAACCGCGGGCGCGGAACGCCCCGATCAGCGCATCCACCGGCCCGGTATCGGCGGCGGTCAGATAGGAGCGGTAGAAGGTCACGACGACACGCGGCAGGCCCACGTCCTCCCACCCCTCCACCACGCCGCGGTCGGGGTCATACCAGCCCGCATCGGGCACCGACTTCGCCCCCGCCACTGGCCCGGCGTAGAGCCCCGCCGCCAGCGCCAGTTGTGCCAGAGCCGCCTGCGCCGCGACCGCACCCCCCGCCTCGCACAGCGCCGACAGCCGCCGCAGGGTCGACACGGGAAGCGTCGAGAGCGCGTCGAGCCTCGCGTCGGGACGACCGTCAGCCGGCAGAACTGCAAGCGCGATTCCCTGCCTGCGCGCCAGATCCTGAACCTGCGCCAGACCGTAGGCCCAGTAACTCTCCCCCCCGATCACCCGGACCAGCACCGCCTTCGCCCCCTGCAGGGTCTGCGCGCAATAGGTATCGACCGACAAGGGATGGCGCAGCGCCACGAGATTGGCGAGCCGGAGCGAGGGCAACCCCGCGCGACCCCTCTGCCAGCCCGTGGCAAACGCACCCAGATCGCTGTCCGAGAAGGACAGGACCACCATCTCCGCCGGGGATTGGCCCACATCGAACGGCGTCTCCGTCTCCTCCAGCCCGTGGCCTTCGCGAAAGACGACATGCATGGGATCAGCCCTCCAGCACCGACCGGATGCGGGCGGGGTCGAGATCGCCCCGCTCCGCGATCACGACGAGCTGCGTCTGCCGCGCGTCAGAGCCCCACGGGCGGTCGTATTGCGCGCGGACCCTGCCGCCCACCGCCTGCACCAGAAGCCGCATCGGCTTGCCCGCAACCGCGACATAACCCTTCACGCGCAGGATGTTCTGCTCCTCCGCCAGCCGTGCGATCCGCGCCTGCAGGGCCTCCGCGTCCGCTACCTCGCCGAGCAAGATCACGGTGCTGTCGAAATCGTCATGCTCATGGTCGTCGGCACCGTCATGGTGCGAGGGGCGGGCGTCGATATCGTCCTCGGCCGCCGCGCCGAGGCCCAGGATCACGCGCGGGTCGATCACCCCGTCGGTCATGGCGATCATCGGCACCCGGCGCACCATCTCCGCCTCGATGGCGGTGCGCGCGCCCGCGAGGCCCGCGTCGCCCGCCAGATCGGCCTTGGACAGAAGGATCAGATCCGCGCAGGCGATCTGGTCTTCGAACACCTCCGCGAGCGGGGTCTCGTGGTCGATGCTCGGGTCGGCCAGCCGCTGCGCATCCACGGCCGCCACGTCGGGCGCGAACCGGCCCGCCGCGACCGCCTCGGCATCGGCCAGCGTGATCACGCCGTCCACCGTGATCCGGGAGCGGATCGCGGGCCAGTCGAAGGCCTTAAGGAGTGGCTTTGGCAGGGCGAGGCCCGACGTCTCGATCAGGATATGGTCGGGGCGGACGGGCAGCGCCATCAGCGCTTCGATCGTCGGGATGAAGTCATCCGCGACAGTGCAGCAGATGCAGCCGTTGGACAGCTCCACGATATTTTCCGCCGGGCAGTTATCGTCGGCGCAGGATTTCAGGATGTCGCCGTCCACGCCCACGGTGCCGAACTCGTTGACCAGCACGGCGAGCCGCTTGCCCTGCGGATTGGCCATCAGGTGACGGATCAGCGTGGTCTTGCCGGAGCCGAGAAAGCCCGTGATGACGGTAACGGGGATCTTCGCCAGATCGCTCATTCGGCAGCCTCCTTCAGGGGTTCATCCAGCGGCGGCATCCGCCCGATACAGTTCTTGCGGAAATGAACGGGCCGTTCGCGCCACGGCACCAGACCGTCCGCCGTGGTGCGGTAGCGGGCCGTGCCGTCCAGAACCATCGCGGCGTCCGCAGGCCCGAGGTTGCCGTAGATGTAGGACCACCGAAGCGCGCCGCCGCGCAGGGCCACGGAGCAGCCGCGATTGCAGTTCGACAGGCACTCGACAGCGCGCAGGCTGATACCTTCGGGTAGATCCGCACAGGCCAGTGCCGCGTAGAGCCGGGCACCCGCTCGGGTGTCGTCCGTCGTGTCGTCATCGTTCGCGGCACGGCAGGTCACGCAGACCAGCAGTTCCACGGGCGGCAGGGGGGCGGCATCCATCGGTCGGTCCTCGGGCTTCGGGCGGGGGAGGGACCGGGATGGCGGGCGATAGCGCACTGCCCGACACCCGGAACACCCCGTCCGGTCACGTCAATTCGTGTGCTGGCAGGTCTCCCGGCTTGCGGATGTCAGGTTTCCCTGGCGGTCCCCCTGCCTTCCCGGCCCCACCGCTTGAACGGCAATACCAGTGGCCTTGGGCGACCTCTCCGGTCACGGTCGCGGGGGCGGCTGTGCTTGACGCGCGGCGGCGGTGGCACATTCCCTTTTCACCCGGGGTCACCGGGCACCAGCCCGTCCCTGTTGCCGGATCGCCCCGGCCCCGTCAAGCGGCAGTTCGCGTCGCCCGCTTGTGGCACCGGGCGCGGAGTGCCAGAACGGCCCGGAGGAGGAGCGATCATGGACAGCACGGACCCCGACGCGAACGACCGCCACAACGCGAAGATGGCGAAGATCAAGGCCGCGCGCGACCGGATGATGGCGACCAAGGAGGGCGAAAAGGGCCTCGTTATCGTCCATACCGGGGTGGGCAAGGGCAAGAGCTCCGCCGCCTTCGGGATGATCCTGCGCTGCATCGCGCACGAGATGCCGTCGGCGGTGGTGCAGTTCATCAAGGGCGCGTGGGACACCGGCGAGCGGCGCCTGATCGAGGGCCATTTCGCCGGCCTCTGCCAGTTCTACGCGATGGGCGAGGGCTTCACATGGGAAACGCAGGACCGCGAGCGCGACATCGCCGCCGCCAGGGCGGGCTGGGAGAAGGCCAAAGCGCTGATCCGCGACCCCGAAATCCGCATGGTGCTGCTTGATGAGATCAACATCGCGCTGCGCTACGACTATCTCGACGTGGCGGAGGTGGTGGCCTTTCTGACCGAGGAGAAACCGCCGATGACCCATGTCGTGCTGACCGGCCGCAATGCCAAGGAGGAGCTGGTGGCGCTGGCCGATCTGGTGACCGAGATGACCGTTGTGAAGCATCCGTTCCGCGCCGGGATCAAGGGGCAGAAAGGGGTGGAGTTCTGATGGATCGCTTCACACGCTGCCTGAACGTCGGGTTATAACGCTTTGAAATCGCTGATGATTCAGGGCGCAGGCTCCAACGTCGGCAAGTCGCTGCTTGTCGCGGGCCTGTGCCGGGCGGCGCGATTGCGTGGGCTGTCCGTGGCACCGTTCAAACCGCAGAACATGTCCAATAATGCCGCCGTCACCATCGACGGGGGCGAGATCGGACGCGCGCAGGCGTTGCAGGCCCTGGCCGCGGGGCTGGAGCCGGTGACGGACATGAACCCGGTGCTCCTGAAGCCCGAGTCCGAGACCGGCGCGCAGGTCGTGGTGCAGGGCCGCCGCGTGGCCACCGTCCGGGCGCGGGATTATGCCGCGTTGAAGCCCTCGCTGATGGCCCCGGTGCTGGAGAGTTTTCGCAGGCTCGAGGCCGCGCACGACCTGGTGATCGTGGAGGGCGCGGGCAGTCCGGCAGAGGTGAACCTGCGCGCGGGCGACATTGCCAATATGGGATTTGCACGCGCGGCGGGCGTGCCGGTCGTGCTGGTGGGCGACATCGACCGGGGCGGGGTGATCGCGCAGATCGTGGGCACGCAGGCCGTGCTCGACCCGGACGATGCGGCGATGATAAAGGGGTTCCTGATCAACAAGTTCCGCGGCGACGTGTCCCTGTTCGACGGCGGCTACCGCACGATTGCGGACCGCACCGGCTGGCCCGGTTTCGGCACGGTCCCGTTCTTTGAGGGCGCCGGGCGGTTGCCGGCGGAGGATGCGCTCGACCTGCCGGCGATGCGGGGGACCGGGGATGTGCGGATCGGATGCCTCGCCCTGTCGCGGATCGCCAATTTCGACGATCTTGACCCGCTGGGGCAGGAGGAGGGCGTCTCCGTCCAGATGATCCGCGCGGGCACGGCGATCCCGGGAAACCTCGATCTGGTGATCCTGCCGGGGTCAAAGTCGACGCGCGGCGATCTCGCGTTTCTGCGCGCGCAGGGCTGGGACATCGACATCGCCGCCCATGTCCGGCGTGGTGGGCGTGTGCTGGGCATCTGCGGCGGGTTCCAGATGCTCGGCCGCCGGATCGCCGACCCCGAGGGGCTGGAGGGTCCGGCGGGGGAGACGGCGGGCCTCGGCCTGCTGGACATCGACACGGTGATGGCGGCGGAAAAGCGCCTGACGCGGGTGGAGGGTGTCCATGTCGCCTCGAACGCCTTGATGCGCGGCTACGAGATCCACATCGGCGAGAGCGATGGCCCCGCCCGCGCGCGCCCTTTCGCGCGGATCGCGGGCGAGGACGAGGGCGCCGTATCCTCCGACGGGCGGATCATGGGCAGCTATCTGCACGGCATGTTCGCGGGCGATGCGTTCCGCCGTGCGTTTCTGGCGACGCTGGGGGCCGCGCCGTCCGACCTGCGCCATGACGTGCTTATTGATGCGACGCTCGACGCGCTGGCGGCGCATCTGGAACGGTTCGTGGATGTCCAGGGGCTGTTTCAGCTCGCGAAGGCGTGATTTGGGTAAAAATCGGCGTGACTTTACCGAAACGCCGCTTCACCTCCGGTCCCGACACGCTTATGCTTTGCGCATGCATCAAGGTTGCTATTCCGGATGAACCAGACCGCTCCCGTCCGTTCCGGCGCGAAGCGGGTCGCGCGTCCGCTCGTCGGCATCATCGGCAACATGACGGTGCTGAACGACACCTATCAGGTCCATGCTGGGGGGACGATGAACTCCGACGCAGTGGCGCACGTCGCCCAATGCGTGCCGATGATCGTGCCCTGCGATCCGGGCTATGCGAGCGTGGAGGAGTTGCTGGCACTCTGCGACGGGTTCCTTCTGACCGGCGGGCGCCCGAATGTGCACCCATCCGAATATGGCGAGGAGGAGACCCCGGCTTACGGCACGTTCGACCGGCACCGTGACGCGATCACGCTGCCCCTGATCCGCGCCTGCGTGGAGCGTGGGCAACCCTTCTTCGGCGTGTGCCGCGGGTTCCAGGAGGTCAATGTGGCGATGGGCGGCTCGCTCTACCCCGAGATCCGGGATCTGCCGGGCCGCATGAACCACCGCATGCCCCCCGACGGCACGATCGAGGAGAAGTTCGCGTTGCGGCACGAGGTGCATTTCACCCCCGGCGGACGGTTCGCGCGCCTGATGGACGGGGAGACGGTGATGACCAACACGCTCCACGGTCAGGGCATCTGCCGCCCGGGGCCACGGGTTGTGATCGACGGACAGGCCGAGGACGGAACACCGGAGGCGATCTACATCGCCGACGCGCCGGGCTTCACGCTGTCGGTGCAATGGCACCCCGAATACAACGCGGCGAACGATCCCGTGTCCCGGCTGCTCTTCGGCGCATTCGGGCAGGCGGCCGCCGACTGGGCGGAAACGGCGCGGGTCTGAGATTTCGTGCGGGACGGGGGCTGCCGCGCACGCGGGCAGCCCCGATCACATCAGGGGTTCGGCGCGACCACGACAGGTGCCGTTTCGGTCGTATCCGTCGGCGCGGCGGGTGCCGTCGGCATCACTGAGATCGCGGGTGCCGGCGCCGGTGTGGCCGGTGTCACCACCGGGTCGGCTGCGGGGCCGGTGGTCTCGGCACCCGTCACGGGCGCTTCCAATTTCATTTTCGCCAGATCCGGGTCGAGCGCCTTGTCGGCCTCGGTCGCCACGGCCGGCGCGGCCTTCGGCTTCGGGGTTGCCTTGGCCTTTACCGGCGCCGGGGGCGGAAGTTTCAGACCCGTCGGCATCGTCCCGTCTGCGTTCAGCACGATCACGTCGGCGCCTGTCTGGATGCGGGAATTGAGGTCGATCACGTCCTGATGGATCATCCGGATGCAGCCGCTCGACGCGTTCTTGCCGATCGTCCACCAGTCCGGCGTGCCGTGGATGCGGTAGCCGTAATCGCGCCCGTCGGACTTGAGATAGATCGCGCGTGCGCCCAGCGGGTTCGACGGCCCCCCCGGCTCCCCGTCCGCCCATTTGGCGAGCTTGGGGTCGCGTGCGATCATCTCTTTTGGCGGGGTCCATGTCGGCCAGACTTTCGTCTCCGCCACCTGCGCGCGACCGGCCCATTCAAAGCCCGCGCGCCCGACCGAGATGCCGTAGCGGATCGCCGTATTCGGTCCCGTCACAAAATAGAGGAACTTCTGCCCCGGGTTGATGACGATCGTTCCAGGCGTCTGCGCGTTCGGATAGGCCACGACCTGACGGCGATACCCCTCGGGCAGCTTCGCCAGCGGGACGGCGGGGATCGTGAAGCCATTGTCGGACCGGCTGAGGTAAGCGGTCTCCGCAGGTTCCACCACCGGCTGCACCACGCCGGGCACCGGCCCGTTCAGCCCCATCGCGCCGGGCTGGCACCCCGAGAGCATTAGCGCCGCCGTCACCGCGAGGCCCGCGACCGCAAACCGCCCTGAAGGAGCCTTGAAACCGATCATCCGACTATCCTTGTCCATCCGCCAAAGCGGTCACATCACCGCTGTCCTAGACGCATCGCCCCAAGCTGTCAAAGGTCATGGCGCCTCCGTCGGCGTCTCATTGCCGGGCATTTGCCTAAAGCGCGGTCCTGAGATGCCACAGTTCGGGAAACAGCTCCACCTCCAGCATCCGGCGCAGATACTGGACGCCCGCCGTGCCCCCGGTGCCGCGCTTGAAACCGATGATCCGCTCCACCGTCGTCACGTGGTTGAAGCGCCAGCGGCGGAAGTAATCCTCGAAATCCACCAGCTTCTCGGCCAGCTCATAGGCCTGCCAATGATGTTCGGGGTCGCGGTAGACCACCTCCCACACCGCCTGCACGCCGGGATCGGGGGTCCAGGTCGCGCGCAGATCGCGGGTCAGGACGTGATCCGGGATCGGCAGACCCTGACGCGCCAGAAGCCGCAACGCTTCGTCATAGAGACTGGGTCGCGCCAGTTCCGCCTCCAGCAGCGCCACGAGGTCGGGACGGTGCGCGTGCGGGCCGAGCATGGCCGCGTTGCGGTTGCCCACGGCGAACTCGATCAGCCGGTATTGCCAGGACTGGAAGCCCGAGGATTCGCCCAGATCGTCGCGGAACCGGGTGTATTCGGACGGCGTCATGGTCCGCAGCACGTCCCACGCATTGTTCAACTGCTCGAAGATCCGCGCCACCCGGGCCAGCATCTTGAACGCCTCGGGCGCCCGGTCCTCCGCGATGGCGGTGCGCGCGGCCCCGATTTCGTGCAAGGCAAGCCGCATCCAGAGTTCGGAGACCTGATGCTGGATGATGAACAGCATCTCGTCGTGGGCATGGGTCAACAGATGCTGCGCGCCCACAATCCGGTCGATCTGCAGATAGTCGCCGTAGGACATATGCCCCTCGAACGACATCCGCGCGCCCTCGGCGGCGGTGTCGTCCGTCATGTCACGCGGGCGCGGGTCTTGAACGCCTCCCGGTCCCAGAGCCGTCCGTCCATGATCCGCGCCATGACCGTCACCGCGCCGTCGATCTCCGCCTCGCCGATGTAGAGCGGGGTCACGCCGAAGCGCAGGATGTCGGGTGCGCGGAAGTCGCCGATGACGCCCTCCGCGATCAGCGCCTGCATGATGGCGTAGCCCTCCGCGTGCCGAAAGGAGACTTGCGAGCCGCGCGCGTCACGGTCCCGCGTCGTCACCAGTTCGAGGTCGGGGCACGCCGCCTCCACCCCCGCGATGAAGCGGTCGATGAGGTCCGCAGACCGGGCGCGCAGGTCGGCCAGATCCACGCCGTCCCAGATATCGAGCGCGGCCTCGAGGGCGGCCAGTTGCAGGACCGGCGGGGTGCCCACGCGCATCCGTTCGATCCCGTGGCCCGCCTCGTAGTCCGGCTCGAACGCGAAAGGCGCGCGGTGGCCGAGCCAGCCGGAGAGCGCCGGGCGCGCGGTGTCGGCATGGCGCGGGGCGACGTAGATGAAGGCGGGACCGCCGGGGCCGGAGTTGAGGAACTTGTAGGTGCAGCCGACCGCGAAATCCGCGCGCGCGCCCGACACATCCACCGGCAGCGCGCCTGCGGAATGGGCGAGATCCCAGACCGTCACCACCCCCGCCGCATGGGCAACCTTGGTCAGCGCTTTCATGTCGTGAAGCCGCCCGGTGCGGTAATCCACCTCCGTCAGCAGCGTCACGGCGACGGTGTCGTCGATGGCTCCGGCTACATCCTCGGGCGCCACCTTGCGCAGAATGTAGCCCTGTCCCAGCAATTCGCAGAGCCCTTCGGCCATGTAGAGGTCGGACGGGAAGTTGCCCGTGTCCGACAGGATCACGCGGCGGTCGGGCTTCATTGCGAGCGCTGCGGCCAGCGCTTGGAAGACCTTGATCGACAGCGTGTCGCCCATCACGACGGAGCCGTCCTCCGCCCCGATCAGCCGTGCCACGCGCGAACCTACACGCGACGGTTGGTCCATCCAGCCCGCCTTGTTCCACCCGGTGATGAGCAGCTTGCCCCATTCTTCCGTGACCGTCTCCGCCACCCGCGCCGCCGCACTGCGCGGCAGGGGACCAAGCGAGTTGCCGTCGAGGTAGATGACGCCTTCGGGCATCTCGAACAGCATCTTCGTGGCGGCGAAATCGGTGGTCATCGGCGCGGTCTCCGGACGGTTCGGTATGGTCCCTGATAGTCCCGGCGCGGGCATCGTTTCAAGTTTGAAATTTTCCGCATGGGTGGACGCATCCTGCCGTGGCGCTTGGCAAAGGGTGCGATGGCGTGTTTAACTTTGCAAAATTCGGGCCTTGCGGCAGGGCACCGGAGCAATCGGAGGGATGCGAGTGAAGATCGGGGCACCGAAAGAGATCGGGACGAACGAGGCGCGCGTGGCGATGACGCCCGATTCTGCCAAGGCCATCGCGAAGCTCGGCCATACCTCTTTGATCGAGACCGGCGCCGGCTTGCGGGCGGGCTTCACCGACGACGCTTACCGCGCGGCGGGGGTGGAGGTGCTGGACGATGCGGCGGCCCTCTTTGCGGCCGCCGATGTCGTGGTCAAGGTCCGCCCGCCTGAGGAGGCGGAGGCCCGGATGCTCCGCCACGGGCAGACGCTGATCTCCTTTTTCTACCCCGCGCAAAGCGAGGCGCTGCTGGCGTCCGTGGGCGAACGGGGCGCCACCGCCATTGCCATGGACATGGTGCCCCGCATCAGCCGCGCGCAGAAGATGGACGCGCTGTCCTCGATGGCCAACATCGCGGGCTACCGCGCGGTGATCGAAGCCGGCAACAACTTCGGGCGCTTCTTTACCGGGCAGGTCACGGCGGCAGGCAAGGTGCCGCCCGCGAAGGTGCTGGTGATCGGTGCGGGCGTGGCAGGCCTCGCCGCGATCGGCACGGCCACCAGCCTCGGTGCGATGGTCTACGCCTTCGACGTGCGCCCCGAAGTGTCTGAACAGATCGAAAGCATGGGGGCTGAGTTCGTCTATCTCGACTTTGCCGAGGCCGCCGACGGGGCCGCGACGGGGGGCTATGCCGCCCCCTCCAGCCCGGAGTTTCGTGAAAAGCAGCTTGCTAAATTCCGCGAGCTGGCCCCCGAGATGGACATCGTCATCACCACCGCGCTGATCCCCGGACGGCCCGCGCCGAAGCTGTGGCTCGCCGATATGGTGGCCGCGATGAAGCCCGGATCGGTCGTCGTCGACCTCGCGGCGGAGCGGGGGGGGAACTGCGACCTCACCGTGCCGGACGAGAAGGTCGTGAGCGACAATGGCGTGACCGTGGTGGGCTATACCGACTTCCCGAGCCGCATGGCCGCACAATCCTCCACGCTTTATGCCAACAACATCAAGAACATGCTCGCCGACCTGACGCCGGGGAAGGATGGTGCGCTGGTGCAGGACATGGAGGATGACGTGATCCGGGGCGCCACCGTGACCTATGCGGGCGCCGTCACCTATCCGCCGCCAAAGCCCAAGGTCGCGGCCATCGCGGTCCAGAAGCCGCGCGAAAAGGCCCGCGTGCCCACGGCCGAGGAAAAGCGCGCGACGGAGGCCGCGGCCTTCCGCACCCAGTCGCGCACCCAGATCGGGCTGCTGATCGCGGGCGGCGTGCTTATCCTGCTCACCGGCCTCTTTGCACCGCCGACCTTCATGAGTCATTTCATCGTGTTCGTGCTGGCATGCTTCATCGGATTCTCGGTGATCTGGGGGGTGTCCCATTCGCTCCATACC
>JBBSVE010000057.1:0-17329 GCA_038233815.1 Rhodobacterales bacterium
AAAAGGAACGCCGCAGGCTCCCGCACGATGGCACGCCCGATGGCGACCCGCTGGCGCTGGCCGCCCGAGAGGTTCGCGGGCCGGCGGTCGAGATAATCCGTGAGGTTCAGCGCCTTGGCCGCCACCGCGACCTTCTCGTCCTGCGTCTTCTGGTCCATCCCCGCCATACGAAGCGGAAAGGCGATGTTCTTGCGCACGCTCATGTGGGGATAGAGCGCGTAGGACTGGAACACCATCGCGAGGCCGCGCTTGGCAGGCGGCGTTTCGGTGGCGTTGCGCCCGTCGATGCGGATCTCGCCACCCGACACATCCTCCAGCCCTGCGATCAGGCGCAGGAGGGTGGACTTGCCGCAGCCCGAGGGGCCGACGAAGACCACAAACTCGCCGTTCTCGATCTCCAGATCCAGCGGCGGGATAACCTCCACGTCGCCGAACTTCTTCGTGACCTTGTCGAGGGTGATGTTGCCCATATCCGTTTTCCTATTTCACCGCGCCGAAGGTCAGGCCGCGCACGAGTTGTTTCTGGCTGAACCAGCCCATGATGAGGATGGGTGCAATGGCCATCGTGCTTGCCGCCGAGAGCTTCGCGTAGAACAGCCCCTCGGGCGAGGAATAGCTCGCGATGAACTGCGTCAGGGGGGCGGCATCGGTGGTGGTCAGCACGATGGTCCAGAACGCCTCGTTCCAGGCGAGGATGATGTTGAGAAGGAGCGTCGAGGCGATGCCCGGCACCGCCATCGGGGTCAGAACGTAGACGATCTCCTTCATCAGTCCGGCGCCATCCATCCGGGCGGCCTCCAGGATGTCGACCGGGATCTCCTTGAAGTAGGTGTAGAGCATCCACACGATGATCGGCAGATTGATCAGCGTCAGCACGATCACGAGGCCGATCCGGCTGTCGAGCAGGCCGAAGTTGCGAAAGATGAGGTAGATCGGGATCAGCGCGCCGACCGGGGGCAGCATCTTCGTGGACAGCATCCACATCAGCACGTCCTTGGTGCGCTTGGTGGGCACGAAGGCCATCGACCATGCGGCCGGGACCGCGATGATGAGGCCCAGAACGGTGGAACCGACGGAGATGATGACCGAGTTCAGGAAATGCCCGAAGTAGTTCGAGCGCGCCTGAACGGTGGCATAATTCTCCAGTGTCCAGTGGAAGAAGAGGTATTGCGGCGGGGAGGCCACCGCATCCGCCTCTGTCTTGAACGACGTGAGGAAGGTCCACAGGATCGGGAAAAAGATCGTGAGGGCGATGAGCCATGCAAGGATCGTGAACCCGACCTTGCGTTGCGTGGTAACGGCGCGGGCCATGTGGATCCCCCCTCAGGCGTCGAGATTCTTGCCGATCGCGCGCATCAGGAAGATGGCCACGATGTTGGCAAGGATGATGGCGATGACCCCGCCCGCCGACCCGCCGCCCACGTCGAAGTTCAGCAGGCTCTGGACATAGACGAGATAGGTGAGGTTGGTGGACGCAACGCCCGGCCCGCCGTTGGTGGTCACGAGGATCTCCGCGAACACCGACAGCAGGAAGATCGTCTGGATCAGGATCACCACAGTGATCGCGCGGGAGAGGTGCGGCAGCGTCATGAACCAGAAGCGCGAGAGAGCCGAGGCGCCGTCCATCTCCGCCGCTTCCATCTGCTCGGAGTCGAGGGACTGGATCGCGGTCAGCAGGATCAGGGTCGCGAAGGGCAGCCATTGCCACGCCACGATGACGATGATCGAGGCGAGCGGGGCCTGCCCGAGGAAATCGTAGGGGGCAAACCCGAGTGCCTTGAAGAGAAAGCCGAACAGTCCGTTCACGGGGTTCATGAACATGTTCTTCCAGACCAGAGCCGTTACCGTGGGCATCACGAAAAAGGGTGCGATCACGAGGATCCGCACGACCCCCTGTCCCCACATCGGCTGGTCCAGAAGCACCGCCAGCCCGATCCCGCCGCCCACCGTGATGATGAGCACGCCCACCACGAGGATGATCGTGTTCCAGAACGCGGTCCAGAAGGCGGGGTTGGTCACGAAATAGTAGTAATTGTCCCAGCCCGCCCAGCCGACGCGCTGCGGGTTCAGGAGGTCATATTGTCGGAAGGAGAAATAGACCGTCAGGACCAGTGGCACGATCATCCAGATCAGCAGCACCACGACGGCGGGTGCGATCATCAGCCGGGCAGCGGATCGGGAATGCTCGGTGGACATGGGCCATCCTCTGGAAGGTCGGGCGCGGGCAGGCTCTGACAGGGCAGCCGGATCAGGTTAGGAGCAATCGGCGAGATCCCGCAAGGGTTGCGTGCCCGGCGAGGTGGACCGCCCCGGATGGGACGGCCCGGTGGTGCGGCCTACTTGATGTAGCCGGCCTTCGTCATCTCGGTCGTGGCGAGGCCCTGCGCGGCCTTCAGCGCATCCTCCGCCGACATCTGGCCCGCGAGGGCTGCCGAGAACTGCTGGCCCACCGCCGTGCCGAGCCCCTGAAACTCCGGGATCGCGACGAACTGGACGCCGGTGTAGGGCACCTCGTTCACCGTCGGATGCGTCGGGTCGGCAGACATGATGCTGTCGAGCGTCGGCTTGGCGAACGGGATCTTGGCATACTCGGGGTTGTCATAGAGCGACTGGCGCGTTCCCGGAGGCACGTTGGCCCAGCCCTCTTTTTCGGCGACGAGTTGGGTGTAGTCCTTGGACGTGGCCCAGTCGATGAACTTCATCGCCGCGTCCGCATTCTTGGTGCCGGCCGGCACCGCGAGGCTCCATGCCCAGAGCCAGTTCGACCGCTTGCCCTTGCCGTCGTCGGGGGCGAGCGCGAAGCCCACCTTGTCGGCCACGGTGCTGTCCTTGGGGTTGGTCACGAAGGACGCGGCCACGGTCGCATCGATCCACATGCCGCACTTTCCCTGCTGAAAGAGCGCAAGGTTCTCGTTGAACCCGTTCGAGGAGGCACCGGGAGGTCCGTAGTTGTTCATCAGGTCGAGATACGTGGTCAGCGTCGCCTTCCACTCCGGGCTGTCGAACTGCGGCTTCCAGTCCATGTTGAACCATTCCGCGCCGAAGGAGTTCGACATGGCGGTGAGAAAGGCCATGTTTTCGCCCCAGCCGGCCTTGCCGCGAAGGCAGATGCCGTAGATCTCGTTGTCCTTGTCCGTCATCGCGGCCGCGGCCTTCTTGATGTCGTCCCAGGTGGGCTTGTCGGGCATCGTCAGCCCGGCCTTTTCCATCAGATCCTTGCGGTACATGACCATCGAGGATTCGCCGTAGAAGGGGGCTGCATAGAGTTTGCCGTCTACCGTCAGACCGTCCTTGATCGGCTTCAGGATATCGGCCTTGTCCCAGGAGGCGGGCAGGTCGTCGAGGCTCAGAAGCCAGCCCTGCTTGCCCCAGATCGGAACCTCATATGTGCCGATGGTCATCACGTCGAACTGCCCGCCCTTGGTTGCGATGTCGGTCGTGACCTTCTGGCGCAGGACGTTTTCCTCCAACGTGACCCATTTCACGTCGATGTCGGGGTTCTTCTTCGTGAAATCGTCGGTCAGGCCCTGCATCCGGATCATGTCACCGTTGTTCACGGTGGCGATGGTCAGGGTCTGGGCGAGCCCGGCGCCGGCGATGGCGCACAGTGCCGTGGCGCCCAGAAGGGCGCGGTATGTCAGTGTCATGATTCCTCCCTATGCCTCATGGGCATTTGCCTATTCGGTGGGCAAATACTCATGTGCCGCCCGATTCGTGTCAATGGGTGTTCCACGCCGCACTGCGGCGTCAGGTCGCGGCCTCCAACATCCGTTCGGCCGTGGCCTCCGACGTGACGAGCCCGTTCACCAGCCGTCCGCGCAGCGCGGCGACGAGCGCCGCGACCTTCGCCTCCCCCACCGCGACCGCTATGATCCGGCGGTCGACGGCGGCGGCCAGTGGGGCGGAGGCGACACGGCGGTTGAAGGCGCAGTCGATCAGGCGTCCTTGCGCATCATAGACCCACGAGGTGATCTCGCCGGCGGCCCCGCAGGTCGACAGCTCGCGCATCTCCGCCTCCGGCACGAAGCCGTCGACGAAGAGCGGCGCAGAGAGGTCCATCTGACCGATCCCCACGAGAGTCAGGTCGGCCTCATGGCAGAGTGCCACGGTATTCCTCACCGCCTCCTGCCCGTGGAGGGTGCGGAGCTCGCGGTCGTCGGCGGCGAGCACGGGCAGGGGATAGGGGTAGTGCCGCGCGCCCACGCGTTCGGCCATCTGGATGGTGGCGTTGTAGGGCGTGGCGGAGCCGTCGGCCATCATGTTGCCCAGCAAGGACACGATCCGGTGCTGCGGGCAGGACATGCGGGGCAACTGGTTCACCGTGGCCTTCAGCGCGCGCCCAGTGCCCAGTGCGATGATCCGGGGCGCGGCCTCCTTCAGCACGCGCTCCAGCTCCGCCGCCGCCGCGATGGCGACGCCGGCCAGAAGGTCGGGCGCATCGGGGTCCGAGGGCACCACCTCGCACGACCCGAGGCCGAAGCGGTCGGTCAGCGCGCCCGCCAGATCCATGCAATGCCCGATCGGATGGTCGAGCCGCACCTTCACCAGCCGCTCGGCCACAGCCATTGCCACCAGCCGTTGCGCGGACTGGCGCGAAACGCCCATCTTGCGCGCGATCTCGTCCTGCGTGTTGCCCGCGACGTAATAGAGCCAGCCCGCGCGGGCGGCATCGTCGAGACGGGTCGTCTCCGGGGTGAAGCGTCCGACGGTCACAGGCGGGGGTCCGGGGTGAGGGAGGACAAGAGGTGCGGGAAATCGGCCCAGTTGTCAAAGGAGGAGACGCCGGGGGGGCCATCATAGGGCCGCCCGGCCAGATGCGCCCCGCCGGTATAGGCCAGAACGGACATGCCTGCGGCGAGGGCCGCCTCGATGCCGGGTCCGCTGTCCTCGATCACCAGCGTCGCGGCCGGGGCGGCCCGCATCCGGCGCGCGGCATGGAGAAAGAGGTCGGGAAAGGGCTTGCCGCGCGCGACCTCGCTGGCCGTGAAGACATGGCGGCCGAAGCGGGCGGCGAGGCCGGTGATCGCCAGCGTGCGCGCGACCCGCTCCGGCGAGGAGGAGGTCGCCACGCATTTCGGCACGGCGAGGGCGGCGAGCATCTCGGCGACGCCGGACGTGGGGCGCAGGTCGGTCTCGAACCGCGAGAGGAGCGCGGCGCGGTAGGCAGCCTCGAACCCGGCGGGGAGCGGCGCGCCGGAGGTTTCCCCGATGATCCGCGCGACGGTCGGGAAGCTGCGTCCGATGAAATGGCGTCGCACATGGGCGCGGTCGACCGCGATGCCCAACGGGGCCAGCAGGGCGATCAGCACGTCGGAGGAGATGTCCTCGCTGTCGGCCAGCACGCCGTCGCAGTCGAAGATGAGGAGGTCGAAAGGCACGGGTCCGTTCTCCGGGATCGGGCGGCCTAACGGATCACGCCCCGCGCCCGGTCCGTCAAGAGCTTTGGCGGCGCAAGGGGGCCAGCGCTGCATTCTCCACCCGGATGCGCCATGTCAGCATCGCGGCGTTCAGAAGCGTGAAGACCGCCGCCACCCACGGCAAATGCAGCACCATCGGCGCCACGATGATCTCTGCCACGACGAGTGTGTAGTTCGGATGGCTCAGATAGCGGAACGGCCCGCGCGCCACCAGCGGTTCGGGCAGCACGATGATCCGCGTGGTCCAGCGTGGCCCGAGCGTGGCCAGTATCCAGACCCGGAGCCCTTGCAACAGCGCAAAGGCCGCGAGCCACGGGAGCGACACCGGATTGGCATGACCGAACGCGAGGAGGCTCAACACCCATGCGGTGTGGAGCGCCACCATCACGGGATAGTGCCCGGCGCCGACCTCGTGCGCGCCGCGCGCCAGAAGCCGCGCGGTGTTGCGGCGCGCGAGGACAAGCTCCGACAGGCGCTGGAGGACAACGAAGCCGAGAAACAGCCACGCGCCGGTCATGCGCGGGGTCCCTGTGGTCTCACGCCGCGGCCCCCTCCGGCTCGACATGGAACGGCAGGAACGACGCGGTGAAGCCCGGGCCGAGCGCGCAGGCCAGCATCTGGCCCGACGTGCCAGCATCCAGCACCGCCTTCATCACAAACATTACCGTGGGGGCCGACATGTTGCCGAACTGGCGCAAAACCTCACGCTCCGCCCCCAGCGCGCCCTGGGTCAGGTCCAGCGCGCCTTCGATGGCATCGACGACCTTGGCACCACCGGGGTGGCAGACATAGCGGTCGATCTGATCGGGCTGCAAGCTCGCAGCCTCCAGCGCGGAGCCCACGGCCCCGGCGAAATGTTTCGTGGTGAAGTCCGGGATGGAGCGGTCGAAGACGACGCCGAGTCCGGTATCGTCGACGTCCCAGCCCATGATCCCGAGCGTGTCGGGCCATGTCTTCTGGCGCCCCCGCGACAGGGTCACGCGGCGGCGGAAGGCCGGGATCTCGGTGGAGATGCAGGCCGCCGCCGCCCCGTCGCCGAAGAGCACAGTCGCGATGATGTCGGCCTTCTGCATCCGGTCGGCGCGAAACGACAGCGTGCAGCACTCCACCACCACCAGCAGAACGCGCGTTCCGGGCCGGGCAGCGGCGAGGCTCTGAGCCACGGACAGGCCGGAGACGCCGCCCGCGCATCCGAGCCCAAAAACAGGCACCCGGATCACATCCTCGCGAAACCCCATGTCCCGGAACGCCAGCGCCTCGATCGTGGGCGTGGCGATCCCGGTGGAGGAGACGGTGACGACCGTGTCGACCTCACCCGCCTGCCAGTCGGCGGCGGTCAGCGCCTGCCGCGCGGCATCGACGAACATCGCCGTCGCACCGGAGAGATAGAGGCTGTTGCGGTCGGTCCAGCCGTGCGGTTCGGAAAACCAGTCGATCGGCGCCACGGAAAAGCGCGTCTCGATCCCGGAGGTGGTGAAGGTGGACAGCAGCCGCTCGAACTGCGGATATTTCGGGCCGAGGATCGCGCGCGCCCGGGTCTGCACCAGATCCTGAGGCAATTCATGGGGAGGAAGCGCGGTCGAGAGGCTGTGGAGCACTGTCTGCACTGGCATGTCCTGAACTGGGCCCGGGGGGCCGCGCATGTCCAGCGGGCCGGGGAACGACGGTAGCGCGGGCTTGCAGATAGGGCCGCAGCCGCCGGTTCCAAGCGGCGCCCTGCGACGGGTCTGTCAAATAGCCATTGTCTTTGCAACCTGCGTGCCTCTATTGTCGCGTCACGCGGGCGCTTGTCCGATATCAGGTTTCGTGTGCCGGGCGTCTGCCGGTGGAAGCGTCCGCTTCTCCGCACTGTCCGGGACGGATCATGGGCCGCAAGGCCAGTCTCTTCGCCCCTTCGGTCCGGTGGTCTTCGGTCATCGCGGCATTTGGGGCCTTTCACTCGGGCGCCAGCCGGCGCCTTGGATCACCGCGATGAGCCGCGCCATGAATGCGACGACGACGGAGGGGGCCCTGCTTGCAGCGCTTGCCTTCCGCGTGTCGCGGTGCCGCCACGCCCCTTCAAGTCGCCACAGCGCCCTTCCTCCGATGACCGGACCATGTCCGGGCAGGGGGGCGGGTCTGGGTGCCATGGACCCATATGTCAAAGAAAATGCTGATCGACGCCACCCACGCGGAAGAAACCCGCGTCGTGGTGGTGGACGGAAACCGGGTTGAGGAGTTCGACTTCGAGACCGTCAACAAGCGCCAGCTTGCCGGGAACATCTACCTCGCCAAGGTAACGCGGGTCGAACCCTCGCTTCAGGCCGCCTTCGTGGATTACGGCGGCAACCGGCACGGCTTTCTCGCCTTTGCGGAGATCCATCCCGATTATTATCAGATCCCCGTCGCGGACCGGAAGGCGCTGTTGGACGAAGAGCGCGCGCTCGCCCGTGCCGAGGACGAGGACGATGCGGGTGGCAACGGTCGCAGGCGGTCCTCCCGCGGGCCGCGCCCGGAGGCCGCGCGTGCCGAAGGTGCACGTCCCGATGCCGTGAGATCGGACGTCGGCAGCATGGATGTGGTCGATCTTGGTTCCGACGAGGACGATGCCTCCGGTCCGTCCGACGACAGTCACAGCGAACCTTCGGATCATCACGACGATGCGCATCACGACGACGAGCCGCATGAGCCCTACCGCGCGATGAACACGGCCTCCGAATCCGACGAGGGCATCGAGTCGGTCGCGGACGAGGATGTGGCCGAGGAAATCGCGGCCCCCCGCCGTCCGCGCGCGCGGCGCTACAAGATCCAAGAGGTCGTGAAGGTCCGCCAGATCATGCTGGTGCAGGTCGTGAAGGAGGAGCGTGGCAACAAGGGTGCCGCACTCACTACCTACCTGTCGCTTGCGGGCCGCTATTGCGTGCTGATGCCCAACACCGCGCGCGGCGGCGGCATCTCCCGCAAGATCACCCAGGCCGTCGACCGCAAGAAGCTGAAGGAGATCGCGCAGGAGATAGAGGTGCCGGAAGGCGCGGGCCTCATCATCCGCACGGCGGGGGCGAAACGCACCAAGCCCGAGATCAAGCGCGACTACGAGTATCTCATGCGGCTGTGGGAGCAGGTGCGCGAACTGACGCTCCGCTCCATGGCGCCGGCGGGGATCTACGAGGAAGGCAACCTCATCAAGCGCTCGATCCGCGATCTTTACAGCCGCGAGATCGACGAGGTTCTGGTGGAGGGTGCAGAAGGCTTCCGCGTCGCCAAGGACTTCATGCGGATGATCATGCCGACGCATGCGAAAGCCGTGCAGCCCTACAATGACACCGTGCCGCTGTTCGCGCGCCATCAGGTGGAAAGCTACCTCGGCGGCATGTTCAACCCGACGGTGCAGCTGAAATCCGGCGGCTATATCGTGATCGGCATCACCGAGGCGCTGGTCGCCATCGACGTGAACTCCGGCCGGGCCACCAAGGAAGGCTCGATCGAGGACACCGCGACCAAGACCAACCTCGAGGCCGCCGAAGAGGTGGCGCGCCAGTTGCGTTTGCGCGACCTTGCCGGCCTGATCGTGATCGACTTCATCGACATGGAGGATCGCCGCAACAACGCCGCCGTCGAGAAGCGCCTGAAGGACAAGCTGAAGACCGACCGCGCGCGGATTCAGGTCGGCCGCATCTCCGCCTTCGGTCTGATGGAGATGAGCCGACAGCGCCTGCGTCCGGGGATGCTGGAAAGCACCACCCAGCCCTGCGCGCATTGCCACGGCACCGGGCTGATCCGGTCCGACGATTCCATGGCGCTGACGATCCTGCGCGCGCTGGAAGAGGAGGGTACGCGGAAACGCTCCAAGGAGGTGCTGCTGCGCGCGCCGGTCGCGGTGGTGAACTTCCTGATAAATCAGAAGCGTGAGCATATCGCCCTGATCGAGGCGCGCTACGGCATGTCGGTGAGGATCGAGGCCGATCCGTCGCTGATTTCCCCCGATTATGCGATCGAGAAGTTCAAGACCGCGATCCGGGCGGTTCCGGAGAACCATGCCATCGTCGGCTCGGCCGCGTTCATGGGGGCCGCGGCGGACGATATCGAGGATCCCGACATGCCCGACGAGGCTACCGAGGACGCGGAGGTCGCCTCCTCCGTCGCGGAGGCCGATGGCGGCAACGGCGAGGCCGATGGCGGCAACGGCGAGGGCGACGGCAGCGGCAAGAAGAAGCGCCGGCGCAGGCGCAAGCGGCGCGGCGGTGCGCGTGACGGCGATCAGGCGGAGTCCGATGGCGACGATGCCGAGGATCGCCCAGAGGCCGAAGCGCCCGTCGCGGATACCGGCGAGAGTGCGCCGGAGGCGGTGACGGAGACCGCGGAGGATGCGCCCAAGCCCCGCAGCCGGACGCGGAGCCGCAGCCGCAAGCCCAAGGTGGACCAGACGGTCGAGGCGGCGGATACCGTTGAGGCCACGCCCGCAGATGCGAAACCGGCGGAGGATCAGCCGGCTGTAAAGCCCAAGCCGACCCGCACCCGGGCGCCCCGCAAGCCGAAGGCGGACGTGGCCTACATCCCCGAGGTGGCTATCGCACAGGCGCCTGTCGCACCGTCCGAAGACGTTGCGGACCCCGCCCCGCAGCAGCCCGCTCCCGCCCCGCAGGCGGACGCGCCGCAGGTGGAGGCACCACAGGAGCCGGAGCGCGCGCCGGAACCGGCCGATGTGGAGACGGTAGCCGCAGAGCCCGAAGCACCGGTCGAGAAACCGCGCCGCAAGGGGTGGTGGAACCTCGGCCGCTGATCGCTGCGGCACGAGCCAAGACGTTGCGGGCGCGGGGGGACACCTTCGCGCCCGCCTTTTTCGGGGCGCACGCAAGCGTGTCTCTTGTCCCCCTGACTCTCGCGCCGGTCCGGGCTATCACCGGACCGGGAACAGGAGCGACGCATGATCGGGATCGACCTCTTCGACGCGGGCCTCATGCCGGCGATGCTGGTGGCACTTCTGGCGGGCGTGCTGTCGTTCCTCAGCCCCTGCGTGCTGCCCATCGTGCCGCCCTATCTTGCCTACATGGGCGGGATCAGCATGGGGGAGATGAAGGGCGCGGCCCGCCGCCGTGTGATCCTGCCTGCGCTCTTCTTCGTGCTTGGCCTCTCCACCGTCTTTCTGTTCCTCGGCTTCACCGCCTCGGTCTTCGGCACGTTCTTCCTGCAATATCAGGATGTCATGGCCAAGATTTCGGGTGCCGTGGTGATCGTGTTCGGGCTCCATTTCCTCGGGATCTTCCGCATCGGCATCCTCGACCGGGAGGCGCGGCTCGACGCGGGCGACCGGGGCGGCTCCGCGATGGGCGCCTATGTGCTGGGCCTCGCCTTTGCCTTCGGCTGGACGCCCTGCATCGGCCCACAGCTCGGCGCGATCCTGTCGATGGCGGCGACGGAGGCCTCTCTCACCCGCGGGACGACGCTGCTCGGGGTCTATGCGATGGGGCTGGGGCTGCCG
Source organism: Rhodobacterales bacterium (assembly GCA_038233815.1). Lineage (GTDB taxonomy): Bacteria > Pseudomonadota > Alphaproteobacteria > Rhodobacterales > Rhodobacteraceae > JBBSVE01. The sequence continues at coordinate 10,876 of JBBSVE010000057.1, forward strand.
TTCATCGTGGCCGCACTGTTCATCGAGCGGGCGATGGGCATCATGGCGCGGCTGAAGCGTCATATGAAGCTGATCGAGCGGGGGATGGGCGTCCTTTTGATCCTCGTCGGGCTGGCGTTGATGACGGGCGCATTCTCCGCCTTCTCCTATTTCCTGCTGGAACGGTTTCCGGCGTTGAGCGCGCTTGGCTGAATCTTCATCTTCGCCCCATAGTCTGATCGGGGCAGGGGGGGGAGATGATGGATGATGAGGTGCGGCCGTTCCGGCGACGGGTGTTCTACATCCCCGGATACGATCCGATCCATCCGCGCCGCTACCGCGAACTTTACCGCAAGGAGGGGGCGGCGCAGGCCGCGATCTCGGGCTACGACCTTTCGCTCCGGCCGGGGCGCGGCGCCCGCTACGGCTGGCAGGTGGCGACGCGCATCGAGGACCGGGCGGCGGAGGCGGAGGTGGAGGTGCTGGTCTGGTCCGACATCGTGCGCGGCTCGATGCACCGGGGTATCGTCGCAACCTATTCCCAGCTCGCGTCAACGGTCTGGATCTACGTAGGCTCCGGCACGCTCTTCCGGCTGATGCGGCTGCGCAAGGGTCCGGTGATCGCGGCGCTCTATCCGGTGGTCGTGCTGGTCCTGCAACTCTTGCTGGCGGTCGGTTTGTCCGTCGCGTGCCTCGCGCTGGGTGACGGGGTGGTGCCGCGCCCTTTGGCGTTCGGCATCGGGGTGGGGCTCGGCTGGCTGCTGCTCGGCTGGTTCAAGCGGCACGATGGCCGGATCTTTGCCCACTACCTGATGCACGACTATGCTTACGCGGCCCGGCACCGGGGCGCCAACCCGCCGGAACTGGAGGCGCGGATGGCCGATTTTCGCGCCACGATCCGTGCCGCGCTGGCCGAGGATCTGGACGAGGTGCTGATCGTGGGCCATTCGTCCGGTGCGCATCTCGGCGTGTCGATCCTCGCCGATCTTCTGCGGGAGGGTGGGGTTTCTGACGGACCCGCGCTCGGCTTCCTGACGCTGGGTCAGGTGGTGCCGATGGTGTCCTTCCTGCCGCGTGCGAACCGGCTGCGCGCGGATCTGCGCTATCTCTCGGCCGAGGCGCGGGTGACGTGGGTCGATGTGACCGCCCCGGGCGACGGCTGCGCGTTCGCGCTCTGCGATCCGGTCGCGGTCAGCGGGGTGGCGCCGGAGGGCAAGCTCTGGCCGCTGGTCCTTTCCGCCGCCTTCACCCGAACGCTGAGTCCGGCGCGCTGGCGCGCCTTGCGCTGGCGGTTCTTCCGGCTGCATGTTCAGTATCTCTGCGCCTTCGACCGGCCCGGCGACTACGACTACTTCCGCATCACCGCCGGTCCCCGGACGCTGGCCGCCCGCTATGCAGGTCGCACCGCTTCCGCCAGCCGGATCGAACGCGCCGTGTCGGGCTTCACCTCGATGGCCGCATGATCCCGCCCAAGCCTGCCGCGCGCGAAGGGGGCGTCCCGCTCTGGCGCTATCTGCGATTGTTTCGCGCGGACATCCTCTCGGCCCAGCCTGCACGTCTCTACCGCGCGTGGATGGCGGAGTTCCGCACGCCGTTCTTTCGCAGCTACCTCTGCAACGACCCCGCCCTCGTGCGCCGCGTGCTGAACGAGCGTCCGCGCGATTTCCCGAAAAGCGCGCGCGTGGGCGAGGGGTTGCGCCCGCTTCTGGGCCAGTCCGTGTTTGTCACCAACGGCGAGGTCTGGGAACGCCAGCGCCGCATCATCGACCCCGCGTTCGAGGGTGGCCGCCTGCGCGACACTCTGCCCGCCATGTGGGACGCAGCCGCAGCGATGGTCGCGCGCCTGAACCCCGGCGTGGTGGAGATCGAGGCGGAGACGAGCCACGCCGCCGCCGACGTGATCTTTCGCACACTCTTCTCGATCCCGATCGGGAACGAGGTCGCATCCCGCGTCTTCGCCGCCTTCCGCACCTTCCAGCGCACCCAGCCGATCCTGAACCTCGCGGCCTTCATCCCGCTGCCGCGCTGGTGTCCGCGCTTCCACCGACCGGCCACCCTCTCTGCCGCCCGCACGATCCGCGCTTTGATGACCGGGCTGACCGAGGCCCGCGCGGTGGAGATCGCGGCGGGCACCGCGCCCGACGATCTGGCGACCAAGATCATGGTGACGCCCGATCCCGTGACTGGCGCGCGCTTCGGGACGGAGGAGATGGTCGATCAGGTCGCGATCTTCTTTCTTGCGGGTCACGAGACGTCGGCCTCGGCTCTGGCCTGGGCGCTCTACCTTCTGGCGACCCACCCGGAGGTTCAGGCACGCGTGGCGGCGGAGGCTATGACGCTGGGCGAGCCCCAGGATTTCGCCGCCCTCTCTCGCCTGCGCTACACCCGCGATGTGTTCCGCGAGGTCCTGCGGCTCTATCCCCCTGTTCCCATGATGGTGCGTGAGGCGCGGTGTCCCGAACGGTTGCGGGACCGGAATGCCGGTCCGGGCGCGCAGATCGTGCTCAGCCCGTGGCATCTCCACCGCCATGAGCGGATCTGGGACCGGCCCGACGCGTTCGATCCCGATCGTTGGCAGACCGCCTCCGGCCGTGCGTCGGGGCGGGAGGGTTACATCCCCTTCTCCGCCGGTCCCCGCGCCTGCCCCGGCGCGGGGTTCGCGATGGCGGAAGGGGTGCTCCTTCTCGCCCACCTCACCCGCGCGTTCCATTTCACATCTGTCGAGGGCCGCATTCCGGTCCCGGTCGCCCACCTGACCGGGCGTGCCAAGGACGGCATCTGGCTCCGGCTCGCGCATCGCACGACCTGACCCCGACGCCCCGGACAGCCGCGTCAGCGCAGCAGATGCGTCTCCGGAATGCCATAAACGGGGGTCGCGATGCCTTCCATCCGCGCCTTGAGCTGCTGCGCCAAAAACAGCGAATAATGCCGCGACTGGTGCAGGTTGCCGCCGTGGAACCACAACCCGTCCTGTTTCGTGGGCTTCCACATGTTGCGTTGCTCTCCCACCCAGGGGCCGGGGTCCTTGGTGGTGTCCGACCCCAGTCCCCAGCATTTGCCCACCTTGTCGGCCACGTCGCGGCCGATCAGATCCTCCGCCCAGCCGTTCATCGACCCGTAACCCGTGGCATAGACGATCACATCGGCCGGCAGAACCGTGCCGTCGTCCAGCACCACTGCATCCTCGGTAATCTCCGCCACGGTGCCATGCGCGAGCTTGATCTTGCCGTCGATGATGAGCTGGCTCGCGCCCACGTCGATGTAATAGCCCGATCCGCGACGGAGATATTTCATCGTAAGCCCCGACTCGTCGTCGCCGTAGTCGAGCCAGAAGCCGGCCTTCTCCAGCCCCTCGTAGAACGCGGCGTCCCGCATTCGCATCTCCGTGCAGAGCGGGATCTGGAATTCGTGCATCAGCCCGTAGGGCATGCTGGCCGAGATCATGTCGGCCTTGTCGGTCGTGATGCCGCCCTGCACCGCGCGTTCGGAGTAGAGCGCGCCCATGCCCACGTCCATCAGCGTCTCGGAGCGCACGATCATGGTGGAGGACCGCTGGACCATCGTCACGTCGGCGTCATTTTCCCAAAGTGCCGCGCAGATGTCGTGGGCGGAGTTGTTCGACCCGATCACCACCGCACGGCTGCCCTTGAAGGCGTCCGGGCCTGGGTGCCCGGAGGAGTGGTGCTGTTCGCCCCGGAACCGCTCCATCCCCGGATAGGACGGCATGTTCGCCTTGGCCGACATGCCGGTGGCGAGCACCAGATGCTTCGGCGTCAGCGTGACCTCGGTTCCGTCGCGGTCCACCACCACGGTCCATTCCTGCGTTGCCTCGTCGTAGGAGGCGCTCTTGCAGGCGGTCCTGGTCCAGTAGTTCAGCTCCATGATGCGGGTATACATCTCCAGCCAGTCGCCGATCTTGTCCTTGGGCGCGAAGACCGGCCAGTTCGGCGGGAAGGGGAGGTAGGGCATGTGGTCGTACCAGACCGGATCGTGCAGACAGAGCGATTTGTAACGCTTGCGCCAGCTGTCGCCGGGGCGGTCGTTCTTCTCCAGAATGATGGTGGGCACGCCGACCTGCCGCAACCGCGCGCCAAGCGCGATGCCACCCTGACCGCCGCCGACGATCACGACGTAGGGCTGCGTGGCGTAGCCGAGATCCCGCGCCTCGGCCCCGCGGTCCTCCAGCCATGTGGGATGGTTTTTAGCCGCGCCGTGTTTCGCCCCAAGCGGGCGGTCAAAGCCGAGCGGCTCCTCGTGCCCCTTCAGGTCCACCATCGCGGTGAGGAGCGTCCAGATCCGGCCCTCCTTCAGCCGGATCATGCCGTTGCCCCGCGCGACGGCGGTCTCGAACGCGATCCATGCGGTCGTGACACCGCCGTCCTCGGTCACCGGCTCGCTCTCGACCAGATGCCAGCCCGAGGGTTTCGTCGCGGAGAGCTGATGGGACAGCATGTCGGCCACCTCGGCGCGGCCCTCCACCGTCTTGATGTTCCAGGTGAAGGTCACGAGGTCGCGCCAGTAGCAATCCTCCCGGAACATCGCCGTGGCGCGGTCGATGTCCCCGGCCGCAAGCGCGTCGCCAAAGTCCGCGAGGACCGACCGGACCTCATCCGCCGTCGTCTTGTCGAGCATCGGTATCCTCCCCGGGGTCATCCGGGATCAGGATGGCGCACTTCGGCCCGGCTGTGCAAAGGGAATCCGACGTCCCGTGGCATGCCGCTCAGACGTCGCGCACCGTCGTCATCATCCCTGAGGCCATGTGGTAGAGCTTGTGGCGATGAAACGGCCAGTCGCCGGGGTTGTCCGCGTCGAACGCGATGATCTCGCTTTCCATCGCCGGACCGAGGACGGTATCGCGCATTGCGACCCGAAGGCGCGCGCCCGAGCCCCCGTGACCTGAAAATGATGCCCGTGCAGGTGCATCGGGTGCGACATCATGGTGCGGTTGGTCATGGCGATCTCGACCCGCTCGCCCAGCGCCACCTCGAGCGGCTTGCGGTCCGCGAACGTGCGCCCGTCGATGCCCCAGACATAGGCCGTCATGTCGCTGGTCATGTAGCAGGCGATGCGACGGTCCGGGGGGAGGGGCGCGGTGGCCACCAGCCCACGCTCCTCCCCCGAAGGAGAGGGCGGGGGAGGTGTCAGCGGCCATGGCCCCGATCCGGTCGATCCGCGCGCGGTGGGTGGCGAACAAGATGCCGGTGCGGACGGCATCGCCGTCGCGCTGCGCGAGGATCGGGAACGCGCCGGCATCGGGGGGCATTTGCACCTCGATATTGAGGCGTTGCACCATCGTCAGCTCGAACGAGCGCCCCGGCGTGGGCATGACCGGCATCCCGTCCACCGCGGTCAGGGGCCCGGTGAGCGCGCCGAGGTCAATCCGGAAGTTGGTCGAGGAGGCGGCGTTGATGAGCCGGAGCCAGACCGGCGCATCCTTGTCGACGGTGACGACCTCGGGGTCGGAGAGGGCGCGGTCCTTGGCGGGGAAGGCGTAGAACGCAATATCGTTGAGATCCATCTGCATGGCGCCGTGCATCGGCATTGCGCCGGGCGCCGGGGCCATCCCGTCCATCGGCATTGCATGGCGGAATGGTCCATCCCCGCCATACCGTGCGCCATTGCGGGGGTGCCCGAGCCCACGTGGTCGGCGGCCCCGCCGGTCAGTTGCGCCAGCAGCGCCTCCGGCGGTATGAAGGAGAAGTCATGCAGGATCATCACGACCTCCTGCCGGTCCACGGGACCGTCGCGCAGGATCAGCGGTTCAGCCATCATCGCGGCCTCCTGCAAATCCAGATGCGAGTGCATCCAGTGGCTGCCACCGTGCGACAGATCGAATCGGACGTCCTGCGGCTGTCCGGGCGGAAGCGGGGCCTGCGGCACGGTATTGCCCTCCTGCGCGAAGGGCGGCGTGAGCCCGTGCCGATGGATGATCGTGGGCTCTGCCGTTGCATTCACCAGCCGCACGTCGAAGCCTTGGGCGCGGTCGAGCTTCAGGCCCGACCGACCCGCGGCGTCCGTGACGCCGAAGACACGCGCGGCCTTGCCCTGCACCTCCATCGTGCGCGTGCCGACGGTCAACCGGTGCAAAGGCATGGCGGCCGCTGCACGGGTGGCGGACCCGCCGAGGTTGCCCGCGAGGGCCGTCTGCCCGGCCGATGCCCACAGGGCTAGAACCGATGGCCCCACAAGGGGCAATCCTTCCGTATGCTTCGGAGCCGGCGGACCGTCAGCGACGACCGGCCGAGAGAGCAAATCTCGCGGATCATTCCGACAAGGCGCGCGCGATACCTAATCATACGCTGCACCGGGTGTTTTGCCAAAGCAGGCATCGCCCGGCCGTGTCCCAGCAGTTGGTGTAAGAGGCCGCGCGCGGAGCCTCCGGCGTAGCGCAGCGCGCGGCCGGCGGTAATGCTGGCGGTCACCGCCGATTTTCGGAGAAGGTTCGGGTTGCGAGACCTGTAACCATAACCGGAGA
>JBBSVE010000058.1:0-17269 GCA_038233815.1 Rhodobacterales bacterium
CGGAACACCGCCTTCGGCCTGCCGCAGGATCGCGATGATCTGGGCCTCAGTGTATCTGCTTGTCTTCATTCGGAATCTCCTCGTTCATCTTGCCGAGAAAATTCTACTTTCGCAGCCCCTTACTTTCGGGGGGGATTACCGCGTCTCGTGCGCACGTCCATATTCGGCCATTCACTCGACGCACTGTCCATCATTTAAGTATCTCTCCGTTGAGCCGTGATTGTTGCAGGGTCGGCCCTCGTATCGCGCTTCCCCGGCTTGCCACGCTGCTGCGCTAACTGGGTCGCTGCTTGGATGGCTCGGGACCAAACCTCGAAGAATAACCTCGCGAAAGGTCTCTTTTGTCGGACCATATTTCTCGGATGCAATCTGACACGCTTGCGGGCCTGTGGTCTTTTACTGCGTCAATTTATCGAAGAGCCCAATGGTATCTGGCAACCGATCCCGATCTTCAAATTTTACTTTCGATGCCAAGTGCCTCCTCCAGGATGGACGATAGCACTCCAATGCTCACGTCGGAAGATCGTGATCTTGCGTGTCTGGCCGAGGCGCGCTACACGCAGTGGAAGCGGGCGGGCGTTGTGTAATGGTAAGACCCTTGCCTTCCAAGCAAGAGACGCGGGTTCGATTCCCGCCGCCCGCTCCAGCCTTTCAGGCCTTGTCCCACCCCGGCATTCCGACGATGTGGAACCCGCCGTCGACGCGCACGATCTCGCCCGTCGTGTGGCGACCGAGGTCGGAGGCGAGGTAGACCGCCGTGCCGCCGATGGAGGCGAGAGAGGCGTTGGTGCGCAAGGGCGCGTTCATCTCGGTATAGCGGAAGGTCGCCCTTGCGCCGCCGATCGCCGATCCGGCCAGCGTCTTCATCGGACCGGGGGAGATCGCGTTGACGCGGATCCCCTGCGGCCCAAGATCGGCCGCGAGATAGCGCACCGTCGATTCGAGCGCGGCCTTCGCCACCCCCATCACGTTATAGTTCGGCGTCACGCGGTTGGAGCCGCCGTAGGTCAGCGTGATCAGGCTGCCGCCGTCCGCCATCAGCGGAACCGCCCTGCGCGCCACGTCGATGAAGCTGAAGCAGCTGATGTCGAGCGAATTGCGGAAATTCCCGCGCGTGGTGTCCCGGAACCGGCCAGTCAGCTCGTTCTTGTCGGAATAGGCGATGGCATGGATCAGGAAGTCGATGCTGCCCCATTCGTCCGACAGTCGCGCGAAAGCCGTGTCGAGGGAGGCGTCGTCGGTCACGTCGGCCTCCACCATCAGGTCGGAGCCGAGCGTCGCCGCGAGCGGACGCAGCCGCCGCCCGAACGCCTCGCCCTGATAGGTGAAGGCGAGGTCCGCCCCTTCAGCCGACAGAGCTTTCGCGATGCCCCAGGCGATGGAATGGTCGTTCGCCACCCCCATGACAAGCCCGCGCCTGCCCTTCATGAGTTCGGCCATGTGTCAGTCCCTGAATGTGCTCAGAACGAGCGAGGCGTTGGTCCCGCCGAAGCCGAACGAATTGGAAAGGATGGAATCGTGGCGGGCCGTCCTGAATTCGGTGACGATCTCCTCTGGCTTCAGGGCGGGGTCCAGCTCGGTCACGTTGGCTGACGCGGCGATGTAGCCGCCCTGCATCATCAGGATCGAATAGATCACCTCATGGACGCCCGTGGCCCCCAGCGAATGCCCGGTCAGCGACTTGGTGGAGGAGATCGGCGGCACGTGGTCCTCACCGAACACCCGGCGGATGGCGCGCACTTCGGTCACGTCGCCCGCCTGCGTCGAGGTGCCGTGCGCGTTGATGTAGGTGATCGCGCGATCCTCGGGCAGCGTGCTTACAGCAAGCCGCATCGAGCGTTCGCCGCCCTCGCCCGATGGCGCCACCATGTCGGCGCCGTCGGAGGTCGCGCCGTAGCCCGTGACCTCTGCGTAGATCTTCGCACCGCGGGCCTTCGCGTGCTCCAGCTCCTCCAGCACCACGACGCCGCCGCCGCCTGCGATCACGAAGCCGTCGCGGCTGGCGTCGAACGGGCGCGAGGCGGTCGTCGGCGCGTCGTTGTATTTCGACGACATCGCGCCCATCGCGTCGAAGAGGCACGACAGCGTCCAGTCCAGCTCCTCCCCCCCGCCGGCGAAGACGATGTCCTGCTTGCCCATCTGGATGAGTTCGGTGCCATTGCCGATGCAGTGGGCGGAGGTGGAGCAAGCCGAGGTGATGGAGTAGTTCACGCCCTTGATATGGAACGGCGTCGACAGACAGGCCGAGTTCGTCGACGACATGCAACGCGTGACCATGAAAGGGCCCATCTTCTTGGGGCTGCCCTTGGTGATGACCGCATCGAAGGCGTTGAAGAAGTTGGAGGTGGAAGGCCCGCCCGATCCCATGATGAGGCCAGAGCGCTCGTTCGAGACTTCCGCGTCGCTCAGCCCCGCGTCGGCAATCGCCTGCCGCATCGCGATGAAGTTGTAGGCGGCCCCCGGCCCCATAAAGCGCAGGTCGCGCTTGTCGATGTGATCTTCCAGCACGATTTGCGGCATGCCATGGATCTGGCTGCGGAACCCGTGCTTCAGGTAGTCCGGTGCGGCCACGATGCCGGAACGTCCGGCGCGCAACGACGCATCGACCTCCGCCACATCGTTGCCGATGGGGGAAACGATGCCGATCCCGGTGATGACGACTCGACGCATGGGGCGGTTCCTTGGCCTTGCTGGGGTTCGCGGGGCCTGTATAGAGTCAGCTTTCGGAAAGCGCGACCTTCATGTTGCTGACCTGATAGATCGTCTCGCCGTCCGCCTCCACCCGCCCGTCGGCGACACCCATCGTCAGCCGTCGCGACTGCACGGCCTTGGTGAACGCGACGTGATAGGTCAGCAGCTTGCGGTCGGGCCGGACCATGCCGGTCAATTTCACCTCGCCCACGCCAAGCGCGTAGCCGCGCCCCTTCCAGCCGCGCCAACCGAGGTTGAAGCCCGTAAGTTGCCAAAGCCCGTCGAGCCCGAGGCATCCCGGCATGATCGGGTTGCCGGGAAAGTGGCAGGCAAAGAACCACAGGTCGGGGGTGATATCGAACTCCGCCGTGACATGGCCCGCGCCGTGCGGGCCGCCGTCGGCGGAAATGTCGGTAATCCGGTCCATCATCAGCATGGGCGGCTCGGGTAGCTGGGCGTTGCCGGGGCCGAAAAGCTCTCCCCTGGCACAGGAAAGAAGGGCTTCGCGGTCGAAGCTGGTCGGATATTCCGGCATCTGGCCCCTGTCCTCAAGACGTCACCCGGGATCATTAGCATTGGCCTTCGCGGGCTGGCAAGGGCAGCCCCCCGGGCATGCCGTCCGCATCCGGGTTGAACAGGGGGGCGGCACGGCCCTATATTGATCGGAGGAATGGATCGGACAGGCCATGAACGACGCGCAAACGCTACGGCATGCGGCACGGGGCTCGGAATGGCTCGCGACTGCCGGACTGCGTCCGACCCGGCAGCGGGTCGTATTGGCGTCGCTTCTGGTTGGCGACGGGCACGACCGGCACGTCACCGCCGAAAGCCTCTATGACGCGGCCTCCGCCACGGGGGAGGGGGTGAGTCTCGCCACCGTTTATAACACGCTGCGCGCTTTCTGCGCGGCGGGTCTGATGCAGGAGGTCGTGGTCGACGGCTCCAAGAGCTATTTCGACACCCGCATGGACGATCATCCACATTACTTCTGGGAAGACTCCGCGCGGCTGACCGATGCCCCGGCGGAGGAGCTGGAGTTCGCGCGTCTGCCCGCACCGCCCAAGGGCACGCGCATCGCGAAAGTCGACGTGGTCATCCGGCTCCGCAGCACCTGACCTTGCGCGAGGCCGATCTCTACGCGCCCCTGAAAGACTATCTGACGCGGCAGGGCTACACGGTGAAGGCGGAGATCGGCGCTTGCGACCTGATGGCCCGGCGTGGCGCCGAGCCTCCGGTCATCGTGGAGATGAAGCTCACCTTCAGCCTTCGCCTTGTGATGCAGGGCGTGGCGCGGCAGGCCCTGTTCGAGTCGGTCTACCTCGCCGTTCCGGTCGGCAAGGGCTGGCAGGTGCGCTACCGCGATATCCTGACGCTCTGTCGCAGGCTCGGTCTGGGGCTGCTGGCGGTGGAACCGGACGGCGTTGTGGCGCATCTCGACCCCGGACCCTATGCGCCGCGCCGCAAGGCCCGTGCCGCCGGGCGCTTGCTGCGGGAGTTCGAGCGGCGGGTCGGGGATCCAAACGTCGGCGGCACCTCCGGCATCGTGCGGATGACCGCTTACCGTCAGGACGCACTTCGCTGTGCGGCTCATCTGAGCGTCGGGCCATGCACCTGCGCCGACGTGCGAAAGACCACGGGGGTCGCCCGCGCGACCGCTCTGATGGCCGCCGATCACTATGGCTGGTTCGAGAGGATCCGTCACGGAGTCTACGGTCTGACGCCGAAAGGGTCAAAGGCGCTGGCAGCCCAGCAAGCCTTAAAAGTCCCCGAATGAGAATGGCGGCGGACCTCGGCCCGCCGCCGCACGAAAGGTCACTTCGGGACGAGCACCCGGTTCACCACCTGGATGACGCCGTTCGACTGCATCACGTCGCCGATGGTGATCTTCCCCACGGTCCCGCTCTCGTCATAGACGTAGAAGGTCTTGCCCTTCTTCTTCACCGACACCGCATCGCCCGACACGGTCTGCAGGTTGCATAGACCGTCCTTGCTCTTTTTCGCGCACGACGCGAGCTTAGCCTCGGTATAGGTGCCGGACACGACATGCGCCGTCAGCACCTTGGTCAGCATCGCCTTGTTCTCAGGCTTCAGCAGCATATCGACCGTGCCCGCGGGCAGCTTCGCGAAGGCCTCGTTCGTGGGCGCGAAGACGGTGAACGGGCCCTTGCCCTCCAGCGTGTCCACGAGTCCCGCGGCCTTCACGGCGGCGACCAGCGTGGTGTGGTCCTTGGAGTTCACGGCATTGGCGACGATGGTCTTGTCAGCCGACATCGGCGCACCGCCGACCATCGGGTTCGCGGCAAGTCCCGGAACCGCGGCGAGCGACAGCGCGGCCGTGACGGCAAGGGTGGAGAGCAGGGTCTTCATGGCGAAATCTCCTTCGAGCAGGCGGCGGGACGATCCCGCCTTGCCCCGTGAGATACGGCCCGGTCCCGCGCGGAGTTTCACGCGCGCAGCCCCTTAGAACCATTGCCCCTGTTCCATCAGCCCCAGATCCAGCAACTGGCGCGAGGTCCAGTCGAACGCCACCGAATTGCGCCAGCGGAAATCGGCGATGTCGAACCGGGAGGCCGGGTTCGTCGCCAGCGCCTTGGCCGCGCGGAAGGAGGCCATGACCGACGTGAGGTTGTGATGCCACGGGCAGGCGTAGGTGTTGTATTCCTCGTCGCTGAATGTGTAGTCCGCGCGCAGCCGCAGTCCGGGTTTGGCGCGGAACAATGCTATCCGGTCGATCTTCCGGCGGGCCTCGGGGACATGCTCCTCGAACCGCCAGCGCAGGCCGCCGAAGAAATCGAGCTGCCGGTCCCGCGTCCGGGACGGGTCGGCGGGATCGGGGCGGGAGAGCGCGTAGTAGCCGGTCCGGTCGATATGCGCGTCGGTGAGCGACACGGCGTCGGGAAACCGTGCCAGATCGCCCGCATAGAGGTCGACGACATAGGACAGCATCGCGTCGCGCCGTTCCTCGGCATGGAAGGCCAGCATCTCGCCCACCGACCGCGTCTCGCAGAATGGATAGAACAGGTATTCGGCGTTGTAGCAGGTGTGGAACCACGTCCCCGGCGCGGCCTCGATCAGCCGGTTGACTGCGTGCGGCAGGGCATCTTCGGCATGAACGTCGCAATCGACGCGGTGGACCCGGGCCTCGACCTCGGACGCCACCGGCAGGTCGGGGAGGGCCAGAAGGATCACGGTCCCGAAGCCGCGGTCCGAAAGATGCCGGACGGTGGAGGCCACCTCCACCGCATCCTCCGCCATCACGATCGCGACAGGCCCGTTCACCAGCAGGGTGCGCCGGGCGGCAAGGACGCTCTTCAGTCCGTCGTGGCGCATTCCGGGCTCCGTCATCATGCGCCGTGCAGCCTTCGCCAGCACGGCCGAAAGGTCAATCGCCACCTCCCCGGCGTTGCAGGATCGCCCCCGCCGGTGTAGAGGCTGGCCCCACCCTGCGGGAGCGTGCCGATGCCAGCGCCGAAGAAGCTCTACGTCAAGACCTATGGCTGCCAGATGAACGTCTACGACAGCGCGCGCATGACCGAGGCGCTGGGCACCGCGGGCTATGTGCCCACCGACCGGGCGGAAGATGCGGACATGGTGCTTCTGAACACCTGTCACATTCGCGAGAAGGCGTCGGAGAAGCTCTATTCCGACCTTGGCCGCCTGAAGCCGTTGAAGGGCGCGAACCCCGACCTCAAGATCGCCGTGGCCGGATGCGTGGCACAGGCGGAAGGGGCGGAGATCCTGCGCCGCGCGCCGGTGGTGGATCTGGTGGTGGGACCGCAAAGCTATCACCGCCTGCCGCAGATGGAGGCGCAGGTTCGCGCCGGCGGCCGGGCGATCGACACCGATTTCCCACCCGAGGACAAGTTCGACCATCTTCCGGCAGCGCGCACGGTGCGCGGACCCGCCGCGTTCCTGACCGTGCAGGAAGGCTGCGACAAGTTCTGCGCCTTTTGCGTCGTGCCCTACACCCGCGGCGCCGAGGTCAGCCGCCCGGCCGAGCGTCTGCTGGCCGAGGCGCGCGGTCTGGTGGAGCGGGGCGTGCGCGAGATCACGCTCCTTGGCCAGAACGTCAACGCCTACAGCGCCGGGGGCTGGGGTCTCGCCCGCCTGATCCGCGCGATGGCGGAGATCCCCGGCCTCGTCCGGCTGCGCTACACCACGAGCCATCCGCGCGACATGGAGGATGACCTGATCGCCGCACACGGCGATTGCGCGGCGCTGATGCCGTGCCTCCATCTGCCGGTGCAGTCGGGATCGGACCGGGTGCTCAAAGCGATGAACCGCAAGCATACCGCACGGGATTATCTGCGCATTGTGGCGCGTATCCGCGCCGCGCGTCCCGACATCCTGCTCACCTCCGACTTCATTGTGGGTTTTCCGGGCGAGACGGATGCCGATTTCGACGCCACCATGGCTCTGGTGCACGAGGTCGGTTTCGGCATGGCCTATTCGTTCCGCTATTCCCCCCGCCCCGGAACCCCCGCGGCGGAGCGGCCGGACGTGGAGCCCGCGGTGGCAGACGCGCGGCTCCAGGCGCTTCAGGCGCTTCTCACCGCCCAGCAGCGCGCCGCGCAGGAGGCGATGATCGGGCGCGAGGTGCATGTGCTCTATGAAAAAGCGGGGCGAGTGCCGGGGCAGATGACGGGCAAGTCGGACCATCTCCATGCCGTGCACGTGGACGATCCCACAGGGCGGGCGGGCGATCTTGTGCGGGTGCGCATTGATGCCGCCTCCACCAACTCGCTGTCGGGCGTGCGCTTGGGCTAACGGCAGGTGCGACCTTGGCGCCACGCTTCGCGGGTCCGCGTTTCGTCGGTTTTGGATCTGGCTTTACAAGCGATTAACCTCTCGGCAAGGAGTCTTCCCTAGGATTGGCGGCAGAGTGTCGCGGGGGGATTCGAAGTTTTGGGACGGTTCAATTTCGATGGGTTGATGGTGCTGGCCGCGGGACTGGTCCTGTCGGTCGCATCCATGGCGCCGGGTCCGGTGGCGGCCCAGACCAGACGGGCGGCAGAGGTCGCGCCATCGGCTTACGGCGGCCGGAGCGGCTCGATGACGCAGACCGGCATCATCGAATGGAGCCTGTGGGTCGATCCCGACGGCTGCATGCACTGGTGGGCGGATGGCGGGCTCGAGGGCTACATGGTGCCACGCCGCGATCCGCGGACCGGCAAGCCGGTCTGCCTGAAGCGCAACACGTGCCTCAACGATCCCACGGACGCGCTGTTCGCGACCGGCAGCGCCACGCTGACCGATGCCGGGCGCGACCGGCTCCGCACCTTCTTCCAAAAGCAGAACGCGTTCAGCTACGAGGTCAAGGGCTTTACCGACAGCCAGGGATCGGCGGCCTACAACCTGGCGCTGTCCAAGCGCAGGGCACAGGCGGTATCGGATGTCGCCCGGTCCGTCGGCGCGGTGGTGGAGCGTCAGGGCGGCTACGGCAAGGCCAGCCCGGTGGCCAGCAACGCGACCGCCCACGGGATGCGCCAGAATCGGCGCGTCGAAGTCGTGTGCTACAGGAAGTGAGGGACATGACCATGATGAAGCTGCCCGCTCTCCCGCTTCTCGCGGCCCTCGCCCTGTCGGCCTGCGCCGAAGGGACGACGCCCTACCGGGGCGATCCGAACTCCGTCATCGCGACCGGTGTGGACAAGGGCCATGACACTGGCATTCTGGGCGACGGCCATGCCGCCATCGCCTACGATCCCGACGGCTGCCAGAACTGGATCATCGACGACGGGGTGGAGGGTTATGCCTCGCCGCGCTTCAACCCGAAGACCGGCGGTCCGGTCTGCGACAATCGTTACCCGCCGGGAACGGTGCTCGGCGACTATCAGTCGGGCAGCGAAGGCATCAGCGACTCGATCCCCGGACCCGGTCGCAAGACGATTCTCCGGCGGCGATGATTCTCGACGGCGTCGACGGGGATTGATCCCGTCGGCGTCCGTCCTGCCGGACCTCAAGCGGATCTGCGGCAAAATGTCTTGGCCATGTTACCCCAAGTGGGCGAGACTTGGCCTGCGACTCGATGCGCCTTGTCTCGCGCACCGGGCGACGCCACATTGCCATCGCAACCCGCTTTCAAGAGGAGATCTCCTTGGGCATCAGCGCGCTGACCCCCCCGACCGCACCCGGTGACGCAACCGAAACTGTGCTCGAATTTCCCGACAACCGCCTGTTGATCGACCTCTGCGGCCAGTTCGACCGCAATCTGGCGCAGATCGAGCATCAGACCGGGGTCCATGTCCTGCGGCGTGGCAACCGCCTCGCCATCATCGGCGACAGGGACGCGCGCGAACAGGCGGCCGCGGTCATGCACGCGCTCTATGCCCGGCTGGAGGGCGGTCGCGAGATCGAGGCGGGCGACATCGACGGCGCGATCCGCATGGGCCGCCCGATGCCCAACCGGACGCTCGCGGGCACCGAGCAGATCGAGATGTTCTCCGGCACGAAATACGAACTCAGAACCCGCAAGAAGCCGGTGGAGCCGCGCACCGCCGCCCAGAAGGCCTATGTTTCCAACCTCTTCGACAATGAGCTGGGCTTCGGCATCGGCCCTGCGGGAACCGGCAAGACCTATCTTGCCGTCGCGGTGGGGGTCACGATGTTTCTGGCCGGGGCGGTTGACAAGATCATCCTGTCGCGCCCTGCGGTGGAGGCGGGCGAGCGGCTCGGCTTTCTGCCCGGTGACATGAAGGAAAAGATCGACCCCTACATGCAGCCGCTTTACGACGCGCTCAACGATTTCCTGCCGCAAAAGCAGCTCCAGAAACTGATGGAGGAAAAACGGATCGAGATCGCGCCGCTGGCTTTCATGCGCGGCCGGACGCTCGCCAACGCGTTCGTCGTGCTGGACGAGGCGCAGAACGCGACCACGATGCAGATGAAGATGTTCCTCACCCGTCTGGGGGAGGGCAGCCGCATGGTCATCACCGGCGACCGCACGCAGGTCGACCTGCCGCGCGGCACGGCGAGCGGACTGCGCGACGCCGAGCGCATCCTCGACGGCGTCCGGGGCGTGAGCTTCAACTACTTCACCTCGAAGGACGTGGTGCGCCATCCGCTTGTCGCCCGCATCATCGAGGCTTATGAGGCGGCCGATGGAGCCGTTGGTTGACACACTGATCGAGGATGCGCGCTGGAATGCCGTGCCGCGGCCCGCACTGGCCGAACGGGCGGCGGCGGAAACGCTGGCCGCGCTGGGGCTTTCGCGCACCGGCCTTTCGCTTTGCCTGATGGGGTGCGACGACGCGCGCATTGCCGTGCTGAACGCGGGCTTCCGGGGTAAGGCGCAGCCGACGAACGTGCTGTCTTGGCCCTCGGCGGCGCGGCAATCTCCGGGTGCTGTGCCGGACGCGCCGGAGCCGGGCCGCGCCGACGATCCCGAGAGCCTCGGCGACGTGGCACTCGCGTGGGAGACGTGTGCGGCCGAGGCGCGGGCGGCGGGGCTGCCACTCGGCGATCACGCGACGCACCTGATCGTCCATGGATTGCTCCATTGTCTGGGCTATGACCACGAGGACGACGCCGATGCGGTCTTGATGGAAGCAGCCGAGACGCGGATACTGGCGCGCATCGGGATCGCCGACCCCTATGCCGCCGCGATCTGACCCCGTCGCACGATACCGCCCCGAGACGCCTGATGAAGGACCGACAGTGACCATGAACGACGCGCCGCAAACCAGCGCCGCCCCCGCCGTCGATGCAGACGGCGAGGACCCTCCGCAACGCGGCTTCTTCGGCCGCATCCTGAATGCGCTGAATCCGCAGGACGCAGCGGGCGATACGGCCGAAGCCGCGACGCCGAACCCCGCACCCTCCGCCTTTCGTCCCGGCGCGCATGGCATGGCGAACCTGCGCCGCCTGCGCGTGGACGACGTCGCCGTCCCCAAGGTGGAGATCGTGGCCGTCCCCCTCGACATCGGGCGCGAGGATCTCGTGCAGGTGTTTCGCGAGCACGGATTTTCCCGGGTTCCGGTCTACAAGGGCACGCTGGACCTGCCGCAGGGTCTGGTGCTTCTGAAGGATCTCGCGTTGACCTACGGCTTCGGTGCGGCGGGCGCGCGGTTCTCGATGAAAAAGATGCTGCGCCCGATCCTTTACGCGCCGCCGTCGATGCCGGTGGGCGTGCTCCTCCAGAAGATGCAGAAGGACCGGGTGCACATGGCGCTCGTGATCGACGAATATGGCGGGGTCGACGGGCTGGTGACGATCGAGGATCTGATCGAGACCGTGATCGGCGAGATCGAGGACGAGCATGACGAGGTCGAGGGCGCGCTCTGGAAAGAGGACGGGCCGGGGGTGTTCGTGGCCAAGGCCGTGACGCCGCTGGAGGAGTTCGAGCAGGCGATCGGCCTCGTGCTGCGCAACGGCGAGGATGACGGAGAGATCGACACGCTGGGCGGGCTGGTGTTCCTCAGGACCGGACGCATCCCCGCGCGGGGCGAGATCGTGCCGCACGAAAGCGGCGCGGAGTTCGAGGTGGTGGATGCCGATCCCCGTCGGATCAAACGGCTTCGGGTCCGTCTGCCCGGGGCGGCGGCCAAGCGCGCATCAAGCGCGGAAACGCCCGCCACGACGCCCCCGCCCAAAGCCGCTGCGGAGTGATCGCCCCCCGGTCCGACCGCACCGGCCGCTGGCCGGGTTGGCCGGGCTGGCCGCTGGCCGGGTGCGCCTTCGGGCTGGGGGCCGCGATGTCGTCGGGTCAGGCGCCGCTCGGGCTCTGGGGGCTCACGCTGGTGGCACTCTGGGCGCTGATCCTGCTGGTGGCGCGTGCGCCCGGCGCGGTGCGGGCTGCGTGGCTCGGCCAGTTCGCGGGGATGGGCTATTTCGGGCTGTCGTTCTCGTGGATCGTGGACCCGTTCCTGATCGACCCGGAGGTCTATGGCTGGCTTGCGCCCTTCGCGCTCATTGGGGTGTCGGTGGGGTTTGGGCTCTTCTGGGCGCTGGCGACCGGGGTGGCGTCCGCGCTGGACGGCGGGGTCCGGGGGCGCGCGGCGCTGCTGGCCGTGACGCTGGCGCTGGCGGAGCTTGCGCGCGGCTATCTGCTGACCGGCTTTCCGTGGGCGATGATCGGGCATGTCTGGATCGACACGCCATTCGCGCAGCTGGGTGCGCTGATCGGTCCGAGCGGGCTCACGCTCCTCACCACGCTGGCCGCCGCCTTGCCGGTCGTCGCGGGCGCATGGGCCGTGCCGGTTCTGGCGCTGATGGCGGCGGCGGGGATCGTCTGGGCCGGAGTGCGACCCGAGGCGCCGCTCGCCACCGCGCAAAGCCCGATGGTCCGCGTGATCCAGCCCAACGCAGAGCAGCATCTGAAATGGGATCCCGACCGCGCGGCGGAGTTCCTCGACCGCAATCTGGCACTGACAGCGGCCCCCGTCGCACCGGGGGGGCGCAAGCCGGATCTGGTGGTCTGGCCCGAGACTGCGGTGCCCTACCTTCTGAACGGGTCCGAAGGCGTGCTGGCGCAGATCAGTGCGGCCGCAGGCGAGGCCACCGCGGTCGTGGGCATCCAGCGGGCAGAGGGGACGCGCGCCTGGAACAGCATGGTCGTGCTCGGCCCCAGCGGCCAGATCGAGGATATCTACGACAAGCATCACCTCGTCCCGTTCGGCGAATACATGCCCTTCGGCGATGTCCTCTACGAGACGTTCGGGATCACGGCACTCGCGTCGAAATCGGGTAACGGCTTTTCGGCGGGTCCGGGTGCGCGGATCCTCGACCTCGGCCCGCGGTTGGGGCGGGCGTTGCCGCTGATCTGCTACGAGGCGCTCTTTCCCCAGGATCTGCGGGCAGCACCGGGGCGGGCGGATTTCCTCCTGCAAATCACCAACGACGCGTGGTTCGGGCATCTGACGGGGCCGTGGCAGCATCTCGATCAGGCCCGGTTCCGCGCGATCGAGCAGGGGTTGCCGCTGATCCGGTCGGCCAACACCGGGATCTCGGCGGTGGTCGATGCGAAGGGCCGGATCGTGGCCGAACTTCCGCTTGATGTGCCGGGGCATCTCGATGCGGGCCTGCCCGGGCCGCTGCCGATCACGCTCTATGCACGGACGGGCGATCTGCCGGTGTTCGTGCTGCTTCTGGTGCTCGGCACTGCGCTGGCCCTGATCGCGCGACGCAGGCGGGCTTGACGACCCATCGGCGCACGCATACGCGGAAGCTTCACCCACCGTCACAACGGCTTCCTGGCGTGGCGGGTATTCATAGCGGAGCACGTCCCCATGTCACGTAACAGCTACGTCTTCACCTCCGAATCCGTGTCGGAGGGGCACCCCGACAAGGTCTGCGACCGGATCTCCGATGCGGTCCTCGATGCCTTCCTGCGCGAAGATCCCGCAGCCCGCGTCGCCTGCGAGACCTTTGCCACCACCAACCGCGTCGTCGTGGGCGGCGAGATCAAGCTCCACGACCGCGAACGGCTCGACGCGATGATGGGGGAGGTCGATGGCATCGTGCGCGCCTGCATCCGCGACATCGGCTATGAGCAGGAGAAGTTCCACTGGCGGCATTGCGAGATCACCAACCTCCTTCACCACCAGTCGATCGACATTGCCCGGGGCGTGGACCGGGACGGCGCGGGCGATCAGGGGATCATGTTCGGCTATGCCTGCCGGGAGACGGACGCGCTGATGCCCGCCCCGATCCAGTATGCCCACGCGATCCTGCGCCGACTTGCCGAGGTTCGCAAATCCGGGCAGGAGCCGACGCTTGGCCCGGACGCGAAATCGCAGCTTTCGGTGCGCTACGAGGGCGGGGTTCCGGTGGGGGTCACGTCGATCGTCCTCTCCACCCAGCACGCGCATGAGGACCAGACCTCCGACGACATCCGCGCCATCGTGGAGCGCTATGTGCGCGAGGTTCTGCCCGACGGCTGGATCACGCCGGAGACGGTCTGGCATGTGAACCCGACCGGCATCTTCGTGATCGGCGGGCCGGACGGCGACGCGGGCCTGACCGGGCGCAAGATCATCGTGGACACCTATGGCGGCGCGGCCCCGCACGGCGGCGGCGCGTTTTCCGGCAAGGATCCGTCCAAGGTGGACCGCTCGGCCGCCTACGCCGCGCGCTATCTGGCCAAGAACGTCGTGGCCTCCGGTCTTGCGGATCGCTGCACGCTTCAGGTGTCCTATGCCATCGGGGTTGCGGAGCCGCTGTCGATCTATGTCGACACCCATGGGACCGGGGTCGAACCCGACGACACGATCGAGCGGCGGGTGGCGCGCGCCATGGACCTCACCCCGCGCGGCATCCGCACGCATCTGGACCTGAACCGTCCGATCTACGCGCGCACCTCCGCCTACGGGCATTTCGGGCGGGAGCCCGATGACACGGGCGGTTTCAGCTGGGAGAGGACCGATCTGGCCGAGGCACTTCAGAAGGATGCCTGAGGCCTAGGCCAGCAGCGTCGCCATCCGTCGCAGGGCGGCGGCGTAGCCTTCGGTCCCGAAGCCCGCCACCACGCCGTCCGCACGCCCCGAGACGTAGGAGTGGTGGCGGAACGCCTCGCGCCGGTGGATGTTGGAGATGTGGACCTCGATCACCCGGCCCTCGAATGCGTTGAGCGCGTCCAGAAGCGCCACCGAGGTGTGGGTGAAGGCGCCCGGGTTGATGACGATGCCCGCCGCCGTTCCGCGCGCCTCCTGCACCGCGTCGATCAGCACGCCCTCGTGGTTCGACTGGCGGCACGCGACCTCAAGCCCCAGATCGCGGCCGAGTGCTGTGCAGGCGGCCTCCACCTCGGCCAGCGTTTCCGCCCCGTAGATCGTGGGTTCGCGCTGGCCCAGAAGGTTGAGGTTCGGTCCGTTGAGGAGAAGGATGCGCGTCATGCCGATGCTCCGCCTTGGGCCAGTCCGGCGCAAGCATCCCCCAGTTGCCGGGCAAACGCAACGCATGGCCCAACGGGTTGACGGCGGACCGACCGGCGGCTACCGGGCGGCTTCTTGCAAAAGGACCGGGCATGACCCACGCCGCACCCGAACGTCGCAACTTCTACGGCCGTCGCCACGGCAAGACCCTGCGTCCAAGCCAGAAGGGCTATCTGGCGGAGGATCTGGGATCCCTGCGCCCGCACGGCATCTGGCCCACGGAAAACCCGGACCGCACGCCGATCTCGCTTGCGGATCGCTTCGGCGACCGGCCCGTGTGGCTGGAGATCGGGTTCGGCGGGGGCGAGCATCTGGTCCATATCGCCGCCCTGCACCCGGAAATCGGCATCGTCGGCTGCGAGCCCTACATCAACGGGGTGGCGATGCTGTTGGGCAAGATCCGGGCGGCGGGGGTCGGTAACCTCGCGGTCCATCCCGGCGACGTGCGCGACCTCTTTGACGTGCTGGTGGCCGGGTCCATCGCGCGGGCATTCCTGAACTATCCCGATCCCTGGCCGAAGACGCGCCACCACCGCCGCCGCTTCGTGACGCAGGACCATCTCCTCCCCCTCGCCCGTGCGATGCGGACGGGGGCCACGTTCCATGTGGCGACCGACATCGCGGACTACATGCGCCAGACGCTGGATGAGGTGCCGCGCGCCGGGTTCGGACTGGTGTCCGAAGGGCCGGAGCCGTGGGCGGACTGGCATTCCACCCGCTACGAGCAGAAGGCGCTGCGCGAAGGCCGCGCGCCGCATTACGCGGTCTTTCGCAAACTGCCCTAGGGCACCGCGATACTTTCGCCGGGGTTGAGCACGCGAAACCGCTCAGATGGGATGCCTTGTGCACGCAGGACCTCCGCCAGCGCCCGGGGCGGATCGTCGCGGCCCTCGTTCGTCAGGCGGAACATGCCCCAATGATGCGCAATCGCGGTGGCGGCACCGCAGAGGTGCATCCCCTCCACCGCCTCGGCGGGGTCCTGATGCTCCCCCTTCATGAACCAGCGCGGCGCGTAGCTGCCGATGGGCAGGATCGCGAGCCGGATCGGACCGAAGCGCGCGGGGAGGTCGCGGTAGGGGCGCCCGCCGTCGAACGCGGTGTCGCCGATGAAGAGGATGCGGCCCGCCGGACCCTCCACCACGAACGCGGCCCAGAGCGCCTTCCTGCGGTCGAAGACGCCGCGGGCGGACCAATGGTGGCATGGCTCCAGATGCACGGTCAGAGAGCCCACGGTGACGCTTTCGTCCCAGTCGCGGGCCAACACACGCTCCGCCGCCACGGCGCCGCCGATCAGCGCGTCGTTGCCGAGCGGGGTCACGACGACCGGCGCATGGTCCCGCTCCAGCCGCCGCAGGGTGTTCAGGTCGAGATGGTCGTAGTGGTTGTGGCTCATCAGCACGAGGTCGATCTTCGGCAGGTCTGCCCACGCGATGCCGGGTTCGGTCGTGCGTCTGGGGCCCGCGACCTGCGTGGGCGAGGCGCGGTCTGACCAGATCGGGTCGGTAAGGATGTTCAGGCCCGCAGTCTGGATCAGCAGGGTCGCATGGCCGACCATCGTGACGCTCAGATCCTCCACCCGCGACGCAGGCTTTGCCAGCCGCGGCACGGGGACATGATCGGGCCACGGCACCACGGGATCGTCGCCGAATTTCCATTTCAGCGCCGCCAGAAGACCGTTCGGCTGAACCCCGCCGGGGTTGAAAAAGCGTGAGCCGTCGAAATGCCTGCCGATCGGATGCGGCGATCCGGCGTCGTCCCCGTGGTCGTTCATGCGGTATCCTGCGGATGGTCTTGCCCGTGCCGAGGCTACAGCATTTCCGGCACCTGCGCAGCCCCCGATGGACCGGGGCCGGGCGACGCGCTATCACCCCGCCTGACCCATGCGGAGAGCATCATGCCAGACCATGCAGACCCCCAGCCGATGACCGCCCGCGCGTCCGGCGCGCTGACAGGCACGGCGGAGATTCCGGGCGACAAGTCGATCAGCCACCGCGCGCTGATCCTCGGCGCGATGGCGGTGGGGGAAACGCGGGTCACGGGACTTCTGGAGGGGCAGGACGTTCTGGATACCGCCGCCGCGATGCGCGCGTTCGGGGCGGAGGTGGAGCGTCTGGGACCGGGCGCGTGGTCGGTGCACGGTGTCGGGGTGGGCGGCTTTCGCGAGCCGTCGGACGTGATTGACTGCGGCAATTCCGGCACCGGCGTAAGGCTCCTGATGGGCGCGATGGCCACGACGGCGATGAGTGCGATATTTACCGGGGACGCGAGCCTGCGAAAGCGCCCCATGGGGCGGGTGACGGAGCCGTTGGCGCTGTTCGGGGCACGGGCCTACGGGCGGCAGGGCGGGCGGTTGCCCATGGTGATGGTGGGCGCGCCGGACCCGGTGCCGGTGCGCTACGTTCTGCCGGTGGCCTCCGCGCAGGTGAAATCGGCGGTGCTGCTGGCCGGTCTGAACGCGCCCGGTCAGACCGTGGTGGTGGAGCGCGAAGCCACGCGGGATCATACCGAGCGGATGCTGGCCGGGTTCGGGGCGGAGGTGGCCGTCGAGGAGACCGCCGAGGGGCGCGTCATCACGCTGACGGGTCAGCCGGAGCTGCGCCCGCGGGCGGTGGCGGTGCCGCGCGATCCGTCCTCGGCCGCATTTGCCATCTGTGCGGCGCTTCTGGTACCCGGGTCGGACATCCTCGTGCCCGGGGTGAGCCAGAACC
>JBBSVE010000059.1:0-17206 GCA_038233815.1 Rhodobacterales bacterium
ATTCCGGCGCACAGGCCTGCAAGGCGCTGCGCGAGGAAGGCTACCGCGTCATCCTCGTTAATTCCAACCCCGCGACGATCATGACCGATCCGGGCCTCGCCGACGCCACCTACATCGAGCCGATCACGCCCGAGATCGTGGCCAAGATCATCGAGAAGGAGCGCCCCGATGCGCTGCTGCCCACGATGGGCGGCCAGACCGGGCTCAACACCGCGCTGGCGCTCGACGATCTGGGCGTGCTCGCGAAGTTCGGGGTGGAACTGATCGGGGCCAAGCGCGAGGCCATCGAGATGGCGGAGGACCGCAAGCTCTTTCGCGAGGCGATGGACCGGATCGGGCTGGAAAATCCCAAGGCCACCATCGTGACCGCCCCGAAGGTGGGCGGCAAATTCGACATCAAGGCGGGCGTCGCGCAGGCGATGGAGGCGATCGACTACGTCGGCCTGCCCGCGATCATCCGCCCGGCCTTCACGCTCGGCGGCACCGGCGGCGGCGTTGCCTACAACCGTGACGACTTCGAGGCGATCTGCCGCTCCGGGCTCGAAGCATCGCCCATGGCGCAGATCCTCGTCGACGAATCGCTGCTCGGCTGGAAGGAGTTCGAGATGGAGGTGGTGCGCGACACCGCCGACAACGCGATCATCATCTGCGCCATCGAGAACGTGGACCCGATGGGCGTCCATACCGGCGACAGCATCACCGTGGCGCCCGCGCTGACGCTGACGGACAAGGAATATCAGGCGATGCGCAACGCCTCCATCGCGGTCCTGCGGGAGATCGGGGTGGAAACCGGCGGCTCCAACGTGCAGTGGGCGGTCAATCCAGCCGACGGACGCATGGTGGTGATCGAGATGAACCCCCGCGTGTCGCGTTCTTCGGCACTGGCCTCCAAGGCCACCGGCTTTCCCATCGCGCGGATCGCGGCGAAGCTCGCCGTGGGTTACACGCTGGACGAGCTGGACAACGACATCACCCGCGTCACGCCCGCCTCGTTCGAGCCCAGCATCGACTATGTGGTAACAAAGATCCCGCGCTTCGCGTTCGAGAAGTTTCCCGGATCGGAGCCGACCCTTACCACCGCGATGAAATCGGTGGGCGAGGTCATGGCCATCGGCCGCACGATCCACGAATCACTGCAAAAGGCGCTTGCATCGCTGGAGACCGGGCTTTCCGGCTTCGACGAGATCGCGATCCCCGGCGCGCCGGACCCCGCCGCCATCTCCATGGCTCTGGCACGCCAGACGCCGGACCGGCTGCGGGTGATCGCACAGGCGATGCGCGAGGGCGTGTCGGACGACGACATCAACAGGATTACCGCGTTCGACCCGTGGTTCCTCGCCCGCATCCGCGAGATCATCGACGTCGAGGCGGAGGTTCGCCAGAACGGCCTGCCCCCGCATGAGCATGGCCTGCGCCGCCTCAAGATGCTCGGCTTCACCGATGCGCGGCTCGCCATTCTCACGGGGCGCGAGGAAGCGCAGGTCCGTCGCGCACGCCGCAATCTGGGCGTCAACGCGGTCTTCAAGCGGATCGACACGTGTGCCGCCGAGTTCGAGGCGCAGACCCCCTACATGTATTCGACCTACGAATCCCCCGCGATGGGCGAGGTGGAGTGCGAGGCCCGCCCGAGTGCGGCGAAGAAAGTCGTGATCCTCGGTGGCGGGCCGAACCGGATCGGTCAGGGGATCGAGTTCGACTATTGCTGTTGTCACGCCTGCTATGCCCTCACCGCGGCGGGCTATGAGACAATCATGGTCAACTGCAACCCCGAGACCGTCTCCACCGACTACGACACCTCCGACCGGCTCTATTTCGAGCCGCTGACGCTGGAGCATGTGCTGGAGATCCTGCGCGTGGAGCAGGAGAACGGCACGCTGCACGGCGTGATCGTGCAGTTCGGCGGGCAGACGCCCCTGAAACTCGCCGACGCGCTGCATGCCGAAGGCATCCCGATCCTCGGCACCACACCCGATGCGATCGATCTGGCCGAGGACCGGGAGCGGTTCCAGAAGCTGCTGCATACGCTCAACCTAAAGCAACCGCACAACGGCACCGCGCGGTCGCGCGACGAGGCGTTCGAGGTGGCCAAGGACGTCGGCTATCCGCTGGTGATCCGCCCGTCCTTCGTGCTCGGCGGTCGGGCGATGGAGATCATCCGCGACGACGCGCAGCTGGAGCGTTACATCCGCGAGGCGGTGCAGGTGTCGGGCAAGAACCCGGTGCTGCTGGACAGCTATCTTTCCGGCGCCATCGAGGTGGATGTGGATGCGCTGTCGGACGGGCACGCCGTGCATGTCGCGGGGATCATGGAACATATCGAGGAGGCGGGCGTCCATTCCGGCGATAGCGCCTGCTCCCTCCCGCCCCATTCGCTGACGCCCGAAACCATCGCGCGGTTGAAGGAACAGACCGTCGCGATGGCCCGCGCGCTGCATGTCGTCGGCCTGATGAACGTCCAGTTTGCGCTGAAGGGCCCCGCCGAGAACCCGGATATCTACGTGCTGGAGGTCAATCCCCGGGCGTCGCGCACCGTGCCGTTCGTTGCGAAGGCCACCGACAGCGCCATCGCCTCCATCGCCGCGCGGCTGATGGCGGGGGAGCCGCTGTCGAACGTCCCGCTCCGCGCGCCCTATGCGCAGGGCGTCGGCCCCGATACGGACCTTCCGCTGGCCGATCCGATGACGCTCGCCGATCCGATCACGCCCTGGTTCTCCGTCAAGGAGGCGGTGCTGCCATTCGCGCGCTTTCCGGGCGTCGATCCGCTGCTGGGGCCGGAGATGCGCTCCACCGGGGAGGTGATGGGCTGGGACCGGACCTTCGCGCTGGCGTTCCTCAAGGCGCAGATCGGGGCGGGGACGCACTTGCCAGAGGACGGACGCGTGTTCCTGTCGGTCAAGGATGCGGACAAAACCGAAGCCCTGGCGCAGGCCGCCCGCGATCTTCGCGCGATGGGGTTCGAGATCCTGGCCACCAGGGGCACCGCCGCGTGGCTCGACGCGCAGGGGATCGCCGCGACCGCGGTCAGCAAGGTCTACGAGGGCCGCCCCAACATCGTCGACCGGCTGAAGAACGGCGACGTGGCGCTGGTGATGAACACCACCGAAGGCACACAGGCGGTGAGCGACAGCCGCGACATCCGCCGCGTGGCGCTGATGGACCGGATCCCCTACTTCACCACGGCGGCCGCGAGCATCAGCGCCGTGGCCGCGATGAAGGCGCGGGGCGAAGGCATCGGGGTCCGCACGCTGCAGGGCTGAGTGCCGCGCAGCCAAGTGTCTGTCCTGCATCACAGGTTTCGGCAACGTGCGGCGGCCGGATTGACTGGGCCGCGCCTTCTGGCAGGGTGCGGCGATCCTGTGGCAACCCGTGAGCCCCTTTCCGATGAAGACCTCCCTCCCCGCGCGCACAGCGCTTTGCGTCACGGCCCTGCTGGCCCTTGCCCTCCCCGCGCCGGCGGAGGTGGGGCGGCTCGGCCTTTCGCTCGGCGCGCTCGACGGGGGCGGGGCGGAGGTCTATCTGCGCTACCAGACCGCCGCCCGGCTCGGCCCATTCCACTATGCGTTCGGCGCCTCGCTCTCCGACCACCGCGAGGCCTGGGTCGGCGCAGGCCTTCTTTTCGAGGAACCATTGGGCCGGAGCCCGTTTTTCGTTCAGGTCTCGGTGCTGCCGGGGTTCTATGACCGGGGCCGGGGCAAGAATCTCGGCGGTCATTTCCAGATCCGGAGCGGGATCGACCTCGGCTACCAGTTCGCGGGCGGCGCGCGGCTGAGCGTGGGGCTCGACCACCGCTCCGACGCGGGGACGACCGACCTAAACCCCGGCCTCAATACGGTGCAGGTGCGCTATGCCGTTCCGCTCGGCCGATGAGTTTCGCTTGACTTGCGGCACAGGGAGGCCCATCTGACGCAGGACGCCGAGTGCCCGTGCCGCGTGAGCATGTGTAAGGCCCGGCGTCAGGTTCCCACCGTCACGCAGGGGTTCCGTGGTGCCGACGGGGTTTTCGCATGCAGCGTCTACCCGAGGCGCGCGCCGCCCGCCCACGGCCGCCGATGGTGGCTCCGAGGTCCGCCTTGCGGACCGGAAAGACATATCATGACGACGTTTGCAGATCTCGGGCTTTCGCCCAAGCTGATGAAGGGGCTTGACGCCTCCGGCTACACCCAGCCCACGCCAATCCAGGTTGAGGCGATCCCGCATATCATGGCGGGCCGCGACATCATGGGGTTGGCGCAGACCGGCACCGGTAAGACGGCGGCGTTCGGATTGCCGCTCCTCCACCGGTTGATGGATATCGGCCATCCGCCGGCTCCCCGCACCGTGCGCGCGCTGATCCTCGCCCCCACGCGCGAACTGGTGAGCCAGATCTCCGAGAACCTCACGGTCTATACCAAGGGCACCCCGGTCAAGGTGCTGACGGTGACCGGGGGCGCATCCCTCTTCCGCCAGACCGAGAAGCTGGCCCGAGGCGCCGATGTGCTGGTGGCGACGCCGGGACGGTTGATCGACCTGCTCGAACGCAAGGCCCTGACGCTTGAGGCCTGCGGCTATCTGGTGCTCGACGAGGCGGACCAGATGCTCGACATGGGCTTCATCCATGCGCTCAGGAAGATCGCCAAGCACATCCCGCTGAAGCGCCAGACGATGCTGTTTTCGGCCACCATGCCGAAGCTGATCGAGGATCTGGCCTCGACTTACCTCAAGGATGCGGTGAAGGTTCAGGTGGCCCCCCCCGGCAAGCCGGTGGAAAAGATCGCGCAGTCCGTGCACTACACCCCGCAGGGCGACAAGGCCAAGCTGCTGGAAACGTATCTGCTCGACCACAAGGGCGAACAGGCGCTGGTCTTCGGGCGCACCAAGCACGGGTCGGAAAAGCTGATGAAGCTGCTCGTTTCGTGGGGCTTCAGCGCAGGCTCGATCCACGGCAACAAGAGCCAGAACCAGCGCGACCGCACGCTGACGGAGTTCCGCGCAGGCACGCTCGACGTGCTGGTGGCGACCGACGTGGCGGCGCGCGGGATCGACATTCCAGGCGTGCGGCATGTCTATAACTACGACCTGCCGAACGTGCCGGAGAACTATGTCCACCGGATCGGTCGCACGGCGCGCGCCGGTGCAGAGGGGCGAGCCGTGGCCTTCTGCGCGCCTGCCGAAATGGGCGAGCTGCGCGACATCGAGAAGATGCTGAAAGCGCCGCTTCCGGTGATCGGCGGGGCCGCGTGGGGTCTGGCCGACATCAAGGCCGCGCCGAAGCCCGTGCAGGGTCGCGGCGGACGGCCGCAGGGTCAGGGCCCGTCGCGCGGCGGACCCAAGCCTCAGGGCCGCAAGCCCGGTGCCGCGAAGCCCGCGTTCGGCGGTGGCGGTCAGGATGCCCCGAAAAAGGCCGGCGGCACCCGTCGAGGCAGCAAGCCGCAGGATCGGACCTACGCCGCCTGAAATCCGGCTTAATATCCCCCGCTTAGGCGGGGGAGCGAGCGGGCGGCTCTTGACCCGCCCGCGCGGCGATCATGCCGCCCGCCAGCGCGATCATCGCCATGCCGGTTGCGGCCAGCGCGTCCAGCCGCTCCCCCCAGAGCAGCCATCCCCAGAAGGCTGCGGCGGGCAGGTTCATATATTCGAACACCGACACCCGGCCCGCGTCGGCGATCTGGTAGGCCCGCACCACCATCGCCACTGCAAAGAGCGAGCCCGCCGCCTGCACGAACGTCCAGCCGAGAAAGGCGCCAGACGGCGCGGTCCAGCCGCGCAGCACAAAGCCCGCCTTGCCGATTGGTGCATCGAGAGGAAAGACCCCCAGCGCGGCGAGCCCCACCACCCCCGCCACGCCCAACGCCAGAAAGAAGCCGAGCGTGACCACAACCGGGCTCTCGTCCCGGCACCATTCGCGGGTGGCGATGTTGCCCATGGCGTAGAACGCCCCCGCCACGATCGGCACGAACGCGACGGGTGATCCGTCACGGAACGCTTGCGGGCCGAGCACCATGAGAACCCCGGCAAAGCCCGTTGCCACGGCGCAGACCCGGACCGGACCGACCCTGTGCCCAAAGGCAAAGCGGGAGAACAGGAGCACGAAGATCGGCGCAGTGAACAGCCCCGCCGCGACTTGGGCCACCGGCAGGAACGCCAGCGCGCCGAAATAGATCAGCATCGCCACCCCGTGCAGCGCCGACCGGGCCGCCACGAGCGTCGGGCGTTTCGGCCGGAGGGAGAGGCGCAGCGGAACCGCCAGCACGGCCAGCAGCGCCGTGACCATCGCCGTCCGGATCGCGTGGAACTGCCAGAGCCCGCCCTCCGCCGCGATCACGCGGACGAAATTGTCGGTGAAGCCGATGGTGACCGCAAAGATCAGGACGTAGCCCGCGGCCTCCAGTGTCCGGTCGCCCTCGCGCATCGCCCCAGCCCCCCCCCGTTTGTGCTTTCCAACTGATCCATGGCACGCCATCATGCGCGCTGAAATGCGACCATGGAGCGGGCAAATGGGCGAGCAGGCGATGGAGACCGGGCGTCAAGCCGATGTCACGGACGCCTGTCGGGTCGTCGAATCCACGGTCCACGGGCATCCGTGACGGACGCTCCCGTGCGCGCCATCAATCCGTCCCGGCCGCCAATCGGTCAGCGCGCACCGCTTCGCCACGGAGACGTCGGATGACGGCGCTGACGAAATACCAGAAGCTCGAGAGTGCGGGTCTCTGGCGGTCCGGGCGCACGGCGCAGTTGCGCGAGGTGGTGGTCAATCTGGGCGACACCTCGCTTGTGCTGACCGACCCACGCACCGGACAAGCGCTGGCGCACTGGTCGCTGCCTGCGCTGGACCGGCTCAATGCGAACGAGCATCCCGCCCTCTACAGTCCCGACCCGGAGGGGGCGGAGACGCTTGAGCTCGACGATGTCGACATGGTGGCGGCGCTGGAGCAGGTCCATTCCGTGCTCGACGCCGCGCGGCCCCATCCGGGACGCCTGCGGAACCGGATCCTCACCGGTCTGGCGCTGGGGATCGTGCTGATCGGCGGGCTGTGGCTGCCCGGCGCGCTGATCCGGCATACGGCCGCTGTGATCCCCGCCTCCACCCGAAGCGATATCGGCAGGGTGGTGATGGCCGACCTCACCCGGATCACCGGACAGCCCTGCACCGGGCGGCGCGGTCAACAGGCGCTGGCAAAGCTCGGCCCACGCATCTTCGGACCGGGGCCCGCGCGCCGCATCGTCGTCGTGCGACGCGGGATTGAGACCGCCATCCACCTGCCGGGCCGCGAGATCGTGCTACCGGAGTCGCTGCTGGCCGAGGGTGACAGCGCGGACATTGCGGCGGGCGCGATCGTGGTCCAGGGGCTGATGGCTGACCGGAACGATCCGATGATCCCGCTTTTGCGGCATGCAGGCATCGCGGCGACGCTGCGGCTTCTGACCACCGGGGCGCTCGCCCCCGGGGAGGTCGCGGGCTACGCCGAAACGCTGGTCACGGCGCCGGTCGCTACGGTGCCGGACGCGGCCTTCCTCGCGGCATTCGGCGCAGCGGGGGTTCCTGTCACGCCCTATGCGGAGGCGCGCTATCCGGGCACGCCGAAGGCTGACGCGCTGGCCGAGGGCGATCCTTTCGCCGACGCCGCCCCGCCGCCATTGCTGGCCGACGAGGACTGGGTCGGTCTGCAAGGCATCTGCGCGCAATAGGGCGCCGTCAGCGCGCGGAGGCACCGACCGGCCTTTGCGGCACGTCGCGGGTCCAGACACCGTCCTGCTGCGTCTGTCCCAGCGCCGATCCGATCCCGCGTCTGGGGTTCAGACGCCCGTCCTGCCAGGCGCGCTTGTAGCCGGGGGGAACCATCGGCGCGAGCCTCACGACCTCGGGTGCGGCCCGCGGCGGCACCGGCGTCGCAACGGCGGGGCGGGAGAACGAGGGCGCATAGCCGCACAGCGGCTCTCGCCTGCCATCAATCCGCGCAATCCATGCCACGCGCCCCCCGGTCGTCACGCGGGCGAAGACGCACCCGCGGCTATCGATATACTGCGCGCCCCGGAACGCAGCCGGAGGCACCTCCCTCGGGCCGGCCTGCGCGGCCGAGAGCCCGGCGCAGAGCGCAAACAGCCAGAGGCCCACGATCCGTATCTCCATTCCGCGCGCCGCCTTTCGTCGATGTCCGATCATGCTAGGCCCTCCGGATCTCAGAATCGTTAACGGCCACGCCTATTTCGTGCCGAACATGCGGTCGCCCGCATCGCCGAGCCCCGGCACGATATAGCCGTGCTCGTCGAGATGGCTGTCCACCGCCGCCGTCACGACCGGCACGTCGGGATGCGCCTCGCGCATCCGCGCGATACCCTCGGGCGCGGCAAGAAGGCAGAGGAACCGCAGGTTCGCCGCGCCCTGCTCCTTCAGAAGGTCGATCGCCGCGACCGAGGAGTTGCCCGTGGCCAGCATCGGATCGACAACGATCGTCATCCGCGCGTCGAGCGCGTCGGGAACCTTGCAGTAATACTGCACCGGGCGCAGCGTCTGGGGGTCGCGGTAGAGCCCCACGAACCCGACCCGCGCCGCCGGGATCAGCTCCAGTATCCCGTCCAGAAGCCCGTTGCCTGCCCTGAGGATGGAGATAAGCGCCAGCTTCTTGCCCTCCAGCACCGGCGCGTCGATCGTCTGGAGCGGCGTCTCGATCCGGCGCGTCGTCATGCCCAGCCCGCGCGTCACCTCGTAGGCGAGAAGCAGGCTGATCTCGCGCAGGAGTCTGCGAAAGCTCGCGGTGGAGGTGTCCTTGTCGCGCATCAGCGACAGCTTGTGCTGAACCAGCGGATGGCCCACGACGGTCAGGTGGTCGTCAGTCATCGCGGTCCTCCAGCCGTTTGCGCACCAGCGTTCGGGTATCGGCATCGCAGAAGGCCGCGTCAAGGGCGGTGCGCCCGAGGGTGGCGAAGACGCCTGCATCCCAGTCGAACGCATCCGCCAGCCGGTCGCATTGTTCGCGCATCGAGGCCCCCCGGAACGCCTCGCATCCGGTCGCGATGGTGACTTTCACGCCGCGCTCGAAGAGCCGTCCCACCGGATGCGCGCGCCAGTCCGGGACCAGGCCGAGCGCGATGTCCATCGCCGGGCGCGCCACCAGCACGGTGCCGCCTTCGGCGAGCGTGTCGACCAGCGCCAGATCCTCCACCGCCCGCCCGCCATGGCCGATCCGGTCCACGCGTAGGTCGCGCAGCGTATCGCGAAGAGCCTCCGGCCCGCGCCGCTGACCGGCATCGGCGAAAAGCCCGAGCCCCGCCTCGCGCGCCATGTCGAACGCATAGGAAAAGTCGCGCGGGGTGCCCACCGTCTCGTCGCCCGACAGGCCGAAGCCCGCGACGAAAGCGCCTGCCGTCTCGGCCGCACAGCGCGCCGCCTGCCGCGCGCGGTCCGGTCCGTCGTGGCGCAGGCAGGTGACGAGGCCACGTGCCACGATGCCTGCGCGCGCCTCCGCCGCCTCGCGGACCGCGTCCACACGCTCGCGCCAGGCGGAAAGGTCGCCGGGCGCGTCGGGCGTGAGGGACAGTTCCGCATAGATCACGCCACCCTCGGCCGCGCGCTCGAGAACCTCCAGCGTCAGGCGGTGATGGTCTTCGGGAGAGCGCGGGACCGATGCCACGGCCGCGTGGACCCGTCGGAACTCGGGATAGCCGTCGAACGCATAGCCGCCGTCCGGTGCAAAGACCCCCCCGATATCCCGGCGGTTCCGTTTGGCCATGTCGCGGATCAGGCCCGGCGGGGCGGCACCGATGAGGTCGATATGCAGGTCGATCGGACACGGGGCGGTCATGAAAGGAAGCTCCGCCCCGGGCCGTCCGGGGGCAGGCCCAGATGCGTCGCGACCGACGCGCCCACATCGACGAAGGCGCAGTGCCCGATCTCCCCCGCGCCCACGCCGGCGCAAAGGACGGGGACACGCTCGCGGGTATGGTCGGTGCCGCGGAACGTGGGATCGTTGCCGTGGTCGGCGGTGAACACCGCGAGGTCGCCCGGTCTCAGATGCCGCAGAAACGCCCCCACCCGGCCATCGAACCATTCGAGCGCGCGGGCATAGCCAGACACGTCGCGACGATGGCCCCAGAGGCTGTCGAACTCGACGAAATTGGCGAACACCAGCGCGCCCTCCTCCGCCCGATCCAGAAGCCCGTCGATCCGGTTGAAAAGGTCTGCGTCCGACTCGCCCTTGTGCAGCCGCCCCACCCCCCGCATGGAGAAGATGTCGCCGATCTTGCCCACCGCATGGGTCGCCCGCCCCGCACCCGCCGCCCGGTCGAGGAGCGTGGGCGCGGACGGTACCATCGCGAAATCGCGCCGGCCGGGCGTGCGCTCGAAAGCGCCGTCCCGGCCGGTGAAGGGCCGCGCGATGACACGGCCCACGTTCATGGCATGCACCTCGGGCGCCAGATCCCGGCAGAGCGCCACCAGCCGTTCCGTCCCGAACGCCTCCGCGTGCGCCGCGATCTGGAGGACGGAATCGGTGGAGGTGTAGCAGATCGGCCAGCCGGTCCGCAGATGCGCCGCGCCGAAGCGGTCGACCACCTCCGTCCCCGGCGCATGACAGTTGGCGAGCGTGCCCCCGGTTCCCGCGAGCGCCGCGATCCGGGCCATCAGCGGCGCGGGAAAGGCCGGAACCTCTTGCGGAAAGCGATGCCAGTCGAAGGTCACCGGCACGCCCGCGAGCTCCCAATGGCCCGACGGCGTGTCCTTGCCGGTGGACCGCTCCGTCGCCGCCCCCCAAAGCCCTTGCGGGATCGCCTGAAATCCCGGCATCGCGGCCCCCGAGGCGAGCCGCACCGCCGCCCCCAGCCCCAGTCCATCGAGATGCGGCAGCGCCAGCGGTCCGCTCCGCCCCTCGGGGGCCAGACCCTCGGCGCAGTAGTCGGCGATATGGCCCAGCGTGTTGGCACCGTCGTCGCCGAACGCATCCGCATCGGGCGCGCCGCCGCAGCCGACGGAATCCATCACGATCAGGAAGGCGCGTGGCATCAGCCGATCCGGCGGTGGATCAGCGGGGGCTCTTCGGGCGCCGCCTCCGCGATGCGGTAGGCCGCCTGCACGGCCGCCACGGCGCGGTCGGCGTCTGCCTCGGTCGCAGCATGGACCATCGCGATGGGGACGCCGTGGGTCACATCCTCGCCGATGCCCGCGATGTCCGACAGCCCGACCGACGGGTTGATCCGCTGGCCCGCCTGCATCCGTCCGCCGCCGAGCCGGACCACCGCGTGACCCAGCGCCTCCGTGTCGATGGCCGCGATGAAGCCCTGCCCGGGGCTCGGCACCTCGCGCATCACCGGGGCGGAGGGCAGCCGGTCGGGCCACCGCTCCACGAAATCCGCCGGTCCGCCCTGTGCCGCGACCATGCGGCCAAACACCTCCGCCGCGGCGCCGCTTTCGAGCGCCTGTATCACCCGCCCTGCCCCGTCCTCCGCGTCGAGTGCCAAACCGCCCAGCGCCAGCGCCTCGCCGCCCAGCGCCGCCGCCAGATCCCAGAGCGCCACGTTGACCGAGGTGCCGGTCAGCGTCTCCATCACCTCGATCACCTCGAGCGCGTTGCCCGCCGCGGTCGCCAGCGGCTGGCTCATGTCGGTGACCAGTGCCGCCGTCATGCAGCCCGCGCCCTGCGCCGTGCGAACGAGCGCCGTGGCCAGCGCCTCGGCCTCAGGCCGCGTCTTCATGAATGCGCCGGAGCCGACCTTGACGTCGAGGACCAGCGCCTCCAGCCCCGCTGCGAGCTTCTTGGACAGGATCGAGGCCACGATGAGGTCGATACTGTCCACCGTGCCGGTCGCGTCGCGGATCGCGTAAAGCCGCCGATCGGCGGGTGCGATCTCCTCGCTGGCCGACAGGATCGCGCAGCCCACCCCGGCGATCTGGCGCCTGAGGTCGACCTCGGTCATTGCGGTGCGAAAGCCCGGGATCGCCTCCAGCTTGTCGAGCGTGCCGCCGGTATGGCCGAGCCCCCGGCCGGAGATCATCGGCACGAACGCCCCGCAGGCCGCAAGTGCAGGGGCCAGCAGCAGCGACACGCAATCCCCGATCCCGCCGGTCGAATGCTTGTCGAGGACCGGCCCGTCGAGATCCCACGCCAGCCGCGCGCCGCTGTCGCGCATCGCCCGGGTGAGTGCGACACATCCCGCCTCGCCCAGACCGTTCGCGCAGATCGCCATTGCAAAGGCCCCCGCCTGCGCGTCGCTGACCTCACCCGAGGCGAGACCTGCCGCGAACCAGCCCAGATCGTCCGCCCCGACTGGCTGTCCATGGCGCAGTCGAGCCAGGATCGCGCGGGCCGACGGCGTCTCGGTCATGCCATATGCGCGGCGGAGAACATGCCCGGCAGCAGGTCCGCCACCGTCACCGACCGCTGCGCGCCCGCCACGGTGCACATGGTCACGGTCACATCAGCGTCCGCGAACTCCGCGATCTTCTGGCGGCAGCCGCCGCAGGGAGGCACCGGCTCCGGGCTGTCGGCGATCACGAGGATCTCCGCGATCCGCCGGTCGCCCGACGCGATCATGGCGGAGATGGCACCGGCCTCGGCGCAGGTGCCTTCGGGATAGGCCACATTCTCCACGTTGCAGCCCACATGGACGTGGCCTTCCACCGACCGCAGGGCCGCACCGACCCGGAAGCGGGAATAGGGCACGTGGGCATTCTCGCGCACCGATGTCGCGGATTCGAGCAGGGTCATCGGGGCCTCCGGTTGTGCGCGCCCGAGTTTGCCGTCGGACGGACCGCGTTGCAAGGGTCAGGCTCGCTCCGTCTCGAACCGGCCCGGCAGCGACACTTCGAGAAGCTCCAGATCGCTTGTCGGATCGGTGTAGCGTGTGGCAAAGCCTGGCGGGATGGCGAAGGCGTCGCCCTTCGTGAGGCGCTGGCTCTCGCCTCCCTCCCCCTCCAGCGTCATCTCGCCTGACATGACGTAGGTAAAGAGGATGTCGCCGTGATGAACGGTGCGCGGCGGCGCGCCGCCAGAGGGTCGGGCGACCATGACGGAGGCCACGCCCTTGGTGTTCTCGTCGATGGTGGTGTCACGCGCTTCGAACCCCGGGATACGGAACGGGCGAAACACGCCCCTCGCGCCGACATTGTGAACGAACCGCTGGCCCTGCCATTCGCGGTCGGGGCGGAGGTGGGGCGTGGGGAGGGTCATGTCGTGGTCGATCTCGGTCACATGCTCGGCCGGGACGCCGATCTCGATCACCTCGATGCCGTCGGATGCCTCCAGCACGCGGTGCCGGATCTGGGGCGGCTGGATGAAGCAGTCGCCGGCATGGATGCGGATCCGGTCGCCCTGATCCTCGTAGACCACGTCGACCCAGCCCGCGACGCAGAAGATGAGCTGAAAGCCGACGCGGTGGAAATGCACCATGTCGGGCACCGGGCCGCCATCGGGAATGCGGATATGGCTCGCGATGATCGAC
This sequence comes from Rhodobacterales bacterium, assembly GCA_038233815.1. GTDB lineage: Bacteria > Pseudomonadota > Alphaproteobacteria > Rhodobacterales > Rhodobacteraceae > JBBSVE01. The sequence goes on from JBBSVE010000059.1 coordinate 13,411, forward strand.
CCGCCGAGCCGGTCGGGGATGAGATCGCGGTAATGCATTCCCGCGCGGCCGATGACCCACGGCGCGCTGTCGGCCAGCCGGCGCACGACGAAGGCATGTTTCGTGACAGGCATGACCATCGGCGGGTTGAGCGCGTCAATCTCCACCCGCGTGCCGTTCGGTGCGGTGAGCGCGCGCTTGCCGTCCGCGAACGCATCCGGCGCGTCGGTCAGGATGCGGATCGTGCCGGGCGCCTCGAGTGCCCCCTTCTGAAGCCGGAGGCGCAGACCGTGGCCCGACATCACCGCCACCTCGGGATCGTCGGCGGGATAGATCGAGTCGAGTCGCATCCCCAGCACCTTGGTATAGAACGGCAGATCGTCCCGCAGGTTCTGTGTCGGAAGCCTGATCTCCGCGCGTGTCTCGCCCATCGCCCTGTTCTCCCCCGCGTCCGGTGCGGAAGAAAGAGTGCGCGGGCGCGGGGGAACTTTCAAGCTTGAAACAATCGGGCGCGCCGGGGGGCGGACGCGCGCAAGGGTTGTGAGGTGACGGAAAAGGGTCGATGCTGACCGGCGGACCCCGGAGGATCTCGATGGACGACACGCGACAGGACAAGCAGCGCCACCCGGCGCTGGATTATCACGAATTCCCCAAACCCGGAAAGCTGGAGATCCGCGCCACCAAGCCGCTGGCCAACGGGCGCGATCTGTCGCTCGCCTATTCGCCGGGCGTGGCGGAGGCGTGTCTGGAGATCAGGGCCGACCCGAAGGCCGCGTCGCGCTACACCTCGCGCGGGAACCTCGTGGCTGTGGTGACGAACGGGACGGCGGTGCTGGGTCTGGGCAACATCGGGGCGCTGGCATCGAAGCCGGTGATGGAGGGCAAGGCGGTGCTCTTCAAGAAATTCGCCAACATCGACTGTTTCGACATCGAGGTGGACGAGCCCGACCCCGAAAAGCTCGCCGCCATCGTCTGCGCGCTGGAGCCCACGTTCGGGGCGATCAACCTCGAAGACATCAAGGCGCCCGACTGCTTCATCGTGGAGGAGTTGTGCCGCGCGAAGATGAACATTCCCGTGTTCCATGACGACCAGCACGGCACCGCGATCGTCGTGGGGGCGGCGGCGACCAACGCGCTCCACGTTGCGGGCAAGCGGTTTGAGGATATCCGCATCGTCTCCACCGGCGGCGGGGCGGCGGGGATCGCGTGCCTCAACATGCTCCTGAAGCTCGGCGTGCGACGGGAGAACGTGTGGCTCTGCGACATCCACGGGCTGGTCCACGAGGGCCGCGCGGTGGATATGAATCCGCAAAAGGCGGCATTCGCGCAGGCCTCCGACAAACGGACGCTGGGGGAGGTGATCGACGGGGCGGACCTGTTCCTCGGCCTCTCCGGCCCCGGCGTGCTGACGCAAGACATGGTCTCACGGATGGCGAAACGCCCGATCATCTTCGCGCTGGCCAATCCGATGCCGGAGATCCTGCCGGACCTCGCGCGCGCGGTCGCCCCCGATGCGATCATCGCCACCGGGCGCAGCGATTTTCCCAATCAGGTTAACAACGTTCTGTGCTTTCCGTTCATCTTCCGCGGCGCGCTCGACGCAGGTGCAACCACGATCAACGACGAGATGAAGATCGCATGCATCGAGGGTATCGCGGCGCTGGCCCGCGCCACCACCAGCGCCGAGGCGGCGGCGGCCTACAAGGGCGAGCAGCTGTCCTTCGGCGCGGACTACCTGATCCCCAAGCCCTTCGACCCCCGCCTGATCGGTGTCGTGGCGACCGCCGTGGCGAAAGCCGCCATTGCGACCGGCGTCGCCACGCGCGAGATCCCCGACCTCGACGCCTACAAGCGCGGGCTCGACGGGTCGGTCTTCCGCTCCGCGCTCATCATGCGCCCGGTGTTCCAGGCGGCGGCGACGGTCACGCGGCGCATCGTCTTCACCGAGGGCGAGGAGGAAACGGTGCTGCGCGCCGCCAACGCGATGATCGAGGAGATGACCGACAAGCCGATCCTGATCGGTCGCCCCGACGTTGTGGAAAGCCGCTGTGAGCGTGCGGGCCTGCCGATCCGTCCGGGCCGCGATTTCGAGATCGTGAACCCCGAAAACGACCCCCGCTACCGCGATTACTGGGGCACCTACCACGAGCTGATGGCACGGCGCGGCGTGACGCCGGACACCGCGCGCGCCGTGATGCGCACCAACACCACCGCCATCGGCGCGGTCATGGTCCATCGCGGCGAAGCCGACAGCATGATCTGCGGCACCTTCGGGCAGTATCTGTGGCACCTGAACTACATCACTCAGATCCTTGCCACCGAAGGGCGCCATCCGGTCGGCGCGCTGTCGCTGATGATCCTCGAGGACGGGCCGCTCTTTATCGCCGACACGCACGTCCATCCCGACCCCACGCCGGAGCAGATCGCCGAGGTGGCGGTGGGGGCCGCGCGCCATGTCCGCCGCTTCGGGCTGACGCCCAAGGTCGCGATGTGCGCCTCCTCGCAGTTCGGCAACCTCGACTGCGAGACGGGACGGCGGATGCGGGGCGCGATCGACCTGCTGGACGGCGCGCGTCCCGACTTCCTATACGAGGGCGAGATGCATATCGACGCGGCGCTCGACCAGTCCGTGCGGGACCGGATCTTTCCCGGCGGGCGGTTCGATGGCGCGGCCAACGTGCTTGTCTTTGCCAATGCGGATGCGGCGTCTGGGGTGCGGAACATCCTCAAGATGCGGGGCGGCGGGCTGGAGGTCGGACCGATCCTGATGGGCATGGGCAACCGCGCGCATATCGTAACGCCGTCGATCACCGCGCGGGGGCTTCTCAACATGTCGGCACTGGCGGGAACGCCGGTGGGCCACTACGGCTGATTTTCTTGTGCGCAGCCCGACCGGACCCTAGAACGGATAGGCCGGGATCGATGCGGAGGAGGCTGACATGTCCTATGACGCGGAATATGCCCGCTGGCAGGCCGACCCGGACGCGTTCTGGATGGCGGCCGCGCAAGCGATCGACTGGGATCGCAAACCCTCGCTCGCGCTGGCTGCCCCGGACGGGCCGGTGGGTGACTGGTTCGCGGATGGCATGCTCAACGGCTGCTGGAACGCGCTCGACCGGCATGTGGCGGCGGGGCACGGCGACCGGATCGCGGTGATCCACGACAGTCCTGTGACCGGCACCGTGGACAGGCGCAGCTACGCGCGGATGCGCGATGACACGGCCCGGTTCGCGGGCGCGCTCCGGGCCCGGGGGGTGGGCGTCGGCGACCGGGTCGTCATCTACATGCCGATGGTGCCCGAGGCGCTGGTCGCGATGCTCGCCTGCGCGCGGATCGGGGCGGTGCATTCGGTGGTGTTCGGCGGTTTTGCCGCGACCGAGCTTGCGATCCGCATCGACGACTGCACCCCCAAGGCCATCGTCGCCGCCTCCTGCGGGGTGGAGCCGCGCGGGCCGGTCCCCTACAAGGCGCTGATCGACGGGGCACTGGCGCTCGCCCGCCACAAGCCCGAGTTCTGCGTCATCCTCCAGCGCCCGCAGGCGGAGGCGGCGATGGGTCCGCGCGATCTCGACTGGCACGACATGCAAGCGGGGGTGGAGCCTGCGGACTGCGTGGCCGTTCCGGCAGGGCATCCCGCCTACATCCTCTATACCTCCGGCACCACGGGGGCACCCAAGGGCGTCGTGCGCGATACCGGCGGGCATCTCGTGGCGCTGCACTGGTCGATGCGCGCGGTTTATGACGTGGGCCCGGGCGACGTGTTCTGGGCGGCTTCCGACGTGGGCTGGGTCGTGGGGCACAGCTACATCTGCTACGG
>JBBSVE010000060.1:0-17135 GCA_038233815.1 Rhodobacterales bacterium
GCGCGCGGAGAGATAGAAGCGGGCGTAGAGGATGATCAGAAGCCCGATGCCGAGAATCAGCCCCGCAAACAGCAGACCCAACCCGTCGAGCATGAAGTTCGCGTTGAGCCCGAGCCGCGGCAGCCAGTGGATCCGCGTCACGATCACCGCCCCGCCGAAGACAGCCGGCGCGTGGAGCATCAGCCCGACGAGGGCCAGCGCGGTGACGGCCCCGCAGGCCAGCGCGCAGATGTCGCGGCCCGACCGGATCAGCAGCCCCGGCAGCAGGGCGCCCAGAAAGGGAAGGACCGCGATCAGGGCGAGGGACATGAGGCTCCGGTCGTGTGATGGCCGTGGGGTCCGGCAGGGTCTCGGTGCCGCACGGCTCTGGTAAGTCGGGGAACAGGGCCTGAGTGTCAAGGAAAACCGGGCCCCCGGACCGCTCAGCCCTGCGGCGTCATCGCCCGCCGCTGGCGCGCCCGTTTCAGCCCCAGATGCCGTTCGCGCAACAGGATCAGGACGCCCGCCGCGATGACCAGCGTGGCCCCGCCGAGCATCGCGGCGGTTGGCACCTCGCCGAACACCCAGTAGCCGATGCCGAGCGCGAACAGGATCGAGGCATAGTCGAACGGGGCGATCAGCGACGCATCCGCCTCGCGGTAGCTGGAGGTGAGCAGGATCTGCCCCGCGCCGCCCAGAAGCCCGCAGCCGACAAGCAGCGTCGCCTCGCGCGGGGTTGGCACCACCCAGCCGAACGGCAGCGTCACCAGCGAGAGGCACGTCGAGGTGAGCGAGAACCAGAACACGATAGCCGCCGTCGTCTCGCGCATCACGAGCTTGCGCACGAAGACCTGCGCCAGTGCGGCGAATACCGCCCCCGTCAGGACCAGCACAGCACCCAGCGTCTCCGCCGTTCCGCCCTGCCCCGGCACCACCGTCAGACGCGGCGCGAGGACGATCAGGACGCCCGCCAAGCCCAGCGCGACGGAGGAGAGCCGGAAGGTGCGCACCTCCTCGCCCAGAAACATCGCGGCGAAGATCACCACAAGAAGCGGTGCGGCATAGCCGATCGCCGTGACCTCCGGCAGCGGCAGATAGCCCAGCCCGGCGAATCCCAGCCCCATGGCCAGCGTCCCCAGTACGCCGCGCCAGACATGACCGAACGGCGACACCACCCGCAACTGTGCAGCCACGCCGCCCCGCATCGAAAGCCACGCGAGGATCACGGGAAGCGCGAGGGCGGAGCGGAAGAACACCGCCTGCCCCGGCGGGACATGGTCGCTCACGGCCTTGATCATCGAGGACATCACGATGAAGAGCATGACAGAGCATAGCTTGAGCGTGATGCCGCGCAGCGGACGCATGGGATCAACCTTTCGGATCGCGTCGCTTTTGTGCCGCCCCGCGCCCCACTGCAACCCCGCAACGCGGCACTGGACCCCGGTGGCGCGATGCGGTCTGTTGCGGGCAAATGGAGGACAGGCCATGACAGCGACGCTCAACGACCGGATCGCGCAGGGGCGTGGCGCGCGGCCCGCCGATCTGGTCCTGCGCGGCGGACGGGTGTTCGATCTGGTGACCGGCGATCTGACCCTGACCGATGTGGCGATCTGCGGCGATACCATCGTCGGCACCCATGCGGACTATGAGGCGGTGCGCGAGATCGACGTGACGGGCCGCATCCTCGTCCCGGGCTTCATCGACACCCATCTTCATATCGAGAGCTCGCTGGTCACGCCGTTCGAGTTCGACCGCTGCGTCACCCCGCGCGGCATCACCACCGCGATCTGCGATCCGCACGAGATCGCCAACGTCGCGGGGCTGGAGGGGATACAGTATTTCCTCGACGCGGCCGCGCTGACGCTGATGGACATCCGCGTGCAGTTGCCGTCCTGCGTGCCCTCCACGCATATGGAGACGTCGGGCGCGCGGATCGAGGCCGCGGACCTGATCCCCTTGATGGACCATCCGCGCAGCCTCGGGCTGGCGGAGTTCATGAACTTTCCCGGCGTCCTCGCCCGCGATCCCGGCGTCATGGCGAAGCTGGAGGCGTTTCGCGGCCGCCATATCGACGGCCACGCGCCGCTGCTGCGCGGGATCGACCTCAACGGCTATATCGCGGCGGGCATTCGGACCGAACACGAGGCGACGACCGCCGAGGAAGGGCTGGAGAAGCTGCGAAAGGGCATGCGGCTCCTGATCCGGGAAGGGTCGGTGTCGAAGGACCTGCACGCGCTCGCCCCTCTCATCACGGAGCGTCTGTCGCCCTACATCTGTTTTTGCACCGACGACCGCAACCCGCTCGACATCGCGGAGCATGGTCATATCGACTATATGATCCGCACCGCCATCGCACTTGGCGCGCCCCCTCTCGCGGCCTACCGCGCAGCGAGCCTGTCTGCGGCGGAGGAGTTCGGCCTGAAGGACCGCGGCCTGATCGCCCCCGGCAAGCGCGCCGACATCGTGGTGATCGACACGCTGGAGGGGTGCCATGCCTCGCTCGTCCTCGCAGGCGGTGTCATGGCCGACGCGGAGGCCTTCGCCGCGCGCCGCACGATCCCCCCGGTCGCGCGCCGGTCGGTCAACGCGCCCGCCGTCACGGCCATCGATTTCCGGGTCGCGGGTGACGGACGCGCGGTGCCGGTCATCGGCATCCTGCCGGGCAAGATCATCACCGAGCATCTGACCGTTGCGATGGACCCGGTCGACGGTGCCCTACGGACCGACTGCGCCCGCGACCTCGTGAAGATCGCGGTGGTGGAACGCCACGGGATCAACGGCAACCGCGCGGTTGGGTTCGTGACGGGCTTTGGCCTCACGCGCGGCGCCATCGCATCGACGGTTTGTCACGACCATCACAACATCGCCGTCGTCGGGGCTGACGATGCCGACATGGCCCGCGCCGTGGCCCGCCTGTCGGAGATCGAGGGCGGTTTCGTCGTTGTGGCAGGGGGTGAGGTTCTGGCCGAATTGTCGCTGCCGCTGGGCGGGCTTATGAGCCTCAAACCCTTCGGGGAGGTCCATGCCGCATTGGACGCTTTGCGCACTGCGGCGCGATCGCTCGGCGTCACGCTGGAAGAGCCGTTCCTCCAGCTCGCGTTCCTGTGCCTTCCGGTGATCCCGCACCTGAAGATCACGGATTGCGGGATGGTCGACGTGGATCGCTTCGAATTGCTGGACTGAGGCCCAACCGGGATCAGGTCTGATGCAACGCTTGAACATGAGAAAGGCCTGCACCGATCGGTGCAGGCCCCCCTTCAAACGTTTGAGGCGGCTTTACGGCTTTTTATAGTCCGGCATCGCCTCGAGCTGTTCCTTGGTCTGGGACACATAGACCCGAAGCGTGTCGCCGTTGTTTTCCTTCATGATCTGAAGATCGGACATCTTCAGCGCCACCGGTTTTTCGCCCATCCCGAGAAAGCCACCCACATCGATGACGGCCTCATCGACCTTGCCGTCGGCGGCAAGCACGAGCGACGAAATCTCGCCGATATCGGCGTCTTTGCCGTCATAGACCGACGCCCCCGTCAGCTGCTCGCTGGTGATCGTGCCGCTGTCGACCGGCGTCCAGTTGGCCTTGTCGTTCATCGGGGTCGACATGCCGCCATTGGCCATCGTGCCCATTGCCGCCGTTCCCGTGGCCATTGTGCCATTCGCCACATCGCCTACGGCCGCCCCATCGGTCGATGCCGCTGCACCCACCGCTGCCGCACCCGTCGTCGCTGCCGTCCCAAGCGCCGCTGCGCTGTTGTTCACAGCCGCCGCACCGTTGTTCGCCATATTAGTAGCCATCGCCGCTGGACGCTTGAACTCCGGCGCTTTTTCCAGCGTATCCTTCGTCGCGTTGATCACGAGGAAAAAGTCCCTTGGATCGTTTGCGGTCGAATCGTCGTCGACCATCTTGATCGCGTCCATGCTGACCGCAACCTGATGCTCACCCATCCCGAGGAAGCCGCCGACATCGACGAGCACGCCATCGACCTTGCCGTCACGGTTCAGGACCACGTCGTTGATTTCACCGATGTCATTCCAGTCCTTCTGCGGACCATTCGACATCGTGTCAGTGTAAGGTGCATCGCTCGAATAGACGCGCATTCCGATGAAGTTCGACGCCAACATGTCCTGCGCACCGACCTCTGTCATGAACTGCGGGGCGGCTGCTGTCTGAGCCTGTGCGGCACTGGCCGAAACGGCGACGATCGCGGTCGAGAGAAGAAGGTTCTTCATAACTGGTCTCCATAATTGCGTAGCACCGGGTGCCACCTGTAACTGGTAATAGAACGGCGCAAGGCGCGCCCCGGTTCCCCCGATATGCAAGCGGACGGCCGGGGTTTCGCGCGCAAATCCTCCCGGCGACGGTTGGCGGTCCCGGACCCGGCCCCGGAATGCGCAATCTGCTTGCCATCCGGCGCCACTCGGGTAGCGTCCCGTCCGCATCGGAAGAGAAAGACGCAATGAAGGCGCCGACCCATCCCCGCCAGTCCGAACGCCTGGCGCTCCTGTCCGACATGGGCATCCTCGACACCGGGGAGGATCCCGCATTCGACGACCTGACCCGGCTCGCGCGCGCGATCTGCGCCACGCCGATGTCGGCGGTGTCGCTGCTGGCCGGCAACCGGCAATGGTTCAAGTCGGAGATCGGGATCGGCCTGCGGGAAACCTCGCTCGACGATGCGATATGCAGCCATGCCATCCTCGAGCCCGACCTGATGGAGATCCCCGACACACGCTGCGATCCGCGCACCGCCGACAACCCCCTGGTGGCGGGGGAGCGGGGTCTGCGGTTCTATGCCGGCGTTCCGCTTACCGGCGCGATGGGTCTGCCGCTGGGCACGCTCTGCGTGCTGGACGTGGAGCCGCGCGACCTGACCGACCATCAGCGCGATGCGCTGCGCGTGCTGGCGCGGCAGGCGGTGATGCAGATCGAACTGCGCCATGCGCTGGCCGAGGCGGAGATCCTGCGCCGCGAGGTCGATCACCGGGTGAAGAACTCGCTCCAGATCCTCGCCTCGCTGACGGCGATCCAGTCCCGCCGCGCGTCAGCGACGGAAACGCGGGAGGCGCTCGACCTCGTGCGCCAGCGGGTCCAGACCATCGCCGACCTGCATGCCCAGTTCTATGCCGGCGACCAGGCGGGAACCGTCGATCTGGCGCCCTACCTCGCGGGCATCCTCAGCTCCATCGGCGCGCTGAACCCCGACGGCATCACGATCGAGAGCGCCTTCGACGCCGTGAGCCTGCCCGCCGGACAGGCCGTGGCGCTGGGATTGCTCGTGAACGAGTTCTACACCAACTCGATCAAGCACGCCTTTGCAGACCGGACTACGGGCCGCATCACGATCCGTCTGGCCCGGATGGCGCCCGACCGCGCGATGCTTGCCTACCGCGACGACGGGGTGGGGATGATCCCGTCCGATGCGGAGGGCGTGGGGCTCGGGAGCCGGGTGATCGACGCGCTCGTTCAGCAGCTCGGCGGCGAGGTGGAGCGGGAGACGCATCCGGGCCATGGCCTGTCGCTGAGCGTGGGGTTCGCGATCCCCAGCCTCTGAGGCGTCAGGGGCCGTGGGACTCGACCAGCGCCACCATCGCCGGCAGGCAGACCGAGAGGTCATACCGCTCCACCACCGTCCGGCGACCCGCCGCGCGCAGGGCTTGCGTCCCCGCCGGATCGGAGAGCGCGCGGATCAGCGTCGCAGACCATCCGGCAATGTTGTGGAAATCGACGAGCAAGCCGTTCTCGCCGTGGCTTATGACCTCCTCCACCGGGGCGGTTCTGGAGCCCACCACCAGCGTGCCAGCCGCCATCGCCTCCAGCATCGACCAGGAGAGCACGAACGGATATGTGAGATAGGCGTGGACGCGGGACACCTGCATAAGGGCGGTAAAATCGGCATAAGGCACGCGGCCCATGAAATGAACGCGGTCCGGGTCGATGCGGGGGGCGACCTCCGCCAGAAAGCGCTGCTTCCATGTCTGGCCCGTGCCGGGTGACGCGCCGTAGCTGACCCCGTCGCCACCGACGATCACCACCTGTGCATCGGGTCGTGCCGCCATCACGTCCGGCAGCGCGCGCATGAAGGTGTGATAGCCGCGGTAAGGCTCCAGATTGCGGTTGGCAAAGGTCAGCACCTCGTCGCCGGGCCGCAGGGTCCGCCCGTTGGGCAGGATCAGGCGGGCGTTTGGATCAGGCTGCATGGCGCGCGTGTCCACGCCGTCGAAGATCACCGCGATCATCCGGCGCAGGGCCGCCGGATAGGTCGAGGCCTGCCAGTGCGTGGGCGCCACGCCCGCATCGGCGTGGAGCAGCGCCTGCCCCAGATGCGCGGCCCGGCCCTGCGCCACCATCACCGGATCGAAGCCTGCGCGCGCGAACTCCGGGTCGAAGTTCACGTCGCGGCCGCGCCCGGAATAGTAGAACTCGGCATAGACGATGAGCCGTGCCTCCGGCCAGACCTCCTTCAGGAACAGCGTCTCGCCCCAGCCGGAATGGCCGAGGATCACGTCGGGCACGTAGCCTTGGTTCCGCAGGCGCAGGGCTGCCCGGGCCACGCTGACGCCCCGGTCCGACTGGGTCGTGTAGGTCCGCCCGAGCCGCGTGGTGGCGGCGTGCACCGGCCCTGCTGCATGTCTGTAGCGCCACGTGCGGACGCCGGACTTCCGCGCATTGCCCGCGTCGGTCAGGGCGACGCAATCGTGACCGCGCGCCATCAGCGCCGGGGCCAGATGCAAAAACTGGCCCGGAAAGTTCTGGTGCACAAAAAGGATCTTCATTCAGACCCCGGGGGCGCTCGCACGGCCGCCGAACGCCGCGTCCATCAGCGTCCGCGTATAGTCCGACTGCGGCGCGTCGAAGATGGCCGCACTCTCCCCCGCCTCCACGATGTCGCCCTCCTTCATCACCATCACCAGGTGCGCCAGCGCGCGCACCACGCGCAGATCGTGGCTGATGAACAGATACGCCAGCCCCTGATCGCGCTGGAGCCTGCGCAGAAGATCCACGATCTGCACCTGCACCGTCATGTCGAGCGCCGAAGTCGGCTCGTCCAGCACCACGAGCTTCGGGCGCAGGATCATCGCACGCGCGATCGCCACGCGCTGGCGCTGGCCGCCGGAAAACTCGTGCGGATAGCGCCCCATCGCGGCCGGATCGAGGCCCACCTCGGTCAGGATGTCGGCCACCATCCCTGCGCGGTCCTGCCCGGGCCGGGTGCCGTGCACGCCCAGACCCTCGGCCACGATCTCCCCGATCGTCATGCGGGGCGAGAGGCTGCCGAATGGGTCCTGGAACACGACCTGCATCTCGCGGCGCAAATCGCGCATGGCGCGGGCCGACCAGCCCTGCACGTCGCGCCCCATGAACACGACCGGCCCCTCCGACGCGATCAGGCGCAGCACGGCCAATGCCAGCGTCGTCTTGCCAGACCCACTTTCGCCGACGATGCCCAGCGTTTCGCCCGCGCGAATCCGTAGGCTCGCGTCGTTCACCGCCTTCACATGGCCCACGGTCCGGCGCAGAAAACCGCGGTGGATCGGAAACCAGACACGCAGGCTCTCGGTCCGCAGAACCTCCTCCGCCGCGTCCGGGACGGGGTCGGGCCGGCCCGCGGGCTCGGCGGCGAGAAGCGTCTTGGTATAGGAGTGCTGCGGGTTGGCGAAGACCTCGGCGGCGGCCCCCTGCTCCACGATCCGGCCGCCCTGCATGACGCAGACCCGGTCCGCGATGCGGCGCACCACGCCCAGATCGTGGGTGATGAACAAGAGCGACAGCCCTTCGCGCGCCTTCAGCTCCGCCAGGAGGTCCAGGATCTGCGCCTGAATCGTAACGTCGAGCGCGGTCGTCGGCTCGTCCGCGATCAGCAGGTCCGGTCCGTTCGCCAGCGCCATCGCGATCATCACGCGCTGGCGCTGGCCGCCCGACAGCTGGTGCGGATAGGCGCCGAGCCGGCTTTCCGCATCCCGGATGCCCACCTTCGCCAGCAGATCGAGGATCCGCGCGCGGGCCGCCCCGCCGCGCAGGCCCTGATGGAGCTGCAGGCTTTCGGCCAGTTGCCGCTCGATCGTGTGGAGCGGGTTGAGGCTCGTCATCGGCTCCTGAAAGATGAAGCTGATGTCGTTGCCCCGGATGCGGCGCAGGTCCGGCTCCGGCGCGCCGACCATTTGGGTGCCGTCATAGAGGATGGAGCCGGTGACGGTCGCCGCGTCCGACAGCAGCGCCACGGTGGAGAGGGCGGTTACGGATTTCCCCGACCCGCTTTCCCCCACCAGCGCAACCGTCTCGCCGCGCCCGACGGTGAAGGAGACACCGCGCACCGCCTCCACCAGACGCCCGTCCTGCGCGAAGGACACGGTGAGGTCGCGCACGTCCAGAACGGTGCCTGCGCTCACCGGAAGGTCTTTCTGGGATCGAACGCATCGCGCACGCCCTCGAAGATGAAGACCAGAAGGCTCAGCATGATGGCGAAGACGAAGAACGCGGTGAAGCCGAGCCACGGGGCCTGCAGGTTCTGCTTGGCCTGAAGCGTCAGCTCGCCCAGCGAGGGTGCGGAGGCGGGCAGCCCGAAGCCCAGAAAGTCGAGCGCCGCGAGAGAGCCGATGGTCCCGGTGATCGTGAAGGGCAGGAACGTCAGCGTGGCCACCATGGCGTTGGGAAGCACATGGCGGACCATGATCGTGGCGTCCGACACCCCCAGCGCGCGGGCGGCGCGGACATATTCGAAGTTCCGCGCGCGCAGGAACTCCGCCCGCACCACGGCGACGAGGCCGGTCCAGCCGAAGAGCACCATGAGCCCCACCAGCAGCCAGAAGTTCATCTGCCAGATCGCCGCCACGATGATGATGATGTAGAGGCTGGGGGTGGAGCCCCAGAGCTCGATCACCCGCTGAAAGGTGAGGTCCACCAGCCCGCCGAAGTAGCCCTGCACCGCCCCCGCCGCGATGCCGAGGATCGAGGTGAAAAACGTAACGATCAGCGCGAACGCGACCGAAAGCCGGAAGCCGTAGATCACGCGGGCCAGGACGTCACGCGCAGTATCGTCGGTGCCGAGCCAGTGCGCCGCGTCGGGCGGGGACGGCGCCGCGCGCCCGATATCGTTGATCGTGTTGAAGCTGTAGGGCACAGGCGGGCGCAGGATCCAGCCCTCGGTGGCCCCCGCCAGAGTGCCCGCGTCGAGCGCGGCCAGCGTGGAGGCGGGGTCGTCGAAACACCCCTCCACCCCGCCGGTTCGGATCAGGCAGGACACCACCGGATCGGTGTAGTTCGCCTCGGTCTGAAAATCGCCGCCGAAGGCCGTTTCGGGATAGAAGTGGAGGAAGGGGGCGTAGAGCTGGCCCTTGAAGCTGACCAGAAGCGGCTTGTCGTTGGCCAGCATCTCCGCCCCCAGCGACAGGCCGAAAAGGATGACGAACAGCACCAGCGACCAGACCGCGCGCCGGTTCGCCCTGAAGTTCCGCCAGCGGCGGCGATTGAGGGGGGAAAGCGCCATTCAGCCCCGGCTCTCGAAGTCGATCCGGGGGTCGATCCAGACATACATCAGGTCCGACAGGATGTTCACCAGCAACCCGATCAGCCCGAAGAAGAAGAGCGTGCCGAAGATCACCGGATAATCCCGGTCCACCGCCGCGCGGAACCCCAATTGCCCCAGCCCGTCGAGCGAGAAGATCGTCTCGATGATGAGCGACCCGCCGAAGAACACCGCGACGAAGACCGCCGGGAAGGACGCGATCACGATCAGCATGGCGTTGCGGAAGACGTGGCCGTAAAGCACCCGCCGCTCCGTCAGGCCCTTGGCGCGGGCGGTCATTACATATTGCTTCTTCACCTCCTCCAGAAAGCTGTTCTTCGTCAGCAGCGTCAGTGTGGCGAAGGACGCGATGGTGGAGGCCAGCACCGGCAGCGTGATGTGCCAGAGGTAGTCGAGCACCTTGCCGACCAATGACAGTTGCGCCCAGTTGTCCGAGGTCAGCCCGCGCGATGGAAAGATCCGCCAGTAGGAGCCGCCCGCGAACAGCACCAGAAGCAAAATCGCGAACAGAAACCCCGGCACCGAATAGGCCACGATGATCGTGCCCGACGTCCATGTGTCGAACCGCCCCCCGTCGCGCACGGCCTTCCTGATCCCCAGCGGAATCGAGACCATGTAGGCGATCAGCGTCGACCAGAGGCCCAGCGAGATCGAGACCGGCATCTTTTCCAGCACCAGATCGCGCACGGAGATGGAGCGGAAATAGCTCTGCCCGAAATCGAGCCGCATGTAGTTCCACATCATGTCGAGGAACCGCGTCAGCGGCGGCTTGTCGAACCCGAACTGCTTTTTCAGATCGTCGATGAAGCCGGGTGGCAATCCCCGCGCGCCCAGATACTTGTCGCCCCCCGAGGCCGTCGCCGCATCGCCCCCCCCCGAGATCCCCTGAAGCGCGTCGCCCGCGCCGTCGATGCGGGCCAGAACCTGCTCCACCGGGCCGCCGGGGACGAACTGGACGAGCGCGAAGTTGATGATCATGATTCCCAGAAGCGTGGGAACGATCAGCAGCAACCGACGGAGGATGTAGGCACCCATACCGCTATTTCAGAGCGCCCGAGGCCTTCAACGCCGCCGCCTTGTCCGCATCATACCACCAGAACGACAGCTCCCCCAGTGCGTAGGGCGGCAGATTGGCGGGATGCTCATACTGGTCGTAATAGGCGACCGTGTAGCTGTCCTTGAACCATTGCGGCACCCAGAACCGGATCGACCGCATCACCCGGTCGAGCGCGTGGGTCGCGACCGTCAGCTCGTCCTTCGACCTGGCCGCCAGCACCACGTCGATCAGACGGTCGACGGCCTTGTCCTTCAGACCCATCACGTTGAAGGACGACACGTCCGCCGTCTCCGACCCGAAATACTGCTTCAGCTCCGTGCCGGAGAAATAGGTCGTCGTCGCATTGCCCGTCACGATGTCGAAATCGTGGCTCGGCGGGCGGGTCCGGTCCTCCATCTGCGCATTGTCGATCCGCGTCATCAGCGCGTCGATGCCCAGCGCCTTGAGGTTCTCGACGTAAGGATTGATGACCCGGTCGAAGGTCGCATTGTCGTTGAGAAACTCGACCCGCAGCACCTCGCCCTTGGCGTTCCTGCGCATCCCGCCGCTGCCCACCGCCCAGCCCGCAGCATCGAGGAGCGCAGAGGCTTTGCGCAGATTGCCCCGGTCGAGCTGCCGCTTGCCGGACGCGGGCGCCATCACGGCCGCGTCGGTGAGGATCGAGGCGGGGAGCGTGCCGTCCTCCACCAGCGGTTTCAGTATCGCGGCCTCGGCGGCGTCAGGCACGCCCTTGGCCGCGAGCCAGGAGTTCTCCCAGAAGGAATCGACCCGCGCGTAGATGCCGTAGAACAGCGTCTCATTCGACCAGTCGAAGTTGAACATCAGGCTGATCGCCTCGCGCGTGCGGGGGTCCTGGAACTTCTCGCGCCGCAGGTTGAAGAGGAACGCCTGATTGGTGGCCTTGGAGCCCGAGGGGAAGTCCACCTTCTTGATGGCGCCGCTCGTGACACCCGGGAAATCGTAGCCGGTGGCCCAGAGGATCGAGGAGGCCTCATTCCTGAACGTGTAGCTGCCGGATTTGAAGCCCTCGAAGGCGGCGTTGTAGTCGGCGTAATATTCGACGCGGATGCGGTCGAAATTATTCTGCCCCCGCATGATCGGCAGATCGCGGCCCCAGTAGTCGGGGTTGCGCTTGTAGACGATCGTCTGCCCGGTGTTCATCCGGTCGAGAACGTAGGGACCGGAGCCTAGGAACGGGCGCAGGTCGCTCTCCTCCAGATCACGGTTGTTCTTTTCGTAATCCGCCTTCGACAGGATCGAGAGGCTGCCCACATCCTGCGGCAGGTCGCGGGTCGGGATGCCCGGCTTGAAGGTGAACTTCACCCGGTGCGCATCCAGCGCTTCCACCTTGTCGACCTTGGTGGCGAAGATCGTGCGGAAATCGGTGAGGCCCTTTGTCAGGAAGGTCCGGTAGGAAAAGATCACGTCGTCGGCGGTCAGCGGCGAGCCGTCGGAAAATCGCGCCTCGGGCCGCAGGTTGAAGATCACCCACGACCGGTCGGGGGGATATTCGAGGGTGGAGCACAGCAGGCAATATGCCGCCCCGATCTCGTCGTCCGTGCCGACGAGGATCGTCTCGTAGGGAGCCGACGACAGCAGCGCCGCCCGGCCCTTGATCGAATAGGGGTTCATCGAATCGAATCCGCCGGAGAACCATTCCGAGATCTCGCCGCCCTTCGGGGCATCCGGGTTCACATAGTCCAGATGTGTGAAATCGGCGGGATATTTCAGATCGCCGAAGGTGGAGATGCCGTGCGCGGTAATCGTGTCTTGCGCCGCCGCACCGCCCGCCATCAGGACGAGCGACGCACCGATTGTCCCGCACCTGCGGCCTGCGGTCCGGGCCGTGGAACAGGCCGCCCGGAAGGCGGCCCCGGTCCTCACGCCCATCCGTATGCGACCCGTCCCAAGCGATCCGTCATTTCTGCGTTTCGAGCCAGGCGATGATGTTGGCGCGGTCCTGAACCTTGGGCAGGCCGGCAAAGCTCATCTTCGTGCCGGGCGCGTATTTCTTCGGGTTGGTCAGGAAGCCGTTCAGATGCTCGGGGGTCCACGGTTCCGGGTTCAGCTTGTTGAGCGCATCGTCATAATTGTAGTCCGCCACCGACGCCGCGGGCCGCCCCACGACGCCGTTCAGATGCGGACCGGTGCCGTTCTTGCCCTCAACATTGTGGCATGCCTTGCACTTGGAGAACACCTTCTCCCCTGCCGCCGCGTCCGCGGTCTTTAACACGTCCTCGAAGGTCGGACCCGCCGCCGCATCCCCGGCGCCCGCGTCGGCCGAGGCAACCTCGACAGTATAGGCCTGCGCCACGGTCTCCTTCGAGCCTTCGGCGGGACCCATGTGATAGATCGACTGCGCCGCCCATCCGCCCAGAAGAAAGACGAGGAGCGACCCGCAGGCCGCGCCAACCACCTTCGTCGCCGTCATCGTGTCGAACATGTTCGTCCCCAGATCGCCAAGCCGTTCCGCGCGTTCTAGCCGCTTCCACTCCCCTCTTTCAAGGTATAGTAGCGCGACCAATCGCCCCTTCCCGCGGGCATTCGGCTGACGGAGGCTCCCTTGATGACCGGCCGCATCGCCTTTCAGGGCGAACCCGGCGCCTATTCGCATCAGGCCTGCCGCGAGGCGCGCCCGGCGATGGAGGTGTTTCCTTGCCGCACTTTCGAGGACGCGATCGAGGCTTGCCGGTCGGGTGCCGCCGACCTCGCCATGTTGCCGGTGGAAAACTCGACCTACGGGCGGGTGGCCGACATTCACAGTCTGCTGCCGGGGTCGACCCTGCGGATCGTGGACGAAGCGTTCGTGCGCGTCCATATCAGCCTTCTCGGCCTGAAGGGCACACAGACCTCCGGCATCCGGACGGCGATGAGCCATACGGTCCTGCTGGGCCAGTGCCGGGGCTTTCTGAAGGACCATGGCATTGCGTCCCTGACCGGGGCCGACACGGCGGGCTCCGCGCGTCAGGTGGCGCTCGACGGCAACCCGGAGGTCGGCGCCCTGGCCTCGGCGCTGGCGGGGGAGATCTACGGCCTCGACGTGCTGGCCGACCGGATCGAGGACCAGTCGAACAACACCACCCGCTTTCTGGTCATGGCGCGCGAGGCCGACCACGCCCGCCGCGCACCACGCATGATGACCACCTTCACGTTCCATGTCAGGAACATCCCCGCCGCACTCTACAAGGCGATGGGCGGGTTCGCCACGAACGGCGTGAACATGACGAAGCTCGAAAGCTACATGGTCGGCGGCTCCTTCACCGCAACCGCGTTCTATGCCGATATCGAAGGCCATCCCGACGATGCCGCCGTGCGCCGCGCACTGGACGAGCTTGGCTATTTCTGCACGCGGATGGAAATACTGGGCGTCTATCCGGCGGACCCGCAGCGCCCCTGAGCCGTCAGTCCCGGTTCTGCGCGCGCCAGCGATCCTCGATCGTGGCGGCGACCCCTGCCACTCTGAGGTCGAACCCGCGCTGCACCCTCGCCTTGGCCAACCGCAGCGACTGGATGAAGAGCCGCGCGGGGATCGTGCGTGGCTTCACGTCGGCTGTCACCAGAACCTGCGTCCGGGCGGGCCCGAGCGCCTCCAGCTCGATCCGGACCGTGCCTTGCGCGGGCTTGCCCGTGACGTGGAAGACCAGCCGCCGGTCCCGCGTATCCTCGGTCAGTGCGATGTCCGCCGCCCGCATCGCACCGCGCCACGCGAACCGAACCTGCCACGCGGGCGCGTCCCCCCGGCGCACGACCTCCGCGCCGCGGCCGACCGCCGCCCGCTCCCATGCGTCGAAATCCGAGAAGGCTTCATAGACGAAGGCCAGCGGCGCCCCGATCCGGTCTCGCTTGCCGAGCTTCACGGGACAGGCGCCGCGATCATCCGATCCGTCCGCTGAGCCAGCCCCTGATCAGGTGATGCGCGATGGCCCCCTTGCGGGCGGCGGTCATCGTGGGATGGGTGCCGCTCATCGCGTCCATCATTTCCGCCTTGGGAACCCAGCGCGCATCCTCCAGCTCGACCGGGTCGAGGGTGATCGCCTCGCTCTCCGCCTCCGCCACGAACCCCATCATCAGCGAGGCCGGGAAGGGCCAGGGCTGGCTGGTGACATAGCGGACGTCGCCCACCCGCACCGCCGTCTCCTCCAGCACCTCGCGACGGACGGCGGCTTCGGCGGTCTCGCCCGGCTCCACGAATCCCGCGAGGCACGAATACATGCCGGCGGGCCAGCCGGGCGAGCGGCCCACGAGCACCCGCGCGCCGCGCACGACCAGCATGATGACCACCGGATCGGTGCGCGGAAAATGATGCGCGTGGCACGACGGGCAGGCGCGCTGCCAACCCGCGTGCGACACGACCGACGCCGCCCCGCAGGCGGCGCAGAACCCGTGGCTCGTGTGCCAACCGATCAGTGCTTTCGCGGTGGCGGCCAGTTCCGCATCCGATGCCGTGAGGCCGGTCATGACGCCACGCAACTCGCGGAACTCGGCCCCGTCGGGCGCCCTCGGGTGCCGCTGACGCGAGGCGTCGAGGAAATCGGCGGCGAAGCCCGCCTCGCCTGCGCCGGGGTCCCAGCGCCGCAGGTCCTGCGCAAACCGTGGCGCGTTCCCCGTCATCCCGAGGAACACCGGCGCGTCGGCGCCCTCGAGGACCGGATGCCCCGCTGGCAGCCAGACCAACGCCGGAGCCCCCTCCCCCTCGACCAGAGGTTTGCCGTGCCACAGCGTCAGCGTCAGGCCCTGCCCGTGGAGCGCCGCCATCCCGTCCGGGTCCGCCCGCAGATGCGCCGCGCGGTCGAGGTCCGATCCGCCGAACGCGAGACCGTCAGTCCAGCCCATCGTCTTTCCCCTCGCCAAGACAGCCCCAGATGCCATGCCCCGTGCGCCACGGCAATCGCCGCGACCTGTTGCCCGTTTGCTGACCCACCGTCACTCCCTGCACCCTTCGTGCCAATATCATCCCCTGTGGCAAAGAAAATAAGGCATCAGCGATGGACAAGCACAATCCCTGATTGCAGAACGGTGCCGCGACCGTCCGTCTGCCTTGCCGATCCCCGGACCGGGCCGCCTCCTTCATCCGCGCAACGCACCGGGGCCTTTCATTGACATCTTCGCAGCCCTTTCCCTGCCCCGACGACCCCGGGACGGTGCATCTGCGGCTGATGGAGACGTCGGACCTCCATGTCCATATCCTGCCCTTCGACTATTACCGCGACCGGCCCGCCCCCGGCATGGGCCTCGCCCGGACCGCGAGCCTGATCGCGGAATGTCGAAAGGAGACGCCGAATACGCTCCTTTTCGACAACGGCGATTTCCTGCAGGGCAACCCGGTCGGCGACTACATGGTGCACCGCTGGGCGATGGCCCCCCGCACGCCGCACCCGATGATCGCGGCGATGAACGCGCTGTCCTACGACGCGGCGACACTTGGCAATCACGAATTCAACTACGGGGTGGATTTCCTCGAAGCATCACTGGCCGACGCGGGCTTTCCGCTGGTCTGCGCCAATGCGGCACTGGGCCTCGGCGCCACCGCGCTCGACGACCGCACGATGCTGCCACCCTACGTGCTGTTGGACCGCGAGGTGACCGACGGCGCGGGCGGGACATGGCCTCTGCGGATCGGCGTGATCGGCTTCCTGCCACCGCAGGTCACGCACTGGGACCGCGCACATCTGGAGGGCCGCATCGTCACCCGCGACATCGTCGGGGCGGCCCGCGCATGGGTGCCCCGGATGCGGGCGGAGGGTGCGGACATCGTCGTGGCGCTCGTCCATTCCGGGATCGGCGCCGATGCGGAGGATCAGGAGAATGTGGCGATCCCCCTCGCCCGCGTTCCGGGGATCGACGCGCTCCTGACCGGGCATACGCATCAGGTCTTCCCCTCGCCCGTGTTCGAGGGGCTGGAGGGCGTCGACGTGGCGCGCGGCACAATCTGCGGCAAGCCCGCCGTCATGCCGGGGTTCTGGGGCTCCCACCTCGGCGTCATCGATCTGGCGCTGTCCCGGACCGGGACCGGCTGGCGTATCGGTGCCACCCGGTCGCGCGCGATCCCCATCGCGGACCGGCGCGAGGATGGCAGCGCGCGGTCGCTCGTTTCCAGCGACGACCGTCTGCTGCGGCTGGCGCGACCCGCGCACCTCGCCACCCGGGATTTCATGCGCCGCACTGTGGGGGCGTCCGCCGGGCCGCTGCACAGCTATTTCGCGTTGGTCGGGGATTGCGCCGCCCTGCAGATCGTCTGCGACGCGCAGGCCGCCCATGTCGCCGCAGCGCTGGAGGGGACGGAGCACGCGCATCTCCCCGTTCTGTCCGCCGCCGCCCCCTTCAAGGCTGGCGGGCGCGGCGGCCCGCGGAACTACACCGACATTCCCGCGGGCGGTCTGGTGCTGCGCCATGTGGCGGACCTTTACGCATTCCCCAACGCGATCCGCGCGGTCCGGGCGACGGGCGCCGACGTGGCGGAATGGCTCGAACTCTCCGCCCGCGCGTTCCGCCATATTCCCGCGGCACCCGGCGACCACGACCTGATCGAGCCGGACTTTCCGAGCTACAATTTCGACGTGATCGGCGGGCTCACCTAC
>JBBSVE010000061.1:0-17069 GCA_038233815.1 Rhodobacterales bacterium
GCCCCCGGGCCCCCCCCCTCACGCCGGATGGTTGGGGGGTGGTTGCGCCGGGGGCCCCATGGGCGGGCCGGGGTGGGGGGGGGTTCGGTTCCGGCCGGGGGGGGGGGGGGGGCAAGCCGTACGGTCGCCGCCCGTCGACACGCTGCGTCGTGGCGAGAATGAGAGGCTGCGCCACGCTCGGTTCCGATCGCAGTGAGCGTTCGAGATCGGAGCGGTAGGGATCGATGCGCCGGTCGATCGGCCGGGTCGCCGCACCCGCCCGGCGTTCGGCCATGGTGGAGGCCACCGCGGCCTTCAGATGGGCGATGGCGTTCAGCCGGCGCTGGTTGCTGTCCTCCTGCATCTCCGCGTTGGTCTGGTCGATCAGACGGCGAACGGACGCCTCGTCGCCGTCCGGGGCCGCTGTGGGCCGGTCGGGCGCGGGGCGGTCGGGCACAGAGCGGTCGGGCACAGAGCGGTCAGGCGCTGTGCGGTCCGGGACGGGGCGTCTGGGTCGCACCTGCACGACCGAGGGGAGGGTCGGGCGGCCCGGACCCTCCACGGAGCCAAGTGCGCGGGCAAGGTCCGCCTCCGCCGCGTCCGAGAGGCCGGAGGGGGCCGGCTCGGAGGTCGTGCGACGAATGCGGATAACACGCGCGCGGGCGCGCTGGAGCTTGTCGGTGGCGGCGGGCGGGTGAAGTTCTATCACATCGGCATCGGTGGGACCGGAGGGCGGGGCCGGCGGGGCGTCTGCTGCCAGATCCATCGGCGGCGTATCGTCCCGCGGGGCCTCCGCGTCGTCGGCAGCCCCGTCCTGCGCCGCCTCGTCGCTCTGCGCGGGGTCTGGCACCGGACACGCGCCACTCTCCTCCGGGTCTTCGGCGCCCGCCTCCCGGCGATCGGATTCCGGGGCGGGCGGACCCGCCTCCAGATCCTGCGCCACCGCCCGCCTCACGCGGGCGAGCTTCTCGGCCACGCTCCGCGACAGGGCGGGAGAGATCGCGACAGCCTCCACCACCGGGCGCGAGGCCGAGAGCAGCATCGCGCCGCCCTCCTCGATTCGCGCCTCCACCCGCGCGGTGGTCCCCCGTTCGGCGATCCGGCGCAGCGCCGGGGCGTCGGGAAAGCGACCCTCAGCGGCAAGATCCCGGACATGGCCCACGATGGCCTGCAACGTGGCAAACGGATCGTCGAACCCTTCCAGCCTGCAGGAGAGTGTCCCGTAGGACACAGTGAGTATCTTGCTTCCCCCATCCATCGGCGGACTGTCCATGTCTGACCTCGATGCCCCAGTCTACGCCGGGAAAGGTTAATTGATTGGACAACCGGGGGCAATTTGAACCATCACCCCCCAAAGGCCGGGGCACGGAAAGCGCATGATCATCGACTCCGCCACGCCTCTGACGCTGATCGCCGGGGGGCCGGTCCGGCGGATCGACCTGCGCGCGGCGCTCCGCCTCGCACCCCGGCTGGTGGCGGCCGATGGCGGCGCCGACCGCGCGCTGGCGCTGGGGGCCCGGCCGGAGGCGGTGATCGGAGACATGGACTCAGTTGGGGAGGCCGCGCGCGAAAGCCTCGGCCCCGCGCGGTTCCATGCCATCGAGGAGCAGGAGAGCACCGATTTCGACAAGGCGCTGCGCCATATGCGGGCGCCGCTGGTGCTGGGCCTCGGCTGCCTCGGCGGGCGCGTCGATCACGAGCTTGCGGTTCTGAACGCGCTGGTGCGGACCGATACGCGCTGCCTGCTCATCGGGCGCCAGGATCTGGTGTTTCACGCGGGCGCGGGCGTCGATCTCGCGCTGCGGACGGGGGACCGGCTCTCGCTCTTTCCGATGGCTTCGGTGACGGGCCGGTCAGAGGGGTTGGAATGGCCGGTCGACGGGCTGGAGTTTGCGCCGGACGGGCGGATCGGCACTTCCAACCGTGTGACGGGGCCGGTGCGGCTGCATTTCGATGCGCCGGGGATGCTGGTGCTGGTCCCGCGTTCGCGGCTCGGCGCGGTGGTCAGCGCGCTGGCACCGGCGGACTGACGCTGACGCGGGCCGACACGCGTTCGCGGTGGATGATGTAGAGGCCGGAGCCGCAGATGATGGCGATGCCCACCCATGTCAGCGCGTCGGGAAAGTCGGAGAAGACCGCATAGCCGAGGCCCACCGCGGCGACGATCTCCGCGTAGTGCAGGGGTGCCAAGGTGGCCGACGGCGCGAACTTCAGCGCGTAGGTCATGCACAGGTGGCTGACAGCCGCCCAGAACCCGACCCCGAAGAGCCAGAGCCATGCCGCCCCCTCGGGCTGCACGGGGTCGAGCGACGCCACGCCCGACCCCGTTGCCAGCCATAGGATCGGCAGGCACAGCACGATGCCCGCCAGCGAGGTGTGGAGCTGCATCGTCACCGGATGGAGCGCGCGAGCGATGTGGCGCGTCAGCAGCATGTAGGCCGCGAAGGCGAAGGCGGTGCCAAGCGGATAGAGCGCGACCGTCCCGAATGCCGCGATGGAGGGCTGGATCACCAGAAGCGCGCCGAAGAACCCCACGGCGCAGGCCATGATCCGGCGCGGTCCGACCTCGTCGCCAAAGAGCAGGCGACCGAGGAGAAGCAGGATGAACGGCTCCACGAACGCGATGGCCAGCGCGTCGGCGATGGGCATCACGGTCAGTGCCGCGACGAAGCACCAGGTGGAGAGCATGAGGAACACCGCGCGCAGCAGCGTCAGGCTCAGCACGCGCCTGCCCGCCCCCAGCGGCAGACGAAGCGCGATCACAAGCGGCACCATCACGGCGCCCTGCACGACGAACCGCGCAGCGACGATCTGGCCCACCGGAATCGTCGCGGTGGCAAGCTTGGAGGACACGTCGAGAAGCGGCGCCAGCGCGCAGAACGCGAGCATGAGGCCGATGCCGGGGAGGATGCGGTCCGTTGTCGCGGGCATGATCGCGGCGTAGCGGGCGGGCAAGGCGGCGTAAAGCGGGAAATGGGCGGTGCAGGTCTCAGCAGTTCGGCACGTTCACGGCAAGACCGCCAAGCGACGTCTCCTTGTATTTCTCGTGCATGTCGCGCCCGGTCTGGCGCATCGTCTCGATGCAGGCGTCGAGGCTCACGAGATGCACGCCGTCGCCGCGCAGCGCCAGCGACGCGGCCGAGATCGCCTTGATCGCACCCAGCCCGTTCCGCTCGATGCAGGGCACCTGCACCAGACCCTTCACCGGGTCGCAGGTCATGCCCAGATGATGCTCCAGCGCGATCTCGGCGGCATTTTCCACCTGTTCGGGTGTGCCGCCCGTCACGGCGGCAAAGCCCGCAGCGGCCATCGCGGCGGCCGACCCCACCTCCGCCTGACAGCCGCATTCCGCGCCCGAGATCGAGGCGTTGTGCTTGCAGAGCCCGCCGATCGCCGCCGCTGTCAGCAGGAAGTCGGCAATCCGCGAAGGCGCCGCCCCCGGCACATGGTCGAGCCAGTAGCGGATCACCGCCGGCACGACCCCCGCCGCCCCGTTGGTGGGTGCCGTCACGACCTGACCGCCAGCAGCGTTTTCCTCGTTCACCGCCATCGCATAGAGGCTCATCCAGTCGTTGGTGGTGTGCGGTGCTGTCATGTTCATACCGCGCTCGGCCAGCAGCGCCTCGTGGATGCCGCGCGCGCGCCTGCGGACCCGGAGGCCGCCGGGCAGGATGCCGGTCCCCTCCATCCCCCGGTCGATGCAGTCGGTCATCACCTGCCAGAGCCGCGCGATACCCTCGTCGATCTCCCGCTCCGTGCGGCGGGTGCGCTCGTTCGCGCGCGTCATCCCGGCGATGGAGAGGCCGGAGGCGTGGGCCATCTCCAGCATCTCCGCGGCGGTCTGGAACGGCCACGGTACGTCGGAAGTGGCCGAGCCCTTCGTGCCGGCCGAGGCTTCGAGTTCCGCCGCGGTCAGCACGAAACCGCCGCCGATGGAATAGTAGGTCTCCGACGCGATCACGTCGCCTTGCGCGTCAGTGGCGCGCAGCACCATGCCGTTGGCGTGGCCGGGCAGGGCGGGCCCGTAGTCGAACGCCAGATCGGCGGACGGATCGAAGGCGAGCGTGCCGAGCCCCGGCGCCTCGATGGCTTTCGTGGCATGGATCCGGGCCAGAACCTCCTCCGCCCGGTCGGCGTCATAGGTCGCGGGCTCGAACCCTGCGAGGCCGAGGATCGTGGCCCGGTCCGTCGCATGCCCGATGCCGGTGAAGGCGAGGCTGCCGTGCAGCGTCGCGCGCAGCCCGCGGGCGTGGAACGGACTGCCGCGCAGCATCTCCAGAAAGCGCGCGGCGGCGACCATCGGTCCCATGGTGTGCGAGGAGGACGGACCGATCCCGACCTTGAACATGTCGAACACGGAAAGGAACATGGCGCGCCTCCGGGCTTGGGGGTCCGACGGGTGTAGCCGGGGGACGGACCGTTCGGGGTGTGAAAACCGACATGGCAGGGGCGGTCGCGCCAATCAAGGCATTGCGCGCCACCACTTTGCCCCCTCGCGCCCTGCGGCCGGTTTGCCTATAAGCAACACCACCGAAGTGGGGAGACGCCGATGCCGTCCGGGCTTTCACCGATCGACAAGGCCAAGTTCGTCGCCGCCAAGCGGGCGGTGGCGTTCGTGCAGAATGGCATGCGGCTGGGCCTCGGCACCGGATCGACCGCCGCGTGGATGGTGCGCTGTCTGGGGGAGCGGGTGCGGGAGGAGAACCTGCGCGTCACCTGCGTCCCGACCTCGGCCCGCACCGCCGACCTCGCACGGCAGATGGGCGTGCCGATCGTGTCGCTGAACGAGGCGAAATGGCTCGATCTCACGATCGACGGGGCGGACGAGTTCGACGCGGATCTCTCGCTCATCAAGGGCGGGGGGGCGGCGCTGCTGCACGAAAAGATCGTGGCGACGGCGTCCGACCAGATGATCGTGATCACCGACGCTGGCAAGGAGGTGAAGGCACTCGGGGCCTTCCCTCTGCCGGTGGAGGTGGTCCGCTTCGGCTGGGAAACGACGAAGGCGCTGATCGAGGAGGCGCTGGTCGCCGCCGACGTGCTGGGCCGCGAGGCGACGCTCCGCATGGACGGCGACGCACCGCTGGAGACGGCGGGCGGCAACCTCATCATCGACCTGCATCTGAAGCGGATCGGCAATCCGCGCCAGCTCTCGCTTGTCCTGAACCAGATCGCGGGGGTGGTGGAGAACGGCCTCTTCATCGACATCTGCGATATCGTCGTGGTGGGCCACGGCGACGGCCGCGTGGTGGTGCGCGATATCCATGCAGGCACGGTGGCGGACGAGCGGATGGATTTCCTGCCTACCGACAACATCTTTGCCGATCAGGATGACTGAATTGCAACGGCGCCGGGTCGCCGGACAGAAAGGCAGGACGGCATGACGTTCGACTGTGATCTCTTCGTGATCGGCGGCGGGTCCGGCGGCGTGCGGGCGGCGCGCATCGCGGCAGAACACGGCGGATCGGTCGCGCTGGCCGAGGAAAGCCGCATGGGCGGCACCTGCGTGATCCGGGGCTGCGTGCCCAAGAAGCTGATGGTCTTCGCGTCCGGCTACCCGGAGGCGGTGGCGGAGGCGCAAGCCTACGGCTGGGACGCCCGGATCGGAGCGTTCGACTGGCCATCCTTCCGCACCCGCCTTCACGCCGAGCTCGACCGGCTGGAGGGGGTCTATCGCCGCAACCTCGACAAGGCCGGGGTCAGGATCCACGATACGAGGGCGACCATCGTCGATCCGCACACGGTAAGCCTCGCCACGGGGGAGGTGGTGCGCGCGCGTCATATCCTCGTTGCCACCGGGGGGCGGCCGGTGCGGCCAGACCTGCCGGGGGCGGACCTCGGACTGGTGTCGGATGACATGTTCGACCTCAAAACCCTGCCCAAGCGCCTGCTGATCGTAGGCGGCGGCTATATCGGATGCGAGTTTGCCTGCATCATGCAGGGTCTGGGCGTCCATGTCTCGCTCTACTACCGTGGCGAGCAGATCCTGCGCGGGTTTGACGACGAGGCGCGGGGGCTTGTCGCGGAGGCGATGATCGGGCGCGGTATCGACATCCGCTGCGGCACGGACCTCACGTCGCTGGAAAAGGCCGGGGATGGCCTTCGCGTCCATCTGATCGATGGTGCTGCGGAGGATTTCGACGCGGTCCTCTTTGCCACCGGGCGCGCACCCAACACGACGGGTCTGGGGCTGGAGGCGGCGGGTCTGGCACCCGGCAGGAAGGGCGAGGTGGCGGTGGACGCTCATAGCCAGACCCCGGTGCCCTCGATCTTTGCGGTGGGCGACGTGACCGACCGCGTGGCGCTGACCCCGGTAGCGATCCGCGAGGGGCAGGCCTTTGCCGACACGGTGTTCGGCGGTGCCTCAAGGACGGTCGATCACGACCTCTATGCCTCCGCCGTCTTCACCCGGCCGGAGATCGGGACCATCGGCCTGTCGGAGGAGAATGCCGCCGCCCGCGAGCCGGTGGAGATCTATGCCACCGACTTCCGCCCTATGCGGCAGGCCTTCATCGACGCCCCGGACCGCGTGATGATGAAGCTCGTCGTCAGCCGTGCGACGCGCCGGATCCTCGGCTGTCATATCGTCGCGGATAATGCGGGCGAGCTGATCCAGATGGCTGCGATAGCCATCACGATGGGCGCCACGAAGGAGGATTTCGACCGGACGATGGCGGTGCATCCCACCATCTCGGAGGAGATCGTGACGCTGAAGACGCCGGTCCGGACCTATCCGGTTCAATCGGACGCACGCACGAAAACTTGAATTCCGCGCCGGGATGACCAAATCAGGCGCAACAGGACACGAGGGAAAGACACACATGGCAGGTAACGGGGGCCCCTGGGGCAATGGGGGCGGCAATCGCGGCGACGACGACAAACGCAAGGAACAGCCGCCCCGCGGTGGCCGTCGGGGTGACGGGCCGCAGATCCCCGAGATCGACCAGATCGTGAAAAAGGGGCAGGAGCAGCTGCGCGTCCTGATGGGCGGGCGCAACCGCGCCTCGCAGAACGGCGGCGGCGGCGGCGGTGACGGCGGGCGCTTTCCGGGCGGCGGCGGGATCGGCAAGCAGGGCATCGCGCTCGTGGCGGTTGGTCTGGTCGCGGTCTGGGCCTTCGCGTCCTTCTATTCCGTCCGGCCTGAGGAACGCTCGGTGGAGCTGTTCCTCGGCAAGTTCTATGCGGTCGGCGATCCCGGCCTGAATTTCGCGCCCTGGCCGTTCGTGACCGCCGAAATCGTGCAGGTCACGGGGGAGCGTCAGACCGACGTGGGCACCGGCAAGAACGGGCCGATGGACAACGGTCTGATGCTGACCCGCGACCAGAACATCGTCGATATCGAGTTCCAGATCGTCTGGAACGTCTCCGACCCGGCGAAATATCTCTTCAACCTTGCGGAGCCGACGGACACCGTGAAGGCCGTTTCCGAATCCGCCATGCGCGACATCATCGCGCGGTCGGAACTGGCGCCCGTCCTGAACCGCGACCGGGGCGTGATCGCCACCGATCTGCGCTCTGCCGTTCAGGGCACGCTCGACAGTTATCAGGCGGGGATCAACGTGGTCCGGGTTAACTTCGAGAAGGCCGATCCGCCCAAGGAGGTGATCGACAGCTTCCGCGAGGTGCAGGCCGCGCAGCAGGAACGCGACCGCCTCCAGAAGGAAGCCGACGCCTATGCCAACAAGGTGACGGCCGGCGCACGCGGCGAATCCGCCCGTCTGACCGAGGAGGCGGAAGGCTACCGCGCCAAGGTCGTGAACGACGCTCAGGGTGAGGCGAGCCGGTTCGACAGCGTTTATGCCGAATATGTTAAGGCGCCTGCCGTGACGCGCAAACGGATGTATCTCGAGACGATGGAGACGGTTCTGGGCAACATGAACAAGGTGATCCTCGACGGCGTGGGCGGTGCGGGACAGCAGGGCATCGTGCCTTATCTGCCGCTCAACAACCTCGGTGGACAGGCGAAACCGACCAACGGGGGGACCGGACAATGACGAGAACCGCACTCCTTCTGGGCGGCGTCGCCGTCGCTATCGTCGTCGCATTGCAGTCGGTCTATATCGTGGATGCGCGTGAAAAGGCGCTGGTGCTGCAGTTCGGCCAGATCAAGAAAATCCGCGAAGATCCGGGGCTTGGGTTCAAGATCCCCTTCATCCAGAACGTCGTGAAATACGATGGCAGGATCCTGGGTCTTCTGACCCAGCCGTTGGAGGTCACTCCGCTCGATGATCGCAGGCTCGTGGTCGACGCGTTCGCGCGCTGGCGGATCGTCGATTTGCGGAACTTCCGCCAGGCGGTGGGCACCGAGGGCGTGCGCGCGGCGCAAGCGCGGATCGAGCGGATCCTTAACGCCGCGATCCGCGAGGTGCTGGGGTCGGTGCCTTCGCAGCGCGTCCTGTCGGAGGATCGCACGGCGCTGATGAACCAGATCCGCGATCAGGCGCGCCGTGAGGCGCTGGCCCTCGGGGTGGAGATCGTGGATGTCCGCCTCACGCGCACCGATCTGCCCGAGCAGAATCTCGCGGCGACCTACGCCCGGATGCGGGCCGAGCGGGAGCGTGAGGCCGCTGACGAGATCGCCCGCGGCAACGAGGCGGCGCAGCGCGTGCGCGCGTCCGCCGACCGCACGGTGGTGGAACTGACCTCGGCCGCCCGCAAGGATGCCGAGGTGATCCGGGGCGAGGCCGATGCCCAGCGCATCGGCATCTACGCCGAAGCCTTCGGGAAGGACCCCGAGTTCTTCGCCTTCACCCGGTCGCTCACGAGCTATGAGCGCGCGCTGAAGGGCAGCAACTCGTCCATCGTCATGCAGCCGGACAGCGAGTTCTTCGACTATCTCAACAGCGATACCGCGCCGGCCGGGGCAGGCACGCGCCCGACGCAGGCGGCGGCGGGGGGGGCTGCTCCGGCGTCCGCATCCGCGCCAGCGTCGGCAGCACCTGCTCCGGCAACGCCGGCACCTGCACCCTCAGCACCAGCGCCTGAGGCCGCGACGCCCGCACCGGCACCGGCGAACTGAAGGGTCGCGGCCCCACGGGTCGCGGCGTTTTCTATGTCTTGGGCTTGACCATTGGGCTGCCCGGCGCATTTGCGTGATGGGTGGTCCGCATCAGGATAGGGGATTGACAGGGTGATAGCTTCGATGGCCAGGACGACCGCCCTCAGGGCTCAGGACGAGTTTCGCGCGGCGGCGCTGAGGGGCGCGCTGATCCTGATGGGCGGTCTGGCGCTGGCCCTGTCGCACGCGGCGCCGGTAGATGCGCGCGCGCCGACCGACAGTTTCGCCGATCTCGCCCAGCAGATCAGCCCGGCGGTCGTGAACATCACCACCTCGACCACCATCGCGGCGAGCACGGAGGACATGCCGCAGGTTCCCAAAGGGTCGCCCTTCGAGGATTT
This sequence comes from Rhodobacterales bacterium, assembly GCA_038233815.1. Classification (GTDB taxonomy): domain Bacteria; phylum Pseudomonadota; class Alphaproteobacteria; order Rhodobacterales; family Rhodobacteraceae; genus JBBSVE01. Next base: position 9,379 of record JBBSVE010000061.1, read on the forward strand.
CTTCCGCGACTTCATGGACCGGAACGGCCAAGGCGAGGCGCGGCCCCGCCGGTCCGAGGCTTTGGGCTCCGGCTTCGTGATCTCGCAGGATGGCTATATCGTCACCAACAACCACGTGATCGACAAGGCCGACGAGATCTCCATCGAGTTCTTCTCGGGCAAGAAGCTCGACGCCAAGCTGATCGGGACCGATCCGAAGACGGATATCGCGCTCCTGAAGGTTGAGACGGACACACCGCTGCCCTTCGTGCCGTTCGGCGATTCGGACAAGATGCGCGTCGGCGATTGGGTGATCGCGATGGGCAACCCACTGGGGCAGGGATTCTCCGTGTCTGCCGGGATCATCTCGGCACGCGGCCGGGCGCTTTCGGGGACATATGACGACTATCTCCAGACGGATGCCGCGATCAACCGGGGTAACTCGGGCGGGCCGCTCTTCAACATGGAGGGGCAGGTGATCGGCGTGAACACGGCGATCCTTTCGCCGACCGGCGGGTCGATCGGGATCGGGTTTTCGATGGCCTCCGACGTCGTCTCCAAGGTTGTGGATCAGCTCAAGCAGTTTGGCGAGACGCGGCGTGGCTGGCTCGGCGTGCGCATTCAGGATGTGACGGGCGACGTGGCCGAAGCGATGGGGCTTGCGGCGGCCAAGGGCGCGCTGATTACCGACGTGCCGGACGGGCCTGCCAAGGACTCGGGCATGCTCGCGGGCGATGTGATCCTGCAGTTCGACGGCAAGGATGTGGCTGACACGCGCGAGCTGGTGCGCCGGGTGGCCGATACGGCCGTGGGGCAAGCGGTCCCGGTGATCGTGATGCGCGACGGCAAGACGCAGACGCTGTCGGTGACGCTCGGCAGGCGGGAGACGGCGGAGGGCGATGAAACCGTCGCCGGTCAGCCCGCCGCGCCGGAGGAACCGAAAACCATGGACCTTTTGGGCCTTACGGTGACGCCACTGTCGCCCGAGGACGCCAAGAAGCTGAACCTCCCGCCCGAGGCGCGGGGTCTGATGGTAACGGAAGTGGACGAAAGCTCAGAGGCCTTCACCAAGGGTTTGCGCACCGGCGATCTGATCACGGAAGCCGGCCAGCAGTCGGTGGAGCGGGTGAAAGATCTGACCGACCGGATCGAGGAGGCGAAAGCGGCGGGGCGCAAATCGCTCCTCCTCCTCATCCGCCGGGGCGGCGATCCGCGCTTCGTGGCGCTGTCGGTGGAATGACGCGGTATGCCTCCGGGGCCTGTCCCGGGAGGCATGTTATCTCGTGAAATCCGCGCGGAGGAGTTCGTCCAGAAGGGGCGAGATATCCTCGATCACCTCGGCCACCACATGCACCACGTCAGCCTCGCGCTGGAGCCTGCCCGTCACGCGCAGGAGCCGACCCGCGATCACCGCGCGCCGGTAACGTTCATAGAGCGCCTTCCACACCACGACGTTGCAGACCCCGGTCTCATCCTCCAGCGTGAGGAAGATCACCCCCTTGGCCGTCCCCGGCCGTTGCCGCACGAGCACCAGCCCCGCGACCGTGACCCGCGCGCCGCCCGCAGGCTCCACCAGCCGGGCGTGGGGAATGGCCGCGGGTGGGCGCGGCCATGTGTTGGGCCGCGCCGTGGGGGTCAGCCAGTTCGTTGCCATGCACCGCTCCTCCCTGAAGGAACGAATATAGAACATTTGGAGACGCAGCCAACCCCGTTTCGCGGTCGGACGCACTGGCAAAGTGCTGCGTTTTCGCCTATCTGCGATGCGAAGCAATAGTCAGGGCAGGACCTCGCGATGGCGAAGATCACGTATGTGGAACATGGCGGCAAGGAACACGTCATCAATGTGAAGACCGGCCTCACGGTGATGGAAGGCGCCCGCGACAACAACATCCCGGGGATCGAGGCCGACTGCGGCGGGGCCTGCGCTTGTTCCACCTGCCATGTCTATGTCGATCCGGCATGGGTCGACCGCCTGCCGCCCAAGGACGGGATGGAGGAGGACATGCTCGATTTTGCCTGGAACCCCGATCCGGTACGGTCGCGCCTGACCTGCCAGCTCAAGGTCTCCGACGCGCTGGATGGGCTGAAGGTGCAAATGCCGGAAAAGCAGATCTGATCTGCGGCTTCGGATTTCAGAACGGCATTTCCCGCCCGTCCCATGTCTCGAACCGGCCGGAGGTGGCCGGACCCAGCGTGGCGATGCGCGCGTGAAGGCCCTCGGCGGACGCCTCCGCCGTGATGTCGGCGCTGCGTCCGCCCATCCCCGTCTGAACCCAGCCGGGATGGTAAAGGCCGATCGCGATCCCGTCCGCCGCCAGATCGATCGCAAGGTTGCGCCCGAGGTTCACCGATGCGGCCTTGGACGCACGGTAGGCGAAGCTCTTGCCACCCGCGCGCTCCGATGAACCCATCTGCGACGACACGATCGCGATCCTGCCCTTCGCCGCGCGCAGGTTCGCGATCACCGCCTCCACCGTCAGGAACACGCCGGTCACGTTGACCGCGAAGGTCGTGGCCCAGTCCTGCGCCGAAATCGGCCGGTCGACGCTCTGCGCCCGGTCGAGGTAGACGCCTGCATTGCATATGAGCCGGTCGAGCGGCGTGTCGCCAAGCCTGTCCCGCAGCGCCACGAAGGCTGAGGGATCGGTCACGTCGAGGGTGATCCACTCCACCCCCGCCACGTCCGGCGCATCGCCGCGCGTGGTGGCGAGGATCCGGCCGCCGTCCCGCGCATACCGCTGCGTCAGTGCAAGCCCGATGCCCCGGTTGGCCCCGGTGATAAGCGTGGTTTCCGTCGATTGCATGTTCTGCTCCCCCCCGATCGCGGTCAGTTCACCTTGCGTGCCGGCATGAACGGCAGCGGCAGGATCGGCACGCCATCCTCGATCAATGCGCGCGCCTCCTCGGGCCGGGCCTCGCCATAGATCGACCGCTGCTTCGCGTCGCCGAGATGGATCCGCCGCGCCTCGGCAGCGAAACCGCGCCCGACATAGTCCGATCCGGCCTCAACCTTCGTCTTCAGCGCCCGAAGCGCCGCTTCGCGCGGCGAAGGACCGGGTGCATCCACGACCGCCTTGCCCGCCGTAACCCGCGGCGCCATCAGCGCCTTCGTCACGGCGGCACTTTCGCACACCGGGCAGGTTACGCGCCCGCTGGAGGACAGTGCGTCGAACGCGGCGCCGGAGGCAAACCACGCATCGAACGCATGGCCATCGGCGCAATTCAGGCTGAAGCGGATCATCGGCTCTGGACTGTCGGTGACGGGGCGGGCACAATGCCGCCATCGGAAAAAGCTAGGCAGTGATCCACCGATTGCAAGGCTCCGCCCCCCGGTCGTAAGCGCGCCGCGGTCCCGCTCAAGCCTTCTTCTTCGCGGACGCGCCACGCGCCTCCGCATCCCCATCGGGCGAAAACCCGGCGATCAGCGCGCAAAGCTCCGGCTCATCCACCTTCTGCGACGCCACGGAGGCGGCGAACCACTTGCGCTTGCGCTGTTCCCGCTCGGGGAAAACCTCGGACAGGTCGGACACACGAAGCGCGAAAACGGTAACACGGCAGGGAAGCACGGGTTGCTCCTCGCGGGAGCGGTCGAGCACCTTGTCATAGCCGAACGTTCCCAACGGCTCCTGTTCGACCGGACCCTTGGCGCCCGCCTCCTCCCATGCTTCGCGGGCTGCGGTGGCGGACCCGTCCAGACCCTTGATCGGCCAGCCCTTGGGGATTACCCAGCGGCCGGTTTCCCGGCTCGTGACCAGAAGAACCTGCGCCCCCTTGCGGCCCGCGCGCCAGCACAGCGCCGCATACTGGGTTGCGTCGTCGGGCAGCTTCAGGCTGGCTCGGGTATTCATGCACGCGTCTTTCTGCTGGTCGCATCCGGTGATGCCGGAAGGCGCGACCGTCTGCCTCGATCAGTGTGTCGCATTCTGGGCCCAAAGACCGACGACTTAGTGTCAAACCTAGGGTTTTTATCGCGAAAAAGCAAGCTGCATGATTCGCGGCGCCGGTTTCCGCCGCCCTTGCGAAGCGCGTCCAGCGACTTACGTTCGCCCGGCATGACGCCCCATCACAGCCCCTCCGACGGCCCGCTCTTCATCGGGGCGGAGATCTATCGCGGCTCCTCTTACGGGCCCGCCCATCCGCTCCGCGTTCCTCGCGTGTCCACGGTCATGGACCTCGCCCGCGCGCTGCACTGGCTGCCGGCCCGCAGCTACCGCACGTCGCCGCGCGCCAAGCCTGCTGCGCTGACCCTGTTCCATGACGCGGACTATATCGCGGCCCTCGCACAGGCGGAGGCCGAGGGCGCCGTAACGGACGCCGTCCGCGATCGCCACGGCCTCGGCACCCTCTCCAACCCGGTGTTCGCGGAGATGTTCCGCCGTCCCGCGACCGGCGCGGGCGGCACGATGCTCGCGGCCGAACTCCTGCGGTCCGGCGGCGCGGTGCATGTGCCGGGCGGGGGCACGCATCACGGTCTCAAGGACCGGGCCAACGGGTTCTGCTATCTCAACGACTGCGTTCTGGGAATGCTCGCGTTGCGCCGCGCAGGCGTGCGCCGGATCGCCTATGTCGACATCGACGCGCACCATTGCGATGGGGTCGACGCGGCGTTCGCGGGCGATCCCGACGCGCTCCTGATCTCCACCCACGAGGCGGGCCGCTGGCCCTTTACCGGACTGCTGGAGGATGACGGCGGAGGCAATTGCTACAACCTGCCCGTGCCGCGCGGTTTCAACGACACGGAGATGCGGCTGGTGACGAAGCGTCTGATCGTGCCGCGGGTGGAGGCGTTCCGCCCCGACGCCGTGATCCTGCAATGCGGTGCCGACGCGCTGGAGGAGGATCCGCTGGCGCGTCTATCGCTGTCCAACAACGCCCATGTCGGGGTGCTGGCAGCACTACGCCCGCTCAGCCCGCGCCTGATGCTGCTGGGGGGCGGGGGCTACAACCCATGGTCGGTGGGACGGCTCTGGACGCGGCTCTGGGGCGCGCTGATCGGAGAGTCCGCGCCCGATCCCCTGCCGCCCGAGGCCCAATCCGTGCTCCGGGCGCTGTCATGGGGCGGCGGCGGTCGCCCGCCCCCGGCGGAGGCGCTGCTGACCCGGCTCGACGATCCCCCCCGCGAAGGCCCGATCCGGCCGGACCTGCGCGCCGCACTGGACCGCCTTGCCCAACGCTGAACGGCTACGCGCCCCCGACCGTCGCAAAGGGCACCCGCTGGCCCGGCCATTCGGTCGCCCGGTGCCACTGCTGCCCCAGCCGCAGCAGCATCCGGTCGGCACCACGCGGCCCGAAGATCTGCATGCCCATCGGCAGGCCCGCCGCCCCGAACCCCACCGGGGTCGCCAACGCAGGCACGCCAGCGAGCGATACCGGCACCACCACCTCCATCCAGCGGTGGTAGCTGTCCATCGCACGTCCCGCGATGATGTCCGGCCAGCGCCATGCCCTCGGAAAGGGCCAGACCTGCGCCGACGGCAAAACCAGCGCGTCGAACCGCGAGAACAGCCCGGCAAGAACCCGGAACCAGTCGGACCGGATCACGCTCGCCCGGTGCACCTCCATGGCCGAGGTGCTGAGCCCGCGCTCAATCTCCCAGACCAGTTCCGGCTTCATCTGCGCCGCCGTCACCGGATCGGCATGCAGCGCCGCCTTGCCGCCCGCGATGGCCACGTGGCGCAGGATCGTCCAGCTGTCCCAGAGCGCTTCAGCAAGAAACGGCGCCGGCACCGGCTCCACCCGGTGGCCGAGGCTCTCCAGCACCCCCAGCGCCACCTCGCACAGCGGCACGATCCCCGGCTCCATTGCATAAGCCCCGCCCCAGTCGCCGAGCCAGCCGATCCGCAACGGCCCCGGCGCCGCGTCCAGGCCCGCGGCAAACGGCTCCGTCCCCCGCTGATGCGGATTGGCCGCGTCGGGCACCGACAGGATCTCCAGCAGCCGCGCCAGATCTTCCGGGCAACGCGCCATCGGACCGTCGGTCGCAAGCTGCGCCAGAAAGGTCTCGCCCACCGGGTCCGACGGCACCAGCCCGAACGAGGGCCGGAACCCGTAGACGTTGCAGAACGCCGCCGGGTTGCGCAGTGACCCCATCATGTCCGACCCGTCCGCCACCGGCACCATCCGCGCGGCAAGCGCCGCCGCCGCCCCGCCCGACGATCCCCCCGCCGACAGCAAAGGATCGTAGGGATTGCCCGTCACCCCGTGGACGGGATTGAAGCTGTGCGACCCGAGCCCGAACTCCGGCACGTTGGTCTTGGCGATCAGGATCGCCCCCGCCGCACGCAGCCTGCGCGGCAGCATGTCGTCGTCCAATGGAACATGGTCCGCAAAGATTGGCGATCCGCTCGTCGACCGGATCCCCGCCACCCCCTGCAGATCCTTTACCGCGAAGGGTAACCCGTGGAGCCACCCCACGGACGGTCCCGCATCCGCCGCGCGCGCCTCCCGCATGAGAATGTCCGGGTCCCGCATCGACACGACCGCATTCACCGCCGGATTGACCGCCGCGATCCGGCCCAGATGCGCTGCCATCACCTCCGCACAGGAAAACACCCCCGCCGCGATCCCCCGCGCCATGTCCGAGGCCGACAGTCCGACAAGATCATCCATCTTTTTCTGTCCGAAAATATCCCGCGGGGTGCCGGGCCCGACAGGCCCGGCTTCGGGGGGCCGCGCCCTCCGCGCGACCCGCGGGGTCGCCCCCTACTTCTGCAGATCCGTCCAGATCGAAGTGTAATACCCCTGCGCCGTGTCCGAGCAGGTGGGCGAGAACCGCCCCGCCGCCTTGAATTCGGCCGGCACGTTGATCTCCGGCGCGGTCTTCATGTCGTCGGGCAGGAAGGCCTGCGATCCGTCGATCCCGTTCGCATAGCGCGCGAAGGAGGAGATCAGCGCCGCATTCTCCGGCTCCATGATGAAGTTGAGGAAGGTCTTGGCATTCTCGGGGTTTTTTGCATCCGCCAGCACAGCCGCCGAATCCATCCAGACCGGATAGCCTTCCTTGGGATAGCCGTAGACCACCTCGGGATTGTTCTGCCGGACGCGTAGGGTGGAGCCGTTCCAGTTCACGCTCGCCATGACGTCGTTGTTGGACATCTTGTCGGTCATGCCGTAGTCCATCGACATCCATTTCGGCTTCGCCGCCACCAGCAGGTCGCGCGCCTTCTTCAGCGCGACCTTGTCCTCGGTGCAGGCCTCCGAGCCCACATACATCAGCGCCATCGCCATCACGTCCTGCATCTCGGGCACGACGTTGACCTTGCCCACCAGCTCCTTCGGCGGGTCGAGGAAGATCGCCGAGGTGTTCGGATCGCCCGCATAGGCGGTCTTGTTCAGCGCGATGCCCGTGGTGCCCCACTGCCACGGCACCGAATAGTGCCGGCCCGGATCCCAGTCGACATTGACCCATTCCTTCGAGACGTTCTTGAAATTCGGCATCTCGTCGGGGCGGCTCTCCATCAGCAGACCCTTCTTGATGAAGATTTGCATGAAGCTCGCCGACGGCACTACGATGTCGAACCCCGATCCCCCGGCGGACACCTTGGAGAGCGCGGTGTCGTTGCTGTCGTAGTCGGTGACGGTCACCTTGACGTCGAATTCCTTTTCGAACTTCTTGATCAGCTCGGGGTTGGTGTAGTTCCCCCAGTTGAAGATGTTCAGCTCCCCCGCGGCGGAGGCGATCTGCGCCCCCGACAGCGTCAGGGCAGTGGCGA
>JBBSVE010000062.1:0-16963 GCA_038233815.1 Rhodobacterales bacterium
CGAGCCGCGCCATCGCGTCGTAGATCGCCGTGTTGCCGTGCGGATGATAGTTTCCCATCACGTCGCCGGAGATCTTGGCGGACTTGCGGAACCCCCCCGTGGGAGACAGCTTCAGTTCCCGCATCGCATAGAGGATGCGCCGGTGCACCGGCTTCAGCCCGTCGCGCGCATCGGGCAGCGCGCGGTGCATGATGGTGGACAGCGCATAGGTCAGATACCGCTCCCCGATGGCGCGGCGAAGCGGCTCGGACACGGTCAGGGGTGCGGGATCGTCGGGCAGGTCGGCCATCCCGCGGGGGTAGTGGGGTTGCGCGGGGCGGTCCAGCCGGAAGCGGGGGCTTACCCCCGCCACCCGCCGCCGCTAACCATGCCCCACCGGAAGCGCGAGCGAGATATGCCCCAGAAGACCCTTCTCATCACCGGCTGCTCCTCGGGCATCGGGCTCGACGCGGCCCGCACGCTCCATGCACGCGGCTGGCGCACCTTCGCGACCTGCCGGGCGGAGGCCGACTGCGCCCGTCTGCGCGACGAAGGCCTGGAGAGCTTCCGCCTCGACCTCACCGATCCCGACAGCATCGGGGAGGCGATGGACCGTGTGACCCAACGCACCGGGGGCCAGCTCGACGCGGTCTTCAACAACGGCGCCTTCGCCTGCCCCGGTGCGGTGGAGGATCTGCCGACCGGGGCGCTCCGCGCGATCTTCGAGACCAACCTCTTCGGTCAGCATGACCTGACGATCCGTGCGATCCCCCTGATGCGGGCGCAGGGGTCGGGGCGAATCGTCAACTGTTCTTCCGTCCTCGGGCTGATGGGCCTGCGCTGGCGCGGCGCCTATGTCGCGACCAAGTTCGCGATGGAGGGTCTGACCGACGTGCTGAGGCTGGAGATGCGCGGCACCGGCATCCACATAATCCTGATCGAGCCGGGCCCGATCACCACGAAGATCCGGGAGAATGCGATCCCGCATTTCGAGCGTTGGATCAACTGGAAAGCCTCCCCCCGCCGCGCGGACTACGAGAGCCTGCTGGACCGGCTCTACAAGCCGCAGCCCATCCCCGAGCGGTTCGAGCTGCCGCCCTCGGCGGTGACGGCGCGGCTGATCCACGCGCTGGAAAGCCCCCGCCCCCGTGCGCGCTACGCGGTCACCCACGCCACCCGGATCACGGCGGTGGCGAAACGCGTCCTGCCGATCGGGCTCGCCGACTGGATGGCGTCGCGGCTTTGATGCGGCAGGGGTTCGCCTTTCGGGCCTGATCCGCTACATCGGGGACAAAGGAAAGGGTCCGCCATGCTCCACGATCCCCTCTTCATCATCGTCGCCATTGCCTGCCTCGTGGTGCTGGGCATCCTGATCCTCGGCATCGGCAGTTTCGGTCGCGGTGGCGCTTTCAACCAGCGCAATGCCAACCGCTTCATGCGCTACCGGATTTACGCGCAGGCGGCGGCGGTGGCGCTGATGCTGCTTTTCGTCCTCATCCGCAATGCACTGGGGCACTGACATGGTGACGCTTTCCAAGATCTACACCCGCACCGGCGACGCGGGGGATACGGCGCTCGGCAACGGGGACCGCGTGGCCAAACATTCTGCCCGGGTCGCGGCCTACGGCAATGTCGACGAGACCAACGCCACCATCGGCCTCGCCCGCCAGCACGCGGAGGGGGAGATGGATGCGGCCCTCGCCCGGATCTCCAACGACATGTTCGATCTGGGAGCGGACCTCTGCCGCCCCGACATGGACCGCGATGCGACAAGCGATTACCCGCCCCTGCGCATGATCGCCGCACAGGTCGACCGGCTGGAGGCGGAGATCGACGTGATGAACGACCGCCTGACCCCGCTGAAAAGCTTCGTCTTGCCGGGCGGTTCGGCCCTGTCGGCGCATCTGCACCTTTGCCGAACGGTTTGCCGTAGGGCGGAACGCGGCGTGGTGGAGCTTGCCGCGACGGAGACGGTGAACGAGGCCGCGCTGCGCTATCTCAACCGCCTGTCGGACTGGTTCTTTGTCGCCGGCCGGATCGCCAACGAGGACGGACGCGCCGACGTCCTTTGGGTGCCGGGCCTGACGCGCGGCTAGCGACGGCCAAGGGCGCCGATATGACGATTTTGCCCTGTCGCGGCGCCCCTTCGCACTGTATCACAAGGCAAATTGCCCGAACAAAGGAGACCGCGCCATGAAGGTCCTCGTGCCCGTCAAACGTGTGATCGACTATAACGTGAAGGTCCGCGTCAAGGCGGACGGGTCCGGCGTCGATCTGGCCAACGTCAAGATGTCGATGAACCCGTTCGACGAGATCGCCGTCGAACAGGCGATCCGGCTTAAGGAGGCAGGCAAGGCCGATGAGGTGATCGTCGTCTCCATCGGCGTGAAACAAGCGCAGGAAACGCTGCGCACCGGCCTCGCGATGGGGGCCGACCGCGCGATCCTGATCGTCGCCAGCGACACTGTGCAGACCGACGTCGAGCCGCTGGCGGTGGCAAAGCTGCTGAAAGCAGTGGTGGATGCGGAACAGCCCGGGCTCGTGATCTGCGGCAAGCAGGCGATCGACAACGACATGAATGCGACCGGCCAGATGCTGGCGGCCCTTCTGGGCTGGAGCCAGGCGACCTTCGCCTCTGACCTCGACATCGAGGGCGACCATGCGACCGTGACGCGCGAGGTGGACGGCGGGTTGCAGACCATCTCCGTCAAGATGCCGACGGTGGTGACGGTGGATCTGCGCCTCAACGAGCCGCGCTATGCGAGCCTGCCCAACATCATGAAGGCGAAGAAGAAACCGATGGAGGAGAAGACCCCCGCGGATTACGGCGTCGACGTGACGCCGCGCCTCACGGTGGTCAAGACGGTAGAACCGCAGGGTCGCAAGGCCGGCATCATAGTCGGGTCCGTGGACGACCTGATCGCGAAACTCAGAGACGAAGCGGGGGTGATCTGATGGCGGTTCTTCTGTTGGGCGAAGTGACGGACGGACAGCTCTCCGTCGATGCGACAGCCAAGGCCGTGACGGCCTGCAAGCCCTTGGGCGAGATCACCGTGCTCTGCGCCGGGGCGAAGGCGTCGGAGGCCGCCGCCGAGGCCGCGAAGATCGCGGGTGTGACGAAAGTGCTCTGCGCCGAGGATGCGTCGCTGGGTCACCGGCTGGCCGAGCCGACCGCCGCGCTGATCGTGAAGCTCGCGGCCGACTATTCGCATATCGTGGCCCCGGCCACGACGGACGCGAAGAACGTGCTGCCACGGGTCGCGGCGCTGCTCGACGTGATGGTGATCTCGGACGCGTCCGGCGTCATCGACGCGGACAAGTTCGAGCGCCCGATCTATGCCGGCAACGCGCTTCAGACGCTGAAATCCACGGACCGGATCAAGGTCGTCTCGATCCGCACGGCGAGCTTCGATGCGGCCGACATGGGCGGCTCCGCCCCGGTGGAAACGATCGGCGCCGAGACCGATCCCGGCCTCTCCTCCTGGGTCGAGGACAAGGTGGCCACCAACGACCGGCCGGAACTGACCTCCGCCGGAATCGTGGTGTCCGGCGGCCGCGGGATCGGGTCGAAGGACGATTTCGCCATGATCGAGCGGCTGGCCGACAAGCTCGGTGCGGCGGTCGGGGCCTCGCGCGCGGCGGTCGATTCGGGCTATGCGCCGAATGACTGGCAGGTCGGGCAGACCGGAAAGGTCGTGGCGCCCGACCTCTATCTCGCGGTCGGCATCTCGGGTGCGATCCAGCATCTGGCGGGGATGAAGGACAGCAAGGTGATCGTCGCGATCAACAAGGACGAGGAGGCGCCGATCTTTCAGGTCGCGGACTACGGCCTCGTCGGCGACCTGTTCAAGCTGGTGCCGGAGCTGATCGAGAAGCTGTGACGCAGGACGCGACCGCCGGTCCGTCGGAAGATCGGCGTGATGTCCCCACCGAAGGGCAGGCGGCGTCCTGTCGACGGTCGCGGTGCCCGCGCGGAATAGTCCACGTGAACCACGGCCCGACGATAGTGAACGACCTTCGGCGCGCGCCGGTATACGGCTTTGGGCGCGCGGTTCAACGAACTACCCGGACGATCGCGTCCGTCACCGCCTCCGCCACCTCGCGGTGCGCGCGCGGCCCCGGAACGCTTTCGGCGGCCGGACGCTCCAGCGGGGCGAAGGCCATCGCTTCTACGCCTTCGGCTCTGGCCGTCCTGCTCGCCACCACCTCGACATAACCCGCCGCGCGCGCCCGGATCGTTTCGACCATGGCCGCAGTCACGAACAGGGGGTCGCGGCCCGACAGCTCCGTCGCCTCCTCCGGTGGTGCCCCGTCGCCCATCCACAAAAGGAGCACCGGCCCGCCGATCCGGTCGATCAGATCTGTCATCCGCGCAAGCCACGTCTCCTGCAGCTCTGCCACGACGATCGCGAAACCGTCCGGCGCCGTATCGCGCAGGACCTGCAGCAGATGGCAGGTGAAATGCACATCCGTGAAATCCACGCCGGGGCAGATTTCCCTCAGCCGCGGCGAAGCGACGAGGAACCGGTCGTTCCGACGCGGATGCACGGAATAGAACCGGTTCGTGAGATTCGCGGCCCCGGTGATCTGCACCACCGTCAGCGCCGCCCCGCGCGCGATATCCAAGGCCGCAGGGTCGTTGAGATAGACGTCCGTCCCCGCATTGACGCAAGCGAGGTTGACCATCCGCGCGCCCGTCGCCTCGGCCACCAGCGCGGGCCACGGATCGGGCACGAACTTGCCATATGTCTCCGTCCCGCCGAGGACCGCGCAATAGCGCCCGTCGACCGCCTGCTGCGGCCCGCGAAACATCAGCCGCGATGCGCCGTAGTTACACGGCGCATAGTCGAGCGCACTTGCGCCCGCATATGCAAAGCTCATTCCCAAACACCCTGATCACCGTCACACCCAAGGACCACAGTGCCGGATGGAAGTTGCCAATCCGCTAAATCGCCAATTTGCAACGATTGGAGCGTATTCGGGGTCAGGGCCGTATGGATTGCTCAGAAATCCTCGCCGAACTTCGAGGCCACCAGCGTCTGCAGCGCCGCCATCAGGGCGTCGGCCTCCGGCCCCCTGGTCGTCACGGCGATCTCAGTGCCGCGCGAGGCCGCCAGCATCAAAAGTCCCATGATGCTGTCGCCGGAAACGGTCATGCCGTCGCGCGCCACCTGCGCCTCGGCATCGAACCCCTCCACGACCTCGACGAATCGCGCCGAGGCGCGCGCGTGGAGGCCCTTTTCGTTGACGATGGCTAATGCGGCGGTGCTCACGTGGGAACGACCTCGCCACCCAGATCGAGGCAGTTGATGTATTTCCGCCCCGCATCGAGCGCCAGGCGCACCGCCTCGTCCAGCGGCAGGTCGCGGCACTTGGTGAGCTTCACCAGCATCGGCAGGTTCATCCCGTAGAGGATCCGGCGATTCCGCCCGATGCACGCAGGCAACGACAGGTTGGAGGGCGAGCCGCCGAACATGTCCGTCACCACCACCACGCCCGCGCCATGGTCCACGGACGCGGCGGCGGCGCAGATCTCGTCCTGCTTGACGTTCCGGTCGTGGACCTCCTCTATGGAGATTGCGGCCATGTCCGGCTGGCGGCCCACGACATGCTCCACCGCCGAAAGATATTCCCGCGCAAGTCCGCCATGCGCGACGATCACGATCCCGATCACCTGACCCTACCCTGCTGCCGGAGCCGCGCCCGCGGCCCGGCGCTCCATCTCCCTGTGACGTCTTGCCACCGGCCACCCAGCCTGCGCAAGACGCCGTGCGACGATCTCGGCCACAGCGACCGACCGGTGTTGCCCTCCGGTGCACCCGAACCCGATCGCCAGATGCGCCTTGCCCTCCTCCAGCTGCGCCGGGAGCAAAAACAGCATCATCCCCGTGATCCGGTCGAGATAGTCCCCGAACCGGGGATCGGCCGCAATATGGTCCACCACAGCGGCGTCCCGACCGTCGAGCGCGCGCAGGGCGACGTCCCAGTGCGGATTTCGCAGAAATCGGCAGTCGAAGATCATGTCGACCCCGCGCGGCAGCCCGCGTTTGTAAGAAAAGCTCTGCACCGACACGGCAAGCCGCGTGCTCCGCGACGCCTCGAACCAGCGCGCGATTTCGGCCTTGAGGTCGTGCGGCGACATCTCGGTCGTGTCGATCAGATGGTCGGCACGCACTCGGACCGGGGCCAGCAGGTCGATCTCACGCTCCACCCCCGTCTCCGGCGTGTCCTCGGGGGCGAGCGGATGCCTGCGGCGGGTCTGCGCGTAGCGCCGGATCAGCTCACCCTGCGCGCAATCAAGGTAGATCACCTCCAGCATGACGCGTGGATCGCGGGTGAAGAGGTCGATAAGCTCGATCACCGCGGTCGCGTTGAAATCGCGATTGCGCACGTCGAGGCCCAGCGCGATGGGCCGCGCGAGGCTTTCGCCCTCCACCAGCCGCGGGATCAGGCTGAGCGGCAGGTTGTCGATCACCTCGTAGCCCATATCCTCCAGCGCATTGATCGCGGTGGTGCGCCCGGCGCCGGACGGGCCGGTGACAAACAGGATGCGGTGTTCCGACGGGGCGTCCATGATCGAGACCCTCATGCGCCGTCCGAACCCTAGTGGGCGCGGCCGGCGCAAAGATATTGCAGAAGTGCGGCTGCAAGATGGCCATGCCGCGCGCCGGACACAAGATCGACCGCGATCCCGCAGAGCGTGACCGAGCGCCGCGGCGGCAGGCGCCGGTCCTCCTCCCGGTCGAGATCCACGGCCAGGATGATGCCCGAGCGCGGCATGGGATCGGCTCGCAGAAGGCCCACGCCGCGCGCTTCGATGAGGCCGGACAGGGCCGCGGGCGCCTCGGCCATCAGATCCTGCCCATCGCGCCATACCTTTACCCGGTCGTCCGCCACTAGCCGCGCGCCCAAAGCCATCATCTGCAAGGCAAGCGCTGATTTGCCGCGCCCCGACGCGCCGAGGATCAGCAGCGCGCCCGTATCCAAGGCAACGCAGGAGGCGTGCAGGTCGAGCGTCGCATCCGTCATGGGCGATGTCCCTCCCGGCACGTTGGCACGAATGGCCGTGAAACTTGCACACTCCAGACGTCATCGCGACCCCGCAGGTTACACCGGCAGGCCGATCACGAAGCGCGCACCCAATGGTTCGGACGTGGCGTCGGCGCGCGTCGGACGGATGTTCTCGGCCCAGATCACACCGCCATGTGCCTCCACGATCTGTTTCGAGATCGCGAGGCCGAGGCCAGAGTGATTGCCGAACTGCGCCACCGGACGTTCCGAATAGAACCGGGTGAAGACCTTGGTCAGCGCCTGTTCTGGAATGCCGGGGCCGGTATCCTCCACCACGACAAGCACGCGGTCGTCGCGCTGCCGGGCCCAGACCCTCACCGCATCGCCCGCCTCGCAGAACGAGACCGCGTTCGTGACCACGTTGACGAGCACCTGCGCCAGCCGCCCTTCGAGCCCGCGGATCGGGATCGGTCCGCCGGGCACGTCCGTGCTGAACCCGACACCGCGTTCGGCCGCCGATCGCCCCAGATGCTCGCAGATGCCGTGCAGCGTCCGCACGAGGTCGAATTCGCCCTCCTCCTCCTTCACCAGATCCGAATCGAGCCGCGACGCGTTGGAGATGTCGGACACGAGACGGTCGAGGCGGCGCACGTCATGCTCGATCACGCCCAGCAGCCGTTCGCGCTGATCGTCGCGCCGCGCGATGCGCAGCGTGCCCACGGCGGACCGGAGGCTCGCCAGCGGGTTCTTGATCTCGTGCGCGACGTCGGCGGCGAACTGCTCGTTGGCGTCGATCCGGTCGTAGAGGGCCGCGACCATACCGCGCATCGCGACCGACAGACGCCCGATTTCGTCGGGGCGCGCGGCGAGGTCGGGGATCCGCACCCGCCCCGGCGTCGTCCGTCGCGTGTCGTGGTCCTGTCCCAGCTCGGCGGCCCGGGCCAGATCCGACAGCGGGGTCGCGATGGTGGAGGCAAGAACGAGGCTCAGTCCGATCGACACCAGCACCGCGATCACGAACATCTGCAGCACCTGCTCTCGCTCGGTCCGCACCAGCGCGTCGATCTCGCCTTCGGCCGAAGTCAGCGCCACAATGCCCATCACCGCGCCCTCGCGCCAGATCGGGGTGGCCACCGAGAAGATCGTCCCGCCCTCGGGGTCGCGCCCGGTGTCGACGGTCGTCGCTCCCCTCGCCGCACCACCGAGAACGGTCCGCGCCAGTGCCTCGGCATCGAACCGCTTCAAATCTTGCGCGGGTGAAGCCAGCATCCCGGATGTTGCGTTCCAGATCGCCGACAGCGCATCGGTGAGGATCGTCGCGCGCGGCGGCGGTCCCGCGGGCGTCACCCCCGGCACCGTCCGGCCTTCGGCCACCGCGATCACGTCCCCGCGCGGTCCGAACACGAAGACGTTGACGCCGGGGCCTATGTCCATCGATCGCAGCATCCCGCGCGCCACTGTGGGCGCCGTCAATCGGTTGTCCTCCAATGCCCCGATCTGCGCTTCGAACGCGTTCGCCACCAAGCGCGCCACTGTCACCAAACCCCGTTCCCGCTGCAGCACGATGGAGTCCCGGAACGGGTTCTGGAACAGCACTCCCGCGACGAGAATCACGAGCGCCAGCATGTTGAAGCCGATGATCTTGCGTGCCAGCGGCGAGCGGTCGAACGAGATCCGGTGCCGGCCAAAGCGCCAGCCGCGTCGTGGCGATGCCCCGTCCAAGGCCGGTGCCCGGATCGGCAAGGGGCGGATCATATCCGGTGCGGCGGTCATCGGCAGACTATTCCTCGTTGTAGCGGTAGCCGATGCCGTAGAGCGTCTCGATCGCCGAAAAGCCATCGTCGGCGGCGCGCATCTTCTTGCGGAGCCGCTTGATGTGGCTGTCGATGGTGCGGTCGTCGACATAGACCTGATCGTCGTAGGCCACGTCCATCAGCTGGTCGCGGCTCTTCACAAAGCCCGGACGTTGCGCCAGCGTTTGCAGGAGCAGGAATTCGGTCACCGTCAGCGCCACATCGTGCCCCTTCCACGACACCGCGTGGCGCAAGGGGTCCATCCGGAGCGCGCCCCGTTCCATCACCCGCGTCTCCTCGGTCACGGCCACCTCGTCGGTGGCGATCGCCTCCTGCCGGCGCAGAAGCGCGCGGATCCGCTCGACCAGAAGGCGCTGGCTGAAGGGCTTCTTCACATAGTCGTCGGCGCCCATCCGGAGGCCCAGCACCTCGTCGATCTCATCGTCCTTGGAGGTGAGGAAGATCACCGGAATCGCGGATTTCTGGCGCAGTCTCTGGAGCAGGTCCATCCCGTCCATGCGCGGCATCTTGATGTCGAGGACGGCCATATCCGGCAGCGCCTGGCTGAACGCGTCGAGAGCGGACTGCCCGTCGTTGAACGTCTCCACCTCGAACCCCTCCGCCTCCAGCGTCATGGACACCGACGTGAGGATGTTCCTGTCGTCGTCTACAAGGGCGATCTTGGCCATGAGCCTGTCTCCTGCTGCGGAATGCGACCGGCATCGCTGAGACCGGCCGGACGGCGAATCACCCCTGTCCGGATCATCAGAAGACCCCATTGTTGCGAAGAACCGGTTAATGGCGGCGGTCCGGCGCCCATCGTCGGCCCATCGGGGACCATTGCCCGCCCGAATGAGGCACTGGTTGCGCTAACAGCATAAACCCTGCTGTTCCCACGTGAAAATGGCGTGCTATAGCGCCTGAACCCCCACCGCACCGGGGCGTGTCTTGTTGAGGAGGCTTGCGATGCCCGGACGTGTCAATCCAGCGCAACGGCTCGAGGACCGCGGCTTCGAGACGCCCGGCACGGTGCATTACAACCTTCTGGAACCCGCGCTGGTCGAGGCGTCGATCGGGCGCGGCGAAGGCAGGCTCGGCCTCGGCGGTGCGCTTCTCGTTTCCACCGGGGAGTTCACCGGCCGCTCGCCCAAGGACAAACACGTGGTTCGCACGCCGTCGGTCGAGGACACGATCTGGTGGGACAACAATGCCCCGATGACGCCCGAGGCCTACGAGATCCTGCGCGCCGACATGATGGCGCATATGGCGGGGCGCGAGCTGTTCGTCCAGGACCTGCATGCCAATGCGGACGACGCACACCGGCTCGACGTGCGCGTGGTGACGGAGCTTGCGTGGCACGCGCTTTTCATCCGGCATCTGCTGCGGCGCCCGGCGGCGGACAGGCTCGACGCGTTCGTGCCGGACTGGACGGTCATCAACTGCCCGTCGTTCGAGGCCGATCCGGCGCGCCACGGCTGCCGGTCCTCCACCGTGATCGCAATGCAGTTCGACCGGCACGAGATCCTGATCGCGGGCACCGAATATGCGGGCGAGAACAAGAAGAGCATCTTCACGCTGCTGAACTACCTGCTGCCCGCAAAGGGCGTCATGCCGATGCATTGCTCGGCCAACCACGCGCCGGGCCGGCCGGAGGAGTCGGCGGTGTTTTTCGGTCTGTCGGGCACCGGCAAGACGACGCTCTCGGCCGATCCGTCGCGCATCCTGATCGGCGACGACGAACACGGCTGGTCCGACGCCGGCATCTTCAACTTCGAGGGCGGCTGCTACGCCAAGACCATCAACCTCAGCCCCGAGGCGGAGCCCGAGATCTTCGCCACCACGCACCGGTTCGGCACGGTGGTGGAGAACATGGTCTGCGATCCCGAGACGCTTGTGCTCGACTTCGAGGATGCGAGCCTTACCGCCAACACGCGCTGCGCCTATCCGCTCGACGCGATCTCCAACGCCAGCAAGACCGGGCGCGGCGGGCCGCCGAAGACCATCATCATGCTGACCTGCGACGCGTTCGGGGTGCTGCCGCCCATCGCGCGCCTGACGCCGGCGCAGGCGATGTATCATTTCCTGTCGGGCTTCACCTCAAAGGTCGCGGGGACCGAACGCGGCGTGACGGAACCGACGCCCACCTTCTCCACCTGCTTTGGCGCGCCCTTCATGCCAAGGCGGCCGGAGGTCTACGGCAAGCTCCTCCAGCAGAAGATCGCGGAGCAGGGGGCGGATTGCTGGCTCGTGAACACCGGCTGGACCGGCGGCGCCTACGGGACCGGCCGGCGGATGCCGATTGCAGCGACGCGCGCGCTTCTGGCAGCAGCACTCGACGGTACGCTGGGCGGGGCGGAGATGCGGCGCGACGCAAACTTCGGCTTCGAGGTGCCGCTGTCCTCGCCGGGGGTGGAGGATGTGCTTCTCGACCCGCGCCGGACATGGGCGGAGGGTGCGGCCTACGACCGGCAGGCGGACAAGCTGGTGCGGATGTTCGCGGACAATTTCGGCCAATATGTGGGTGATGTGGATGCCGACGTGAGGGCGGCGGCGATCGGGTGAGGGACGCCGCCTAAAGCCCCAGTGCGCGGCGCATGAGGTTGAGCCCCGTCAGGACCAGCAACACCTGCGTCCAGCGGCGAAAGCGGACCTGATCCAGCCTGTCGCCGACGGTGAGGCCGGAGAGCATCCCCACCACCGCGGGCACTACCAGTGCGGCCGAAAAGGCCGCATTCGGTCCCGTCATCACGCCCGATCCCAGATGGGCCACAAGCAGCATGACTGACCCGATCAGGAACACGACGCCCTGAATGCGCAGCATCTCCCGCTTCTCCACCCCCACCGACATCAGATAGACGATCAGCGGCGGCCCCCAAACCCCCGACACGCCGCCATAGAGCCCGCCCGCGATGCCGAGCCCCCATTCAGCCCGCGCGCGGTGGACGACGGGAATCGCCAGCCGCTTCCCCATCAGTTGCAGGGCCGCATACACCGTGATCGGCAAACCCAGCAGCATCAGGAACGCGGCCTGCGGAATGTCGCGCACGAACTGCGCCGAGATGAAGATGAAGACCAGCGTCGCCACGACGAACCGCCAGTAAATGCGGGCGGAGGCAAAGGCGGCGCGCGGTCCCTGCCGGAAGGCCTGAGACAGGTTGGTGACGAGCGTGGGCAGGATCAGCCCCGCCAGCGCCACCTCGGGGGGCAGGAACGATGAAAAGGCGGAGATCATTAGCATCGGCATCGCGAACCCGACGGCGCCCTTCACGAACCCCGATCCCAGCGTGACCGCCATCGCCGCCCAGAACGCGAACGGCGTGAGACCTGCGCTGATGCTCTCCATGCCCCGGCCCCGTTCGCTGCGTAACGGCATGGCCTTACCGCAGGCGGCCCCGGTCCGCAGCCCGGAAATGGAGGATCGCGACGCCTACTCTCCGGCGATGAGCTTGCCGTGCGACGGGCGCGGGGAGCCGAGTCTCGGGTGCAGTCGCGCCGCGATGGCCGAGGCGGAGGCGAGGGCCCCCGCGCACAAGAGGAAGACCCCCGGGATCGGCGCGACGAGCAGGATCAGCCACGCGCCGCCGGGGGTGAGGATGCCCGAGACGTCGCGAAAGCTGGAATAGACCGCCGCCATCTCGGTCCGCTCCGACGGCTTTACAGCCATCAGGAACGGCAGCCCCCCCGACGCGTCGAGCACCACGAGCATCGCCGAGCCGACCATCATGCAGCCGACCGCGATCCATGGCATCGGCGAGGCGAGCGTAGCCGCCGCGAAGGCCACGGCGCAGATCGCGAAAGCCCCCTGAACGACGCGGCGCACGCTCAATCGGTTCACCAGGCGCAGGATCAGCGGTGTGGTGAACAAAAGCGCGTTCGACATCGAAAGGACGGTGCCCCCGACGTTCGGCCCAAGGCCCGATTCGATGCAGAAGATCGGAAGGTAGACGACATAGACCCACCAGCCGCAGGACCGGATCACCGCGAACAGCCAGCCCGCGATCAGCCGGGGCTGGCGGGCAAACCGTCCCAGAAACGCCAGCGGATTGGTCGTGGGACGGCGCGCGCGCGTGATCTGCTTGCCGTTCCCCAGCCTCAGAATCCAGAATACGGTGAGTTGCACGATGGCGAGCATCCCCGCCACGATATAGGGCAGCGGCGCCCACAGCGTATGGAGCGACACGCCGAGTAGCGGCCCCACCGCCCAGGGCGTCGCGGCATAGAGCATCATCATCGACTGGCCGCGCCCCAGCTCCGATCGCGCGATATAGTCGAGGACATAGGCATTGAAGCACACGAAGGTCGTGGCCGTCGCTGCCGCATTGGCGATGAGCGCGAGCGGCACCGCGACCGGCCCGCCGATGGTGGCAAGGCTGGTCCCCACAACATAGAGCAGCGCGCCGATCGTATACATCCAGCGCCGCGGGATCCTGCGCGTGGCCCACGGCACCATCAGCCCGATGCAGAGCGAGGCGACGCCCGCCACGAAATAGGCCCGGCTGACAGCACTCGCATCGTTGAGCGCATCATAGACGGTGAGCGGCATGACCGAGATCATCATGCCGCGCACCGATGCGTCGAGGCCGGCCAGCAGCGCAAAGCTCTGGACCCGCGGCACCGGGCCGTGGCGCAAAAGGATGGGAATGTAACGCGTGGCCATCGGGTCTCTCCGGCCCCACTAGGCGGGCGGGGCGGGGCGGCGTCTAGGCCCGGCGCGACATGCTGTCCACGAATTTCGCCGCGCCCCCGGTATTTCGGAACCGCCGTGCCGCTCCCGTTCAGCGGGTGGCGGAGCCGCGCCCCAGCCGTTCCACGAGGCGGGCGCGGGCCTCGGGCAAGGTGCCGCCGCGCAGGACGGGGCCAAGCTCGCGGGCGAGGAAATGGCCGGTGATGGCAAGGCCCTGCCCGATCTGCGCGCCGGTCATCGCGCCCGTGCCAAGAAGCGTCGGCGGCAGCGGGAGGAGCCGCGCGGCCCAGTCGCCCGCACCCGCCACCGAGACCGCGCGGCCGGTCCTGGGCGAGATGTAGGCAAGCCCTTCCGCCGTCCCCGTCACAGCACAGCGCGACAGGTCGAGCCCGAAGCCCAGATCGCCCAGAAGGCGCAGCTCCCACTCCAGATAGGTCCGCGCCCAGCCCTCCGCCTCCAGCGCGTCGAGCAGCGCCATCGTCGCGCGCCATAGGCCGGGATGCGGCTCCCGCTCCGGCAGCGATACGCGCAGCATGGCGCAGATCGCGTTGAGCCCGGCGAGCGCCACCGCGTCGCCCATCAGGCCCGCGCGGGAGCGGACCGGCTCCACCGCGTAGCTGCCGATGTGGTCGTCGAGCCGCGCGCGCCACGTCACGGCAAGCTGCGTGCCGGGTTGCAGCACCGGCGCCATCCGGCGCGAGGCCCCGCCGCGCACCACCCCGGCATGGCGACCGTGCGCGGCGGTGAAGACCTCGATGATCGCGGAGCTTTCGCCATGCATCCGCACGGACAGAAGCGTGCCCTCGTCGCGCCATTCCATCGCCCGGTTATCGCGCGGGGCATCGCGCGGCGCCAGCCCCCGGGGCGGTCATTCCGAGAGGCCCGGCTCCTCCAGCAGGGTGCGACCCTTGCGGTCCTCGATCTCGATCACCCAGAGGTCGGGATCGGTTGCGCGCTGGCGGGCGATGGTCGCATCGACCGGCCCCTCCGGCCCGGAGGCGAGCAGCGTCCAGACGCGCGCATCGCGGCCAAGGTCGAACACCCGCTGGAAGGCCTGCGCGGACCCGTCGAGGGTTGCGAGCTTCACAAGGACGGCCCCCGCCGTCGCATCGCCGCGCTGCACGACGAACGCGGGAATCGCCGCCGCGCCGAGCCGCGCCAGATAGGCCCGGACCCAGAAATCGGCGGTCAGGCGGAGTGGCGTCACAGGCTCGCCTCCACCCGGAAGCCGTCGGGGATCGCATCGCGCCCCTCCAGCACGAGGTCGGCCATGACGCCCGCGATTTTCGGCGCCATTCCGAAGCCGATCTTGAAGCCGCCGTTGGCGATGAAATGCCCGTGCCGGCCGGGCCACGCCCCGAGCATCGGCGCGCGGCTTCGCGTTCGCGCGCGCAGGCCCGCCCAGCGTTCGCGCACCGGCGCGGTGGCAAGCGCGGGGCACACCGCACGCGCGCGTGCGATCAAGACGTCGAGCCCGGCGTCGGTGCTGGCAGAATCGTCCCACGTCCGCTCGGAGGTGGAGCCTATGGCCACCGTGCCATCCGCGTGCGGCACGATATGGAGGCCATCGGCAAAGATCTGCGGCGCCCCGGGGCAGGACAGGTCCAGAAGCGCCGCCTGCCCTTTCACGCTGCCCCCGACCGCCCGCCCGCCCAGCGCCCCGGACAGCGCGTCCAGCCCCGCAGGCCCCGTCGCATGGATCACCGGCCCGCGCGCCTCACCATCGGGCAGAACGCGGCCACCGCCCACGCGGATCGCCTCCGCCAATGCGGCAAGCGCGTGGCGCGGATGGATGCGGGCCGAGAGCGTGTCGCGGACCAGAAAGCCCGACGGCGCGTGCGGTGCCCAGCCATCGTCCAGCGCCGGGACCACGCGCCAGTCCGCCCGTCCCTGCCAGAGCACGTCCGCCTGCCCCGCCCGCTCACGCGCACGCGCCACGGCGTCCGCATCGGCGAGCGGCTGGAGCCTGCCGGTGCGGGCATAGCCGGTGGCCTTGCCTGACGCGTCGGCCACGGCGGCCCACCACGCCTCCGCCATCAGGAGGCTGTCGAGCTGGAATGCCTTCTTGTCGTTCCACGCCTCGGGCACATGCGGGGCCAGCGCGCCGACGATGCCCCCGGACGCGCCCGCACCGATGCCGTGGGGGTCGATCACCTGCACCCGCGCGCCGCGCCGCATGGCGGCGAACGCGATGGAGAGGCCGAAGATCCCCGCCCCCCGCACCGTCAGGTCGGGGCCGCTCATACGGCCGGTCCCCAATGTGCAAGGCCCGGAGCCCGACGATCCTCCATTGCCAACCTCCGTCTGCCATGCCCAATGTCGCGCCCGAACCAGAGGTCTAGGCCGGATGCCCCCCCACGACCAGAGCGATGCGTGCCTCGACTGGACGGCCGGGGACATTCCCGTCTCGCGTCGGTTTCGGGACCCGTATTTCAGCCTCGCGGGCGGGCTGGAAGAGGCGCGGCATGTGTTCCTCTTAGGCAACGGGCTGCCTGCGCGGCTGGGGGACACCGGGCGCGGGCCGTTCCATGTCGCCGAACTGGGCTTCGGGACCGGGCTGAACCTTCTGGCACTGACGCTCACCGCACCGCAGATCGCCCTGCGCTACACCTCGTTCGAGGCCTATCCGATGGCCGTCCCCGACATGGAACGCGCGCTCGCGGCCTTTCCGGAGGCGCTGGCCGTGGCAGGGCCACTCCTCGCGGCATGGGCTCGGGGCGCGCGGAGCTTCGATCTGGGCCGGATCGCGGTGGAGGTCGTCGTGGGCGATGCCGGGGACACGCTCGCACGATGGGGAGGCATGGCCGACGCATGGTTCCTCGACGGATTCTCGCCCGCGAAGAACCCGGACCTCTGGTCGACGGACCTGATGGCGGAGGTCGCGCACCACACCGCACCGGGCGGCACGTTCGCGACCTACAGTGCGGCGGGCCATGTGCGCCGGGCGCTTGCAGAGGCGGGCTTCGAGGTAGCACGCATCGCGGGCTATGGGAGAAAGCGCCACATGACGGTCGGACGGCTGAACCATCCACCGGGACACGACAGCCCCGGGACCGCACCGGCATGACCGCGCAGGACACCCGCGCGGGCATCATCCTGATGGTCACGGCCGTGTTCGTCTTTGCGGTGCAGGACGGGTTCTCGCGCTATCTTGGCGCGATCTATCCGGTCTTCATGGTGGTGATGATCCGCTACTGGGTGTTCGCGGCCTATGTCACGGCGCAGGCCGCCCGCCGCGCCCGGAAAAGCGGGCAGAGCCTGCGCGCCACCGTCCGCACCCGCCACCCTGTCCTGCAACTCGCCCGCGCGGTGCTGCTGACGGCGGAAATCTGCGTGATGGTCGCGGCTTATGCCCGGCTCGGCCTGATCGACAGCCACGCGATCTTTGCGATCTGCCCTTTGCTGATCGCAGGCCTCTCCGTCCACATCCTCGGGGAGAAGGTCGGCTGGCGGCGCTGGCTTGCGATCTTCATCGGCATGGCGGGGGTGACGGTGA
>JBBSVE010000063.1:0-16797 GCA_038233815.1 Rhodobacterales bacterium
GGGGCGGTGATCGCGGGGGCGGGGGAGGATACCGTCACCGCGCTTCGGATCTATGGCGACGCGCTGGGGATCGCGTTCCAGATCGCGGACGATCTGCTCGATTACGGCGGCTCGGCAGGTGCCATCGGCAAGAACGTGGGCGACGATTTCCGCGAACGGAAGCTGACGCTTCCGGTGATCAAGGCGGTATCCGCCGCCGACGTGGAGGAGCGCGCCTTCTGGGTTCGGGTGATCGAGAAGGGCGACCAGCGCGAGGGCGATCTGGGCCACGCGCTGAGCCTGATGGAGCGGCACGGCACGATGGCAGCGGCGCGGACGGAAGCGCTGGACTGGGCGGCGAAGGCGCAAGCAGCGGTGTCGGGGCTGCCCGACCATCCGCTGCGCGGGATGCTCGTCGATCTGGCGGGGCAGATGGTGGACCGGATCCGCTAGGCTCCGCCGATCCGACCGGGCATGATCCACCAATCGGAACGGGACGATCTGAGGGCGACCGTCGCAGCCGCGCAGGCCTGATCGTCGTTAAACAGCGCGAAACACGTCGCGCCGGAGCCGGACATGCGGGCCATCAGCGCGCCTGGTTGACGGATCAGGGCGGTCAGCGCCTCACCGACGCAGGGGGCGATCCGTAAGGCCGGCGGTTCGAGGTCGTTGCGCTGGGTGGTGAGCCACGCGCAGAACTCTGCCGGGGTGGACCAGTCCGGCAACAGGTCCGGCATTGGTGGCTGGGCGCGGTTTTCCAGCGCCGCGAAGACATCCGGCGTCGGAACGGCGATGCCCGGGTTCACCATGAGGATCGGACAGGAGGGAACGCGGGCGGGGGTCAGATCCTCCCCGATGCCGCGCATCCGTGCGGTGCGGGAGGCAAGGCACACGGGCAGGTCGGCCCCGAGCGCGGCCAGACCCGAATCGTCGGCCCCGGTCCGGCCCATGATCCTGCGGATCGCGCGGATGGTCGCTGCCGCATCGGCGGAGCCGCCGCCGATCCCCGACGCGGGGGGCAGGTTCTTTTCCAGAATGATCTCAAAGTGCTGGTCGGGACACACGAGACGTGTCGCCCGCAGCACGAGGTTCGCGCCGTCGGTCGGAATCATGGCGGCGAACGGCCCGGTCAGCGTCAGCGACGTCCGCTCCGCCAGCGCCACAGCTACCACGTCGCCCACGTCCGCGAAGGCCACCAGACTATCGAGCAGATGGTAGCCGTCCGCCCGCCGCCCGGTCACATGCAGCGTCAGGTTGATCTTGGCGGGGGCGGTCTCAGTTGCCGGATTTGGGCGCATCGACGGCCTTGAGGGGTGGCACGCCTTCGTCCTTCATCACGGCATCGAGGCCTTTGTCCAGCTTCGCGCGCAGGCGCTTCGCTTCCTTCTCGTCCGGGTCGAAGGACAGCGCGCGACGCCACTGAAATTGCGCTTCCAGCTTGCGGCCCACGGACCAGTAAACATCGCCCAGATGGTCCGTCACCACGGGATCGACGGGTTCCAGAAGCGATGCCTTTTCCATCGGCGCCACCGCATCCGCGTAGCGGCCAAGCCGGAACAGACCCCATGCGAGGCTGTCGATGATGAAGCCCGAATCGGGCCGCGCGGCGACTGCCTTGCGGATCATGTCGAGCGCTTCGTCGAGATTCTCGTTCCGCTCGATATAGCTGTAGCCGAGGTAGTTCAGCACCACCGGCTGATCCGGGCTGAGCGACAGGGCGGTGCGGAAATCCTTTTCCGCTGCCGCCCATTTCTTTTGCCGTTCCAGCGCCACGGCGCGGCTGTAATAGACCGACCAGTAGGCGGGCTCCCCCGGTTTCACGCGCGCCACGGCCTTGTCGTAGGCCACCTCCGCATCGGCCCAGCGATCCTCGCCGCGGTAGAGATCGCCCTGCGCCAGATAGACGCCGATCAGGTCCGGGCGGGATTTCGCGAGCGTTGCCAGCACCTTTTCGGCGGCGTCGGTCTTGCCCGCCGATTGCAGCGCGCGGGCACGGCCAAGCTCGGCGGCGAAGAAGCCCGGATCGGCCGGGGCGACCAGCGCATAGGTCGCATCGGCCAGTTCCCAGCGTTGCTGATTCTCCAGCATCGCGGCGGCAAGCAGGATCGCCTCGGCGTGGTTCGGGCGCAGATAGATCGCGGTGCGGGCGTAGATCAGCGTGAAGGCGTCCGACGCCTCCCCTCCGGTGGCGGCGAGCGCCATGGTGAAGAATACCTCCGCCAGCCCGTCGGTCACGTTGCGCGTCACATCGAAAGGCAGGGTCTTGCCGGCCTGCAGGTCCGCGATCATCCCGTTGATCGACGGATCGTTGCCCTCGGGGAAAGCGTCGGTCAGCACCTTGATCGCCTCGGGGTTCCGCTCAAGCTGGCTCAGGATCTCGGCGTTGGCCACGCGGCCCCGGCGTAGCACTTTGAGCGGTCCGTCGCCCTTCACGGCGAGGATCTTCTCCGCGCCCTCGAAATCGCCGACGGAGGCCAGCGCCAGCGCCTTGTGATAAAGGCCGAACGCCTCCAGCCCCTTGGTGGCTGCGATCTTGTCAAAATCCTTTTGCGCCTGCGACATGTCGCCGGTGCCAAGCTCTGCCCATGCAGTGACGAGCTGGTCCATCAGCGGGCTGACGGCGCGGTTGCCCTTCATCGCCGCCAGAAGTGTGGCAAAGTCGCCGCGCTTGGCCTCGTCCGCGATCAGCGCGATCTGGGCGACCTGCGCCTCCGGGTTCAGCTTGGCCAGTCGCGCTGCAACCGGGATCGCGGAGGCGAAGTCACCCGCACCGATCCGCGCCACGATGTCGCCCTCCATCAGCGCGCCGTTCTTCGGGTCCGCGGCCAGCGCCTGCCCGAACCAGTCCGCCGCTGCGGTATAGTCGTTGTCGCTGCCCGCGACGCGCGCGGCGAGGTAGGCGCCGGGATCGATCCCGTCTCCCTTGGCGGGCAGATCCTTGATCGGCGCCAGCGCCTGGGTGCCGGGCGCACTGGGGGCCTGCGTGTCCTGCGCCGGGGCAGGCATGGCGACCCCGATCAGCAGGGCGGCCAGAAGCGGGCGGAATGCGGTCGGCATCGGGTGATCTCTCCGGTCGGGTCGGAGCCAAGGTAGGGCCAACCCCGTGGCAAGGCAATGCGCGGGCCACAGGGCAGGCCGGCGCGTCTCACATGTTGGGGTAATTCGGCCCGTCGCCGCCTTGCGGCACCGTCCAGACGATGTTCTGCGACGGGTCCTTGATGTCGCAGGTCTTGCAGTGGACGCAGTTCTGGAAATTGATGACGAAGCGCGGGTCGCGGCCCTCGTCGGCCACCACCTCGTAGACACCGGCAGGGCAATAGCGCACCGAGGGTTCCGCATATTCGGGCAGGTTGACGCGGATCGGGATGGTCGGGTCCTTGAGCTTGAGGTGCGCGGGCTGGTTTTCTTCGTGGTTGGTGAAGGAGAAGGCCACGTTGGTCAGCCGGTCGAAGGACAGCGTGCCGTCGGGTTTGGGATAGGGGATCGGCGCATAATCCTTCGCGTGCCCGGTCGAGGCCGCGTCGGTCTTGCCGTGGCCGAGCGTGCCCAGCACGGTGAAGCCGAACGTGTTGGCCCACATGTCGGCCCCGCCGCCAAGCAGGGACGCGACCAGCCCATACCTCGACCAGAGCGGCTTGACGTTGCGAACCTTGCGCAGGTCCGCCCCGATCGGGCCCTCGCGCACGGCCGCCTCGTAGTCCGCCAGCACGTCGGACGCGCGCCCGGCCGTGATCGCCGCGAAGGCGGCCTCCGCCGCCGCCTTGCCCGACAGCATCGCATTGTGGTTGCCCTTGATGCGCGGCACGTTGACCATGCCCGCCGCACAGCCCAGCAAGGCCACGCCCGGCGCCACCAGCTTCGGCATCGACTGCCAGCCGCCTTCGGAGATCGCGCGCGCCCCGTAAGACACGCGCTTGCCGCCGCGCAGCAGCTCCGCCACCATCGGATGGTGCTTGAACCGCTGGAATTCCGCGTAGGGGTTCAGGTAGGGATTCTTGTAATTCAGGTGGACGACGAAGCCCACGTAGACCTGGTTGTTGTCGAGATGGTAGATGAAGCTGCCGCCGCCCGCGTTCTTGCCCAGGGGCCAGCCCATCGTGTGCGTGACCGTGCCTTCGCGGTGCTTTTCGGGGTCGACCTCCCACAGTTCCTTCATGCCAAGACCGTATTTCTGCGGCTCAAGACCGTCGCTCAGACCGTATTTCGCGATCACCTGCTTGGCGAGGCTGCCGCGCACACCTTCGCCGAGGAAGACATACTTGCCCAGAAGCTCCATCCCCGGCTCGTAGTTCGGACCTTCGGTGTCGTCGGGGTTGCGCCCGAACTCCCCCGCCACGACGCCGCGCACCGCGTCGTCCTCGCCAAAGACCAAGGCGGAGCAGGACATGCCGGGAAAGATCTCCACCCCCAGCTCCTCCGCCTGCTCAGCCATCCAGCGGCAGACATTGCCCATCGACACGACGAAGTTGCCGTGGTTCGACATAAGCGGCGGCATCGGCCAGTTGGGGATGCGGATCGATCCCGCCTCACCCAGGATATGGAAATTGTCCGCCACGACCGGCACCGTCACGGGCGCGCCCTGCGCCTTCCAGTCCGGGAGCAGCGCGTTGAGCCCCACCGGGTCCAGCACCGCGCCAGACAGGATATGTGCGCCGACCTCGGAGCCCTTTTCCAGCACCACCACCGACAGGTCCGGGTCGAGCTGTTTCAAACGGATCGCGGCGGAGAGGCCGGCCGGCCCCGCGCCCACGATGACGACGTCATACTCCATCTGCTCGCGCACCGTATCGGCCATGGCCACCCCCCAGATCCCGGTCGAAAATCCGTTCGGGTGTGCCCGAATCGCAGTCTAGGGTCAATCGTGACGCAGTGCCCCACCCACCCCCCGCCATTTCCCTTGCAATCGGTCCCGGCCTCATGTTGTCTCTAGGCCACGTGAACCCGGCGTGAGGTCATGGCCCGAAAGGTCCATGGCTTTCCTGTTTTATGGTGATGTCCGATGGAAAAGATTCCCATGACCCGCAAGGGTTTCGACGAACTCGACGCCGAGCTGCGCACGCTCAAGACCGAGGAGCGTCCGGCGGTGATCCGGGCCATCGCCGAGGCGCGCGAGCATGGCGATCTGTCGGAGAATGCGGAATACCACTCCGCCCGCGAAAAGCAGAGCTTCATCGAGGGCCGGATCAAGGAGGCGGAGGCCGTGCTATCGCTGGCGGAGGTCATCGACCCCTCCAAGATGTCCGGTGCGATCAAGTTCGGCGCGACCGTCAAGCTTCTCGACGAGGATAACGACGAGGAGAAATCCTACCAGATCGTGGGCGAGCCGGAGGCGGATCTGGAGGCGGGGCTCCTGAACCTCAAATCCCCGTTGGCGCGCGCCCTGATCGGCAAGGACGAGGGCGACACTGTCGACGTGAAGACCCCCGGCGGCACGCGCACCTACGAGATCCTTGAGGTCCGCTACATCTGAGCGCGGCGAGAGACGGGGTCCGGCGGATGAACGACACGACGGATCCCGACGCGGAGCCTGCCGCCCCCGCCCCGCCCGTGCGACGCCCGTGGGCCGAGCTGATCGCACTCGGGCTGGCGATCCTCTGGGTCGCGGCCGTGGCAATCCGCATGACGACGGCGGACGGGACAACGGGGGCGCTGTCGCTTCTGATGACGCTGCTGACCGTGGCGCTGCCGCTGGTTCTGGTCTGGGCGACCGTATCCTCCATCCGCACGATGGCGTCGCTCCGGGAGGAGGCGGGCAGGCTCCAGATGGCGGTCGATGCGATGCGGCATGCCTATCTCGTGGGCCAGCAAACCGGGGTGGCCCCGCGCCCGGCGGTGGAAAAGAAGCTCGACGATCTGGCCGCGGCGCAGCGGCGAACCGATCTGGCGCTGGCGAAGTTCACCTCGCGGCGCGATCCCGATCTGGCGGTGCCCTCCGCCGACCGGCGGGAGGCGCAGACGGTGACGCCCGAAGCCCCCGCATCGGAGGCGCAGACGGTGCTGCCGCTGGGCGTGCCCCTCGACATGGCGCGCGCGTCGCTGTCGACCGCCGACTTCATCCGCGCGCTGCATTTTCCCGAAGGCCCCGACGACAAGGCAGGGTTCCGCGCCCTGAGGCTGGCGCTGGAGGACCGGGAGACCTCGCATCTGATCCGGGCTGCGCAGGATGTGCTGACACTGCTCAGCCAGGATGGGATCTACATGGACGATCTGGTGCCCGAACGCTGCCGCCCCGAAGTCTGGCGCCGTTTCGCCGCCGGCGAGCGGGGGCGTGGCATCGCGGCGCTGGGCGGCGTGCGCGACCGCGAGCGTCTGGCGCAGACGGCCCTGCGGATGCGCGAGGACCCGGTCTTTCGCGACGCGGCGCACCATTTCCTGCGCAGTTTCGACCGGACGGTAACGGAGTTCGAGAAGGTCGCGACCGACACCGACCTCGCCCATATGGGGGAAACGCGGACCGCGCGGGCCTTCATGCTTTTCGGCCGTGTGACCGGCAGCTTCGACTGACCGGATCAGACCAGCGTCCGCACCATCGTCGTGCTGGCGGAAAAGCCGAAGACATGGCGCGCGAGGCCCGACCGCTGCGTCGCCACCGCCTCGAAGCCCAGCCGCTCGTAGAGCGCGCGCGCGCGGCCGTTCGTGTCGATAACGTCGAGCCGCACCGACGGGTAGCCCCGAACCCGCGCCTCCGCAAAGACCGCCTGCATCAGCAGCGTGCCGACCCCCGCCCCGCGGGCGTCCGGCGCCACGCAGATCCCGTCGAGCAGCATCCGGTCGTTGTCCACGTCGCGCTGGAGCAACCACAAAA
This sequence comes from Rhodobacterales bacterium, assembly GCA_038233815.1. Classification (GTDB taxonomy): domain Bacteria; phylum Pseudomonadota; class Alphaproteobacteria; order Rhodobacterales; family Rhodobacteraceae; genus JBBSVE01. Next base: position 6,785 of record JBBSVE010000063.1, read on the forward strand.
GCGCGCGCCGCCACAACGCGCCAGAGGCGCCGTAGATCGCGCGCATCTGCGTCGGACTGCCGCCCGCAAAGGAGCCGGTGGGCGATTTGAAGCCCGCGAAGCCCAGAAGCGCACCGTTCGGCGACAGGGCCGCCAAGGCATGATCCGGTCGCATCGCCGCTTCCAGAAAGCGGAGCGCGAGGGGCTCCGGCCCCATCACGCGGCCGAGCTTGCCGCCGAACGCTTCCCAGTAGAGTCGTGCGGCATCGGGCCTCAGATGCCCGGGAAGGCCATGGACGACGTGGATCACGGGCATTGGATCAGTTCAGCCGCGGGTCGCCCGCTTGCACCAGAAGCACGCCGTAGTTCTTGTCGGCGCTGTCGTCGGTGATGGTCCGCTCCGTTACGCCGGGAAGCCTGCCGAACGCCTCCATGAGCGTTTTGGGGAACCACGTGTGCGGAACGCTCTCGAACCCCGGAACGCCGCGCAGCACGGCGGAGATCGCGCGCGAGCAATGCGCCTTCGACACCGCGCCGTAGGCCATCGCGCGCCGCATGACCGCCTCGGCCACCTCGGGGGAGACGAGGAGCTTCTGCTCCACCACGTTGTAGGTCACGCGGGCGTGGTAATCGATGTAGAAATTCACCATCTTGTCCGTCATGCCGAAATGCACGTCGTTGCGTTCAGGCAGAGACGGATGCCGCCACGTGCCTGCCGGATCGAAGATCACCCGCTGCGAGCCGTTGATGAGAAGGCCGGAATGTGCGCCCGACCCGGTTCTGGTGCCGATGACGGTATAAAGCGTGATCGAGGTCGGCGGCCCTGCGACGAACCGCGCCCGCGCGACCGCGTCGTCCGAAGCCCAGATCGGTTCCGCCGGTCCACCGCAGGCCGCGAGCATCAGCATCGCCGCAAAGCACATCAGGATGCGATACATGGAATGTCCTCGGTGCGGGAGTCGCAGGGGTCAGGCGTTGACGAGAGCCATGAAGACCAGCACGGCCACGATCAGGGCGGCGGCGTAGGACACGAAGCGCATGAAGCTCTCGAACGTGCGCTCTTGTGCCGTGATGTCCATGCTGCCTGGCTTGTGATCGTCCATCGTGATCTCTCCTCGCGGCACGCGGGCCGTCGTCGTTCCCGAACCCGACCCGGTTTAGCGCATCGCGGGCCGGACGCAAGATGCGGCATCGTGTCCGCCCGATACCTGCCAGAGCCACGCTCCATCATCCGACAGGGACCGCCGGACCTCGCCCCGAAACAGCAGGTGGTTGAGATGGGCCACCGCCTCCACCAGTGCGAGCCCCGCGACATCCGGCCCGATCGCTCGCTTGAAGAGGGCGGGAAAACACTCCGTCGCGCGCTTCGGCGTCGCCAGAAGGTCGTTCAGCCGGGTCAGCGCGCCCTCGTGATTCTCTACCATCTGGCGCAGGCGCAGGGGAAGACCGGTGAATGGCTGCTTGTGGCCCGGCAGAACAAGGTGGCGATCCTCCGCCACGGTGCGGAAGCGCGCGCTGCTTTCCAGCCACTCGCGCAGCGGATCGGCGTCGGGTTCCGTCGGATAGACGCCGATGTTGGCGGAGATTGCGGGCAGAAGCTGGTCGCCGCCCAGCACCAGATCGTCGTCGCGGCTCCAGAAGGTCGCGTGTTCGGGGGCGTGGCCGTCGCCCATCCGCACGTCCCAGCAGCGCCCGCCCATGCGCACCGTCCCGCCCTCCTTGAGCCGCGTGAAGCCGAGCGGCAGCGGCGCCACCACGTCGGCGAAGTTGAACGGACGCTCCCCCGCCTTGTCCGCCAGCGCCGCCCCGACGATGCCCGCGCGGCGCAGGAACGCGAGCTGTTCCGGCGACGCTCGCTCCTGCCGGTCGAGCACCAGCATCCGCGCCAGAAGCCAGCCGGTGCGCGGCATCCAGAGATCCGCACCCCGCGCCTGAAACCAGCCCGCCATGCCGACATGGTCGGGATGGTGATGCGTCACCACGACTCGCCGGACCGGACGCCCGCCGAGAGGTTCCGCCAGCAGCCGCTCCCACAATGTCACCGCGCCTTTCGAGTGAAAGCCGGTGTCGATGACGGTCCAGCCGTCGCCCTCCTCCAGCGCGTAGACATTGACGTGGTCGAGCGCCATCGGCAGCGGCAGCCGCATCCAGAGCACGCCGGGCGCCACCTCGCGCGCGGTGCCCGGCTCGGGGGCGTCGAACGGCGTGCGGATGCCGCCGCTCACGAGACCAGATCCGCATCGCTCAGCGCATGGAGGTCTGCTGCCCCCGCCCGCATCTCGGCCAGAAGGCTTGTGTGGCGTGGCAAAAGCCGCAGGATCGCCACGCGGGCGAGCGCCGTGCGTGGTCCGTCATGGCCCTCGGCAGCGGCGGCCTTCAGATGGTAGTGCGCGCAAAGCACCCGCGCGAAGGCATGAAGATAGGGCACGGCGCCCGCGAATCGGTCCTCCATCGGTTGCGCGCACAGCCATTCCGTCGCCGCGCGCAACGCCTCCGCCGCCGCCATCACGGGCTCGGCGAGACGCGTCTCCGTTCCGCCTGCGTGGCGCGCGATCTCCCCGATCAGGCGCAGCGCCTCCGCGCCGCCGTCGGCCATCTTGCGCCCCACGAGGTCCATCGCCTGAATGCCGTTGGTGCCTTCGTAGATCGCGGTCACGCGGACATCGCGCAGATATTGCGCGGCCCCTGTCTCCTCGATGTAGCCCATGCCGCCGTGGACCTGGATGCCCATGTCGGCGACGGCGCATCCCGTGTCGGTGCCCCAGGCCTTCACGATCGGCGTCAGCAGGGCCGCCCGCGCGGCCCAGTCCGCTTCCCCCGTCGCGCGTGCCATGTCGGCGGCCACCGCGCAGTCGAGCGCCATCGCGCGTGCCGCGAAGGTCTCCGCCCGCATTGATGCCAGCATCCGGCGCACATCGGCGTGGTTGGCGATGCTGCCGGATCCTTCCGCGCGGCCCTGCCGGCGCTCCATCGCATAGGCCACCGCGGCTTGCGTCGCGGCCTCGGCAACGGAGATGCCCTGAATGCCCACGCCGAGGCGGGCATTGTTCATCATGGTGAACATCGCCGCCATGCCGCGATGCTCCTCCCCCACCAGCCAGCCCGTGGCCCCCTCATAAGCGATCACGGCGGTGGGAGAGCCGTGGAGGCCCATCTTGTGCTCCAGGCTGACCACGGTGAGCCCGTTGCGCGCGCCGCAGGTGCCGTCCGCGTCGGGGATGAATTTCGGCACCAGGAAGAGGCTGATGCCTTTCGTCCCCTCCGGGGCGTCCGGCAGACGGGCCAGCACGAGATGGCAGACATTTTCGGTGAAATCGTTGTCGCCCCAGGAGATATAGATCTTCTGCCCGGTGATCGCATGGCTGCCGTCGCCGTTGGGCACCGCCGCCGTGCGGAGCGCGCCGACGTCGCTGCCGGCCTGCGGTTCGGTCAGGTTCATCGTGCCGCACCACGCGCCGGAGATCAGCCTGGGGATGTAGAGCGCCTTCATTGCCGCGTTCGCGTGATGCTCCAGCGCCTCGATCTGGCCTTGCGTCATCAGGGGGTTGAGCTGCAGCGCAAGGCAGGCGGAGCCCATCATCTCGTTGATCGCGGAGGCAGCGGCCATCGGCAGGCCCATGCCGCCGAACGCGGGGCTTGCCGCGACCGCGATCCAGCCGCCGTCGCAGAGCGCGCCGTAACCCTCGGCGAACCCGGGGGCGGTGCGCACGACCCCGTTCTCCAGCCGCGCCGGGTGCTGTTCGCCCGCCCGCTGCAAGGGGGCGAGCACGGTTTCGCACAGCCGCCCCGCCTCGGCCAGCACGACATCTACCGTCGCGGGCGTCGCATCGGCAAAGCGATCGGTCGCGGCCACGCGGGCGTAGTCCACGACGTTGGCGAGGATGAAGCGGAACTCCGCCAGCGGCGCGCGGTAGGGCATCGGGCGTCCTTTCGGGTGCGGTCCCGGCCCCGCGCTGCTTGGCAATCCGGCGGGCGGGGGGTATGGCCCGGACGCAAGTCTAGTCGATGCGCGAGGCGTCACAACCCCTCCGCATAGCGTTAGCCCCGGAGGCGCATGATGGAAACCCTGAGCCTTGTGGCAGACGCGAACGGCATCGCCTGCGCTGCGCGGATCATAGAGGAGGGCGGGCTCGCAGCCTTTCCGACGGAAACGGTCTACGGCCTCGGCGCGGATGCGCGCGACGGGGCGGCGGTGGCCCGTATCTTCGCCGCCAAGGGCAGGCCGCGCTTCAATCCGCTGATCGTGCATGTCGGGGATACGCAGGCGGCGCGGGAGGTCGCGGTCTTCGACGACCGGGCGGAGCGGCTGGCGGCGGCGTTCTGGCCCGGTCCGCTGACGCTCGTGCTGCCGCTGAAATCCGATGCCGGGATCTCGCCCCTCGTGACGGCAGGGCTCGGCAGCGTGGCTGTGCGGGTGCCTGCGCATCCCGTGGCGCAGGCGCTGCTGCGCGCGGTGGGTGGGCCGGTCGCGGCGCCGTCGGCGAACGTCTCCGGGCGCGTGTCGCCGACCCGGGCGGCGCATGTGATGGCGGGGTTGGCGGGGATGATCGGCGCGGTGCTCGACGGCGGGCCGTGCGCGGTGGGCGTCGAGTCGACGATCCTCGGGCTGGTGGGGGCTTCGGTCCTGCTGCGTCCCGGCGGCGTTCCGGTGGAGGCGCTGGAGGCGATCCTCGGCCCCATCCCGCTGGCGGCGGGCGGGGAGGATGCGCCGGTGGCTCCGGGCCAGCTCCGCTCTCATTACGCCCCGGCGGCACCCCTGCGCCTGAACGCATCGGACGCGCGGGCGGGGGAGATCCGCATAGGCTTCGGCCCTGCCACGTCGCGCGAGGATCTGACGCTGTCGGCGGGCGAAGACCTCGTGGAGGCCGCCACGCGCCTGTTCCACATATTGCGCGAGGCGGACGATCTGGTGCGCGGTCGCGACGGGGCCGTGGGCATCGCGGTGGCCCCGGTGCCCGACACCGGGCTTGGCCAGGCCATCAACGATCGTCTGGCGCGCGCCGCAGCACCGCGCGGCTGACGACGCGGCCCGCTTCGTTTTGCTATTAACGGCGCGGACGGATCGTGGCATATCGGCGCCGAATTGAACGCCGGGAGGTCCGGCATAATCTGAAGGATTAACCCATGATCAAGGAATTCCGCGACTTCATCGCCAAGGGCAACGTGATGGACCTCGCCGTCGGCATCATCATCGGCGCCGCCTTCACGGCCATCGTCTCCAGCCTCGTGGGCGATCTTATCAACCCGATCATCGGGCTGGTCCTCGGCGGGGTCGATTTCTCCAACATGTATCTCGTGATGAGCGGCACCGTCCCGGAGGGTGCTGGCCTCGCGACCGCGCGGAACTCCGGCGCTGCGGTCTTCGCCTATGGCGCCTTCATCACGGCCTGCATCAATTTCTTCATCATCGCCTTCGTGGTCTTCCTGCTGGTGAAGTTCGTGAACCGGCTGAAGGACGCGGCGCTGCGCCGGGACGCGCCGGTGCCGGGCGCGCCCAAGGGCCCGACGCAGGAAGAACTGCTGACCGACATCCGCGACCTCTTGAAGACCCGCCCCGCGGCCTGACCGCTCAGAGGTCCAGCGCGTCGGTCGCGGGCAGGGTATCCATCCCCAGCGCCTCGCCGACCGCCGCGTAGGTCAGGTGCCCCGCGTGGACGTTGAGCCCCGCAAGCAGGTGCGGGTCCGCGCGGCAGGCCTCCCGCCAGCCCCTGTCGGCAAGCGCCAGCAGGAACGGCAGCGTGGCATTGCCCAGCGCGATGGTGGCGGTGCGGGGCACCGCGCCGGGCATGTTCGCCACGCAGTAGTGCATGACGCCGCCGACCTCATAGACCGGGTCGTGGTGCGTCGTGGGGCGCGAGGTCTCGAAACAGCCGCCCTGATCAATCGCCACATCGACGAGCGCCGTGCCGGGTTTCAGCTGCTCCAGCTCATCCCCCGAGATCAGCTTTGGCGCGGCGGCGCCGGGGATCAGCACGGCGCCCACGATGAGGTCGGCCCCGCGCGCCAGATCCAGCACGTTGCCAGCACTGGCGTAGCCCGTCTTGAACGTGCCCGTATAGAGGTCGTCGAGATAGCGCAGCCTTGTCAGCGACCGGTCAACCACCGTGACATCCGCCCCCATGCCCGCCGCGATCCGGCCCGCATGCGTCCCCACGACGCCGCCCCCGATCACCAGCACCCGCGCCGGGGCGACCCCCGGAACGCCGCCCAGCAGAACGCCTCGCCCGCCGTTGGCCTTTTGCAACGTCCATGCGCCCACCTGCGGCGCGAGCCTGCCCGCCACCTCCGACATCGGCGCCAGAAGCGGCAGGCCTCCGGTCCGGTCGGTCACCGTCTCGTAAGCGATGGCGGTCACGCCGGAGGCCAGAAGATCCTCGGTCTGGTCGCGATCCGGCGCAAGGTGGAGATAGGTGAAGAGCACCTGACCCTTCCTGAGCCGGGCGCGTTCCTCGGGCTGCGGTTCCTTCACCTTGATGACGAGATCCGCCTCGAACACCTCCTCGGGCGTCAGCGCGATCGTGGCGCCGGCGGCCTCGTAGTCGGTATCGGCAAAGCCCGCGCCCGCACCGGCGCCGATCTGCACCGTGACCGCGTGGCCATGGGCGACCGCCTCCCGCACCGCGTTGGGGGTCAGGCCGACACGGTATTCCTGCGGCTTGATTTCCTTCGGGCATCCGATCTTCATGCGCGTCTCCCTCGCTCCGGCTGGCGTCATCCTTGCGCGGTTGAGAGGAAGATGCTTTGAATAATGCGCGGTTCAGCGCGCTCGGTGGCGAAGGATCGACCGTAATTATTCCATTTTGCGAAAGATATTGCCGTGACACCCGCACTCGACGCAACCGACCGCCGCATCCTCGCCACGCTCCAGCGCGACGGGCGGATCACCAATGCCGACCTGTCGGAGGCGGTGAACCTGTCGCCCTCCGCCTGTCACCGGCGTGTCGCGCGATTGCAGGAGGAGGGCGTTATCGCGGGCTACGTGGCCCTTCTGGATGCCCGCCGTCTGGGCCGTCCGACGACGGTGTTCGTGGAGATCACGCTGCAAGGCCAGGCCGACGACCTGCTGGATGCGTTCGAGCGGGAGGTGGCGCGCATTCCCGACATCCTCGAGTGTCATCTGATGGCGGGGACGGCGGATTACCTGCTGAAGGTCGTGGCCCGCGACACCGACGATTTCGCGCGCATCCACCGGCAGTTCCTGGCGCGCCTGCCCGGTGTAGCACAAATGCAGTCGTCGTTCGCGCTCCGCACCATCGTCAGCACCACGGCGATGGCGGTCTAAGCCTGTTTCAGTCCGACGACGGGGGTGGCAGGACCGCGGACCGGCCCCGTGCATGCTGGACCACGGCATAGAGGATCAGAGCCGCATAGATCGACGTCAGGATCACGAGAAGCAGCCAGAACCGCGTGACCATCAGCCCCACGATGACCGCGCCGCCGACCAGAACGAGGCCGGACCGGTCCCGCGGCACCCGCAGCGCCTTGGAGGAGATCGTTGGCACGCGGGAAATCATGAGCCAACCCATCAGTGCTATCCAGATCCCGTAAAGGAACGGCGCCTCGCGCACGTCCATCCAGCCCTGCAGCGTCACGAACACCGGCAGCAGCGCCAGCATCGCACCGCCCGGCGCCGGGACGCCGACAAAATGCGGCCGCGTCCCCGGCATCGGCACCACGTCGCGACTGACGTTGAATCGGGCAAGCCGCAGGCACGCGCAGCAGGCATAGACGAGGACGAACATCCACCCCGTCGTGAAATCCCGCGCCAGCGCGAACTGATAGACCAGCAGCCCCGGCGCCACCCCGAAGTTCAGGAAATCCGACAGGCTGTCCAGCTCCCCCCCGATCGAGGAGGAGGCGTTGAGCCGGCGGGCCAGCAACCCGTCGAACCCGTCGATGGCGGCCGCGAAGATCAGGAGCGCCGCCGCGATGTCGAACCGGCCGCCGAGCACGAACCGGATCGCGGTCAGCCCCGCGCAGAGGCCGAGGATCGTCACGATGTTGGGCAGCAGGTGGGTGAGCGACATCGACTCCCGGCGGCGCGCCATGGCTCAGCGTTCCCGCCCGTCGCGTGCGGGTTCCGCGGAGGTGAGATCAGCCACCACCGTCTCGCCCGCGACCATGGTCTGACCGAGGCAGACCAGCGGCTCCACCCCGTCGGGAAGATAGACGTCGAGCCGGGAGCCGAAGCGGATCATGCCGAATCGGTCCCCGGCCAGCAGACGCGCGCCCTCGGGCACCTCGCAGACGATGCGGCGCGCGACGAGGCCCGCGATCTGCACCACGGCGATGTCGCGTCCGTCCTCCATCCGCACGACCAGCGCATTGCGCTCGTTGTCGTCGGACGCCTTGTCGAGCGAGGCGTTGAGGAACTTGCCCGCGCGGTAGGCGATCTTCGTGATGGTGCCGGTGACGGGCAGGCGGTTCACGTGGCAGTTGAACACGTTCATGAAGACCGAAACGCGCATCATCGTTTCCGGCCCGAGGCCAAGCTCGGTCGGCGGAACCGCAGGCTCGATCAGCGAGATGATGCCGTCCGCCGGGCTGACGATCAGGCCCTTGCGGGTCGGCGTGACGCGAACCGGGTCGCGGAAGAAATAGTAGCACCAGACCGTCAGCAGGAGTCCGAGCCATCCGAGCGGCGGCCAGAGGAAGAACAGCACGACCGCGATCACGCCAAAGATCGCGATGAACCGGTAACCCTCGCGGTGGATCGGTTTCAGGACGGTGGAAAGCATCGGTGAGGACATCGGGGCGCGGCCTTTCGCGGGCGGACGGTCCGGGGGGACGGCGCCCGGATCAGGCGGTTTGCCACGGAACGCACCGTGAGACAACCGCGGCGGGCGTTTGCGGAACCGTGTGGTGGACTTAGCGTTGCGGCACGGAACCAGCGGAGGGTGAGATGGCGAAATTCTCGACGGGCGACAAGGTGACGTGGAACTCCGAGGAGGGCCATATCGACGGTGAGGTGGTGAAGGTCCACACCGCCGACTTCCAGTTCATGAAGAAGCAGCGTCGCGCGTCCGGGGACGAGCCGCAGTATGAGGTTAGAAGCGACAAGACCGACGCCCATGCCGCCCACAAGGAAGACGCGCTGACCAAGCGCAAGTGACGCGCGGGCTCAGGCGCAGCGCATGAAAAAAACCCCCTGGCCAGTGCCGGGGGGTTCAACCGGACAGGGACGCGGACCCGGATCGTCGGGCCCGCTCCGGACGGCTTAGAGCCCGGCTTCGCGCTGGGCTTTCTTGCGCGCGAGCTTTCTCGCACGGCGGATCGCCTCGGCCTGCTCGCGGGCACGCTTGACGGACGGTTTCTCGAAATGTTGCTTGAGCTTCATTTCGCGGAACACGCCTTCGCGCTGGAGCTTCTTCTTCAGAGCCCGGAGGGCCTGTTCGACATTGTTGTCACGGACGGAGACCTGCATGTGGTTTTCACCACCTTTCTAAGTTGGATTTGCACGATTGTGCAGGCTCGCCGCCTATAGCAAACTGGCCGGAGCCTGTCCACCGCCCTATCTGCGCGGGGGTAAAGCATCCGCCTGAACCTGAAAGGTCATCCATGGACCCCGACATCGCATCCCCTCCCCCCGATACGGACCCTGGCGCCCGTCTGTTGCATGCGGCCCTGCCCAACGTGCCCTTCGACGGGTGGTCGGAGGCCACGCTCCGCGCCGCCATAGCGTCCACGGACATCGCACCGGCGCTGGCCCATGCGCTGTTTCCGCGCGGCGGGGTCGATCTGGCGCTTGCGTTCCACCGGGCGGGGGACGCCGCCATGGCGGAGCGGCTGGCGTCGGCGGACCTCTCCGCGATGCGCTATTCCGACCGGGTGGCTTTCGCGATCCAGACCCGGCTCGACGTGGTGGAGAACCGGGAGCTTGCCCGGCGCGGCACCACGCTCTTCGCGCTGCCGCAGCACACGGCGGACGGGGCGCGCGCGATCTGGGGCACGGCGGATGCGATCTGGCGCGCGCTGGGCGACACATCGACCGACATCAACTGGTATTCCAAGCGCGCGACCCTGTCGGCGGTCTA
>JBBSVE010000064.1:0-16784 GCA_038233815.1 Rhodobacterales bacterium
CGCTCGACCGCCGCATCGCGATCCTGTGCGGCAATGGTGGGCTGTTCTTGCCTGAGGAGATGGGCCGCGGTGCCGATGGCGCGATGACCGGTTTTGCCTACCCCGAAATGATGGTCGGGGTGGTGGAGGCCTGCGCCCGCGGCCACCGGGACCTTGCGCAGGATCTGTTCGACGCCTACCTGCCCCTCGCGCGCTACGAGCAGCAGCCGGGCCTCGGCCTCGCGGTTCGCAAGTATGTGCTGGCGAAACGGGGTGTGATCGCCGATCCGGCCCTGCGGCGTCCCGGTGGCGCTCTGTCCACGTCTGGGCGTCGGGAGGTCGATTTCCTGATCGACCGGCAGGAGCGCCGGTTGAACCATCTGGGCTGAATCCGCGACGTCAGATCTCGATTTCCACCATGTCGCCCGTGACCCGGATGGGATAGCGGGCGAGGTCGATGCAGACCGGCGGGGCCATCGCCTCGCCGGTGCGGTAGTCGAAGATGCCATTATGTTTGGGGCATTCCACGGTGCCGTCGATCACCAGCCCGTCGGCCAGATGCGCCTTGCCGTGGGTGCAGAGCCCGTCGGTCGCGAAATAGTCCCCCTCCGGGCTGCAATAGATCGCGAACGTCCGCTCGCCTTCGTCGAAACGCACGACGCGTTCGGGGCCGAGGTCGTCCGTCCGGCAGGCCACAACCCAGGCGGTCATGCAGCACTCCGGGCCTTGAGGTCGCGGAACCGCTGGATCATGCGGGCTTCGGACTCCTCGGAGCCGTCGTGGAAGGTGCCGAACCACTTGTCGACCGGGATCGGTCCGTCGGCATAATTGCACTCGAAGAACTTGTGGTGGAGGTAGTGGCCGTGCCCGACGGTCAGGTCGAGGGATGCGTCGCCGCCGAGCTCCATCCGCTCGAACCCCGCATGGCCCGGTGCCGGGGACAGCCCGGCATGGACCAGAGTGAACAACAGATGCAGCGGATGGAACGGAACCACGAGGAAGATGAGCGCCGTAGAGAAATAGAGCGCATGCTCCACCGGGTGCATCGCGAGGCCGGACCACGGTCCCGGATTGACGTTGTTGTGGTGAAGGCTGTGCACGCGGCGATAAAGCGGCGGCCAGTGGATCAGGCGGTGGACGACGTAGAAATGGACGTCGCGCCAGACCGGGATCAGGAGGAACAGCACCACGACATAGACCGGATGCGCCTCAAGGCTCACCAGTCGCAGGTAGCCGTTCGCGGCGGCCCAGAAGAGGCCGATCTCGAACCCGCTCCAGATCACCACGCCGCTGGCGAAGGTCCAGAACAGGTTGTCGAGCGTCTGGTCGTTGAAGAGGAACGCATCGTTCTTGGCGCTGGGCCAGCGGGCGTTGTATTTGAACCGCGTGTCCTGCGCCTTCTGGCTATAGAGCCGGAGGTGGAATGCGCCGAAAACCAGAAGCGTAAGAAGCGCGTTGCGCCCGAGGATGAACGCCATCCAGCCGGGGGCGAGATGCGCCATCGTGGTCATCGACGGCGTGGCGAAGGCCCAGACCAGCCCCGCGATGCCGAGGAAGATGGCGTTCCATGGAAAGAGAAAGCCCGGAAATCCGAACGCCCACCGGAGCAGCGCCTTGGGCTTTGCGGGCCAGTCGCCGAACGGCGGATAGGCGATCCGCTTGTTGGGGCGGTAGTCGCCGCGCCGGTTCCGGGTGCCGTGTGCCGTTTCGTCCATTGTCCGGTGTCCCTCAACGTATCGTCTGGCGGAAAGTTAGTGCGGCAGGAGCGTCTGGCCCGTGCGCTTGTCAAACAGGTGAATCTCGTCGCAATTGACCGCGAACCGGGCGGGGTCGCCTTCCTTCGGGCGGTCGCGGGCCGGGATCAGTGCGCGGAATTTGGTCGGCCCCACGTCGAAGCTGAGGAGAACCTGATCGCCGTGATACTCGATCAGGTCGATGTAGCCGGACAGAACGTTCGCCCCGTCCCCGGCCACCATCGTGAGGTTCGCGGGCCGGATGCCCAAGACCACCTCCTGCCCCTCCGCCACGCGAAAGCGGGAGAGGTCCGGCGACAGGAAGATCCCGGCGCCGGAAAGCTTCCCCCCCATGGCCCGCAGTTCCACGAAGTTCATCGCGGGCGTGCCGATGAAGCCCGCCACGAAATGCGTTCGGGGCCGCTCGTAGATCTGTTCGGGGGTGCCGACCTGCTCGATCTTGCCGTCCTTCATCAGCACGATGCGGTCGGCGAGGGTCATCGCCTCCATCTGGTCGTGGGTGACGTAGATCGTCGTGGTGCGGAGCTTGCGATGCAGGCGCGCGATCTCCTCGCGCATCACGGCGCGGAGCTTGGCGTCGAGGTTGGAAAGCGGCTCGTCGAACAGGAACACCTTCGGCGTCTTGATCATCGCGCGCGCGATGGCCACGCGCTGCTGCTGGCCGCCCGACAACTCGGCAGGCTTGCGGTCGAGATAGGGCTGCAGGCCCAGCACCTCGGTCACGTCGTCGGTGCGGCGCGCGATCTCCGCCTCCGGCACCTTGAGGCGACGAAGGCCGAAGGCGATGTTTCCACGGATCGTCATGTGGGGATAGAGCGCATAGTTCTGGAACACCATCGCGATGCCCCGGTCGCGCGGCTCCAGATCATTGACTACCGTGTCGCCGATCACCAGCTCCCCGCCGGTGATCGTCTCCAGCCCCGCCATCATCCGCAGCATCGTGGACTTGCCGCAGCCCGACGGGCCGAGGAACACGATGAACTCCCGATCCGCGACCTCCAGATCGAAGTCCGGCACGACGAGGACCTCGCCGTATTTCTTGCGGATGTTGCGGCAGACGATGGTTGCCATCATTCGTCCCCGTCGCGGGCCATCCGGATCTGCAGCTTGATGTCGCCGGGCCGCCCCTCTGCCGCGCGCTCGAACGCCTCGACGCTCCGCGCGAACGGGAAGGTGCCGGAGATCAGCGGCTTCAGATCCACCTTGCCCGAGGCGATCAGCTCCAGTGCGCGGTCGAAGACGTTGGCATAGCGGAACACCGTCTCGATCCTCAGCTCGCGCGCGCAGGCGGCGCTGACGTCGAAGGGCACCGGCTCCGGCGGCAGGCCCACGAGCACCACGCAGCCACCGGGACGGGCGGCGCGGATTGCGTCGCCATAGACGCGCGGGCTGCCGGAGCATTCGAACACCACGTCCGCGCCCCAGTCGGCGGTCGCGGCCTTCACCGCTTCGACGAGACCACCCTTGGACACATTGATCCCCGTGATACCGTCGTAGCGCGCCGCTGTCGCCAGCTTCTCGTCGCTAATGTCGGAGATGAGGACCCGCGCGCAGCCCCCGGCGAGCGCCGCCAGCGCCACCATGATCCCGATCGGCCCCGCCCCGGTGACGACGGCCACGTCGCCCGGCACGATGCGCGCGCGGGTCGCGGCCTGCATCCCGATGGCGAACGGCTCCGCCATGGCACCTTCGGCAAAGCTCACGCTGTCGGGGAGCTTGTAGGTGAAAGCCGCCGGGTGGACGACCGACGGGGTGAGGATGCCGTGCACCGGGGGCGTGGCCCAGAACGTCACCGCGGGATCGACGTTGTAGATGCCGAGCTTGGTCGCGCGCGACGACATGTCGGGCACGCCCGGCTCCATGCAAACCCGGTCGCCGACGTGGAGCGCCGTGACGGACGCGCCGACCTCGGTGATCGTGCCGGCGCCTTCGTGGCCCAGCACCATCGGCGCGTTGACTACGAAATCGCCGATCCGGCCATGGGTGTAATAATGCACGTCGCTGCCGCAGACCCCGACCGTATGAAGCTCGATCCGCACGTCGTTGGGGCCGAGATCGTGCGGCAGGTCGACTTCGCGGATCGTGAGTTCGCCCTTGCGTTCGAGAACCAGTGCCTGTGCCATGTCGTCTTCCTCTCAGCGTGTCTTCTGCGCAAATGCGCGGTTCAGGAATCCGCTCAGCAAGCCGAGCAGCAGCAAGGGCGGCAACGACAGGAGCACGACGGCCGCATTCAGGATGCCCCATGGCACATTCATGCCGAGCTGCGACATCTCGGAGGCCACGATGGGCAGCGTCTTGGCGCTGGAGGTGGTGAGCATCAGGGCAATCAGAAACTCGTTCCAGACCAGCACGAAGCTGAAGGCGAGCGCGCCCAGAAGCGACTTGCCCGCCACCGGCAGGGCCACGCGGAAGAACACCGCATAAGGCCCGTAGCCGTCGACGCGGGCCGCCTCCTCCACCTCGCGCGGGACGGCCTGAAAGCCGGGGATCGCGAGCCACATGGTGATCGAGATGGTGATGAGCGAGTAGGAGATGATCATCCCGATCCGCGTGTCATAGAGCCCGAGGTTGAGCCAGATCACCATGAGCGGGATCGCCACCGCCACCGGGGGCAGGAACCGGAGCGACAGGACGAAGAACTGCACCTCCTTTGTTGCCCGGTTGGGATGGCGCGCGATGGCGTAGGCGCCGGGCAGACCCAGCGCCAGACCGATGGCCACCGCCGAGATGCAGATGATGAGCGAGTTCACCAGCGCCTTGAACACGCTGTCCCGGCCCAGCACATACGCCATATTCTCCAGCGTCGGGGTGAAGAAAAGCTTGGGCACCGGCGTCAGCAGATCAGCCCCGAATTTGAACGCGTTGAGCAGCGTCCAGCCCAGCGGCAGCAGCACGATCAGCGCGAAGAACCACAGCAGGATCTGGCCCAGGAGGCGGGTCTTCATCGATTCACCCTCTTCCAGATCACGGTGAAGAACACGATGGTCACGATCAGCATGATGACCGCGATGGCGGAGGCGTAGCTGATGTTGCCGCTCTCGATGAAGCCCTGACTGAAGGCATACATGTCCAGCGTCTCGGTGGCGATGCCGGGGCCGCCGCGGGTCATCACGTAGATCAGATCGAAGGATCGGAGCGATTCGATGGCCTTGACCAGCGCGAGGCTCACCAGCGCCGCCTTGAGCATCGGCAGCGTGATGTAGAGATGGATCTCCCACGGTTTGGCATTGTCGAGCCGCGCGGCCTCGATCGGCTGGCGGGGCAGCGATTCCAGCAGTTTCAGCACGATCACCGAAAAGAAGAAGCCCCATTGCCAGACATCCACGAACGCCACCGCGAGAAACGCCGCGTTCGGATCGGCCAGCATGTCGACGGGCCGCCCGGTGATCGCGCGGTAGGGGTAGGTCACGATCCCGTAAAGCGGATGGAACGCAAATTTCCACACGAAGGCCGCGCAGACCCGAGGCAGCAGGACAGGCACGAGGAAAATGAGCGACAGGGCCTGCCGCATCCGGGGCGACGCCGCCTCGAACATCAGGACGCCAAGGCCCACGGCAAGGATCATGGTCGCCCCGACCGTGATCACCTCCCACTTCAGCGACACCCAGGCGGAGTTGAGAAAGCGCCGGTCGTCGAAGAGTTTGGTGTAGTTGCTGAACCCGGCCCAATGCGAGGTCGGCTCGAACAAAGTGCGGTCGGTGAAGGATACGATGACGGCATAGATCAGCGGCGTGAAGGCAAGCACCGCGAGCAGGCACACGGTGGGCACGAGGAACGTGTAGGGAAGGGTATTGCGGATTCGCATTCACGAACCTTCTCGGGTCAGGCGAGCAGGGGTGGCCCCGGCGCGGGAATGCGCCGGGGCCGTCGGTCAGGGCTCAGTTCGACGTCAGCGTCAGGGCATAGTCGTTGAGTTCGTCCAGGGCCGCCTTGATGTCGGTGCGCTGCCCGGTGATCAGCTCCTCGAGGATGATACCCCAGCGGTCGCCCAGCTCCGGCCACTTCGCGTTCTGCCAGAAGTTCACCTTGGTGAAGGGCGCCGTTGCCGCGAGGGCTGCGGGAAGCTCCTTGCCGAACTTCGCCGAAAACTCCGGCGAGTTGAAGATCGAGGTGCGGTTCAGCTCCCCCGCCTGTCCGGCCTCCAGCCGGCGCTCCTCGTTCTTCTTGTCGGTGGCCCATGCGATCCAGAGGCCCGCGCACTTCTTGTCCTCCTCGGTCGGGTTCGCCTTGGCCGCAATGGCGAAGCCGTGGGCGTAGCCGCCGCCCGTCAGCGGGGTCGGGGGCGTGGAAAAGGCGATCTTGTCGGTCACCGAAGACACCGCCGGGTCGAGAGCGATCGACCCCAACGGCGCCGATTCCACGATCATCGCGACCTGACCCGAGTTGAAGGCGCCCGTCACCTCATCCCACGATCCCGTCTTGGTACCGGGGGGCGAGTATTTGAAGAGCTCGAGATAGGTTTCCGTCGCCTTGACGGCTGCCGGGCTGTCGAAGGCGGGCTTGCCGTCCTTGTCGAACCACTCCCCGCCGTAGCCGCGGAAATAGGTCATCCAGCGCCAGACGTTCGCCCCCGATCCGCGTTGGCCGCGCAGGGCAATGCCGTAGATCCCCTTGTCGGGATCGTTCAGCTTCTTTGCGTCGGCGACCATCTCGTCCACGGTCTTGGGCGGCTCCAGCCCTGCGGCCTTGAAGATATCGGTGCGGTAGACGAGCAGATCGCCGCCGCCCTGGATCGGCGCGAACCAGACCTTGCCGTCGAACGTCGCCGTTTCGCGACGGCCCGGATCGAAGTCCTTGAAGTCGTATTTCTCGGGGTAGTATTTCAGCAGCGGCACGATCCAGTTCGAAGATGCGAACTGAGCGAGGTTGGCCTCGTCCACGTAATAGACGTTGTAGCGCCCGACGGTGGAGGCGTCCGCCCGCGATTTCGCGCGGCGGTCGTTCTCGTTCAGATAGTCGATCTGGAAACCCGCGCCGGAGAGTTTCTTGAACTCGTCGGCATATTTCTCCGTCGTGGTGAGGCCGTCCCGGGGCTGGGCCAGGATGTGGACCTCCTTCGAGCACATCGCCTCGCCCTCGGCCTGCGCCGCGACGGCAGACCCGAGCACAAGACCGACCGTTGCGGCAGACGCCATGAGATGGCGGTTCATTGACAGCATTCTGTTTCCCTCCCTGTGCGCGAACAACGGACATAGCGATCGCATGCGCATCCCCGACGTTGGACGATCCCGGAATCCGCCGCTATTGCGCGTCTTGCGGGCGACCGATACTTTCATGCAGGAACGGAGGGAGCAGGCGTCGTGAAAGGCAAAATCGCTATCGGCGCCGCCCCCCTGACACCGGACCCGCGGGCCGAGCAGGTGCTGATCCCCCCCGACCGGAGCCACCTGTGGCGGATCGACGATTACCCGACCCCCCGCGCGGTCTGGAACCATCATCCGGAGGTGGAGATTCATCTGATCCGTTATTCCTCCGGCATGGCCTATGTGGGGGACCATATCGGTCCGTTCGAGGGTGGCGATCTGTGCTTCATCGGAAGCAACCTTCCGCATGACTGGGTGTCGTCGGATCTGGGCGGCGGGATCCTGCGCCGGCGCGATGTCGTCGTGCAGTTCGCCCCGGATCGGATGCGCGCAGGGTGCGCCGCGTTTCCCGAACTGGCCCCTGTCACCGCGTTCCTCGACCGGGCGGCACGCGGCGTCGCGTTCCACGGTGCCACGGCGCGAAAGGGCCGCCGGATGATCGAGGGCATGGCGGGCCTTCCGCCCGGACAGGCCACGGCGGAGCTTTTGCGGATCCTGTCACTCCTCGCCGCGTCGACGGAATGCCGCTACCTCGCCTCGCGCAGTTTCGTGCGGTCGCTGGGGCCGGACGGGTCGAAGCAACAGGACCGCATCGACCGCGCGCTGGGCTTTTTGCAGGACCATTTCCTCGATCGGCCGAGCCTGCGCGACGGCGCCGACCTCGTGGGCATGTCGGACTCGGTGTTCTCGCGCTTCTTCAAGCGGCGCACCGGGACCACCTTCACCGACCATCTCGTGTCGCTCAGGATCGGCTGCGCCCAGCGGCTGCTGGCGGCCTCCGACGATGCCATTACCGACGTGTGCTACCAGTCCGGGTTCAACAACATCTCCAACTTCAACCGGACGTTCCTGAGGCGCGTGGGCATGGCGCCCTCGGCCTACCGGAACGCCGCGCGGGGGCGGAAGTCGTAGCGGGATTGACGGGAGCTGGAGGCGGGTACCGGAATCGAACCGGTCTTCTCGGATTTGCAATCCGGTGCATAGCCTGCCTGCCCACCCGCCGTGGGGTCAGGACTTAGAGGGCGCGTCGCGTGGCGTCAAGCGCGCGTCATTCGCGGAAGAAGCGGCTTTCCTTGATCTGGTCCCACGCCCAGACCACCTCCTGCAACCGATCCTCGTCGGAGCGGTCGCCGCCGTTCATGTCGGGATGCAGGTCCTTCACGAGGCTCTTGTATTGCTTGCGGATCTCCGTCTTCGACCAGTGGTCGCGGGCGTCGAGGATCTCCACTGCCTTGCGTTCCGTGGGCGGCAGCTTGCGGGTCGCACCGGAGGGGTTGGACTTGCCGGGGTTCTGCGTCGCCTTCTCGCCCAGGATCTCCATCGGGTCGTTGACGCCCAGCCGGGACCAGACCCTGCCCTCGTCGGGGCGCTTGTGGAAGGGCCGCGTCTCGCGCCCCCAGACCCGGTCTTTGTCGAGGAATGCCTCGAATTCCTCCTCCGTGCTGCCCTGGAAGAAGTTCCATTTCAGGTTGTATTCGCGGACGTGATCCTTGCAGAACCAGTGGAACTCGTCGAGGAGGTCGGGGCTTTTCGGCGCGCGGTAGAGGCCCGGCTCCTGACACCCCGGCGCCTCGCAGATCTGTTTCGAAGTCTCGAACGCGCCTGACATCCCCCGACGCCCGGTCTTGCGCTTCTTCTTGTCCGAGGACACGCGCATGTCGAACTCGAAGGGGGGGCGGTCTGCCATACTAAAGGGCCTTTCCGGCATAGCCGATCTTGTCGGGTCCGCCGCGACAGGGATGTCGCGATGGGGTCTGTTCGACTCGGAGGCGAGAGTTTAGACCATCGGTGCGGAAGATGAAGGGGGTCGGGACCAAATGATGCAGATGGAACGCCGGATCGTCGAATGCCTGCAAAGCCGCTTCGCGCCCGACCGGCTCGATGTGGTCAACGACAGCCACCGCCATGCGGGCCATGCAGGCGACGACGGCAGCGGGGAAAGCCACTTCACCGTGACGATCCGCGCCCCCGCCTTCGCCGCCATGTCGCGGCTGGAGCGTCACCGCGCGATCCATGCGGCGCTAGGTCCCGACGTGATGGCGCGGGTCCATGCGCTGGCGCTGGACGCGGGCTGAGACGCCTCACTGCGCAAGGCGGTCGAGGATCCGGGCCCAGCTGCGGATGCCGCGGTGGAAGCTCTCCACATCGTATTTCTCGTTGGGCGAATGGATCTGGTCGTCGTCGCGCCCGAATCCCACCAGCATCGCGTCCATGCCGAGGACGGAGCGGAAATAGCCCGCGATCGGGATCGAGCCGCCGCAGCCCACATAGGCCGCCGGGCGCTGCCATTCGTCGGTGAGGGCGGCGCGCGCGGCCTCGAAGGCGGGGTGAGAGATGCTCATCTGTCCGGCGGGGCTGGCGCCATGGTCGCGGAACTCCGCCGTGCAGTCGGCGGGGAGGTTTGCGCGGACATGTTTCCGAAAGGCGGTGCGGATTGCGTCCGGGTCCTGCTGGCCCACGAGGCGGAAGCTGATCTTGGCATGCGCCTCCGCCGGCAGCACGGTCTTGAAGCCGTCGCCGGTATAGCCGCCCCAGATTCCGTTGACCTCGCAGGTGGGGCGTGACCAGAGCATTTCCAGCGGTGTGCGGTCCACTTCGCCCGCCGGGACCGAGAGGCCGACGGCCCCCAGAAAGCGCGCGTGATCGAAGGACAGCGCCTGCCACTGGGCGCGCATCTCGTCCGACAACTCCGGCACGCCATCGTAAAAGCCGGGGAGGGTGATCCGCCCCTCCGAATCATGGAGGCCCGCGATGACCCCCGCCAGCACCCGGACGGGGTTGATCGCGGCACCGCCATACATGCCCGAATGCAGATCCTTCGACGGCCCCCGGATCGTCAGCTCCTCGCCCAGCAGCCCGCGCAGCGACGTGACGATGGCGGGGACCGTGCTCTCGAACAGTCCCGTGTCGCAGATCAGGGCTACGTCGGCGGTCAGCGCCTTGCGGTTCGCTTCCATGAACGGGATCAGGGACGGGGAGCCCGATTCCTCCTCGCCCTCCAGAAACACCGTGAGACGGCAGGGCAGAGTGCCCGTCTCCGCCCGGATGGCGCGGCACGCCTCGAGGAAGGTCATCAGCTGACCCTTGTCGTCGGAGGCGCCGCGTCCGCGGATCACCCGGCCCTTCGGTGTGTCCTGCACCTCCGGGTCGAACGGGTCGCGGTCCCAAAGCGCCAGCGGATCGACCGGCTGCACGTCGTAGTGGCCGTAGAAAAGATAGTGAGGCCCGTCGGTCCGATCCGCGCCGAACTGCCCCACGACCATCGGATGCCCTGTCGTGGGGCGCTTCGCCGCGTCGAAACCGAGGCTCTGGAGGTCCGCCACCAGCCAGTCCGCAGCGCGGTCACACTCCCCCTTGTAGGCCGGGTCGGTGGAGATGGAGGGGATCCTGAGCAGGTCCATCAGTCGGTCCAGCGCGTCCGGCAGGCTTGCGTCGATGCGGTCCAGAATGGTGTCGAGCGTCACGGCGTCTCTCCTCTTCGTGATCCGGTCGGGCGATGGTGGGGAGGGTAGCAGCACTCTCGGGCCTGTCCATAGGGCGGCGACCCGGCTAGAACCCGACGGGGACAAGACATGATGACGGAGACGGCACGATGCGGACGATGACGGCGGCGACAACGGCAATGGCACTTCTGGCGGCGGGGCAGGGCATGGCCCAGACCGTCACGGGCGACGTGGCACGGGCCGAGTTGTTCCCGCCCGAAGGCATCCGGGTGGAGATGTTCGCCGTCCCGCCGCTGAAATCCACAGAGCTGAAGTTGATCGGTCAGGTCGCGGCGGGCTATCCCTACTACGCCGCCGTCGCCGTCGCGCCGTCCGAGGAGCTGCTGAAATCGGAGGCGACATCGCTGGCCGGGAACTACCATTCCGTCGTGGCGGCGTCAGTGGCAGCATTGGCCGAGTGCAACGCCAAGCGGAAGGGCGGCCAGCCCTGCGCCATCGCGGCGACCGTGGTGCCGAAGGACTGGACCGACCGGCCGCTGACACTCTCCAAGGAAGCGACGGTGGCGATGGACAAGGATTACGGCCGCCATGGTCCGCGCGCGCTCGCCATCTCCTTGGGCAGCGGGGCCTGGGGCATGGGCAAGGGCGACCGTGCGGGGGAGGCGGCGCTTTCGGGTTGCGCCGCCAAGGGACCGACGGACTGCACGCTGGTGGTTCAGGACTGACCCTGCGGGCAAGGACGGGGCGTCAATTCGCCCCCTTTCCGACCGGGGGCGATGATTTTATCTCTGCGGTTCCGGACCGTCCCCGCCTATCCTCGCGGGGGGAAGGAGTGACCATGACCACCCGCTATGACGATGCCCTCGAGAGCGCCCTGCAACGGCTGCACGAGGAGGGCCGCTACCGCACTTTCATCGATATCGAGCGTCGGAGAGGCGCTTTCCCGCAGGCGCTCTGGCGCAGGCCCGACGGGACGGCGCGCGAGATCACCGTCTGGTGTGGCAACGACTACCTCGGGATGGGGCAGCATCCGGTCGTGCTTGCCGCGATGCACGAGGCGCTGGACGCGACGGGTGCGGGGTCGGGCGGGACGCGCAACATCTCCGGCACCACGCTTTACCACAAGCGGCTGGAGGCGGAGCTTGCCGACCTTCACGCCAAGGAGGCGGCACTGGTCTTCACCTCGGCCTACAATGCCAACGACGCGACGCTCTCGACCCTGCCGACGCTGTTTCCCGGTCTGATCATCTATTCCGATGCGCTGAACCATGCCTCGATGATCGAGGGGGTGCGCCGCAACGGCGGTGCCAAGCGGATCTTCCGGCACAACGACACGGCCCATCTGCGCGCGCTCCTTGCGGCCGACGATCCTGCGGCGCCGAAGCTGATCGCTTTCGAATCGATCTATTCGATGGACGGCGATTTCGGCCCTATCGCAGCACTCTGCGATCTGGCGGAGGAGTTCGGCGCGCTCACCTACCTCGACGAGGTCCATGCCGTCGGCATGTATGGCCCGCGCGGGGCAGGGGTGGCGGAGCGGGACGGTCTGGCACACCGGATCGACATCGTGAACGGCACGCTGGCCAAGGCCTATGGCGTGGCGGGCGGCTATATCGCGGCCTCTGCGCGCATGGTCGACGCGGTGCGGTCCTATGCGCCGGGGTTCATCTTCACCTCCTCGATGCCGCCTGCGGTCGCGGCGGGGGCTGCGGCGTCGGTCCGCTACCTCAAGACCGCGCCGGAGTTGCGCGCCCAACAGCAGAGCCGCGCGAAGGTTCTCAAGATGCGGCTGAAGGGCATCGGCCTGCCGCTGATCGACCACGGCAGTCATATCGTCCCGGTGCATGTCGGAAACCCCGTCCACTGCAAGGCCATGTCGGATCAGTTGCTGGAGGATTTCGACATCTATGTGCAGCCGATAAACTATCCCACGGTGCCGCGCGGGACCGAGAGGCTGCGGTTCACGCCCTCCCCCGTTCACAACCTGGAGCAGATCAACGCACTCGTTCATGCCATGGACAGGTTGTGGCAACGATGTGCGCTGAATCGCGCCGAACTGTCCGCTTGACGCCATCGGCACATGCATTGACGGTTGCGTTATGGTAGCGTCATCACAATAGAGAGATCAGCGAGTCGGCATTGACAACGACTCGCGATCCAACGGGGCAGCGTGACGGGACATCAGGTATGATCGGGCGAAGGATGTCACCTTCGGCGGCGGAGGAGGTCAGGCCCAAGGGCTTCGACGACTTCGAATTGCGCCTCGGTGACGTGATGCGCGGGGAACGGGCCACGCTCGGCAAGTCCCTGCTCGACGTGCAGCGCGAGCTGAAGATCAAGGCCACCTATATCGCCGCGATCGAGAATTGCGACACCTCGGCCTTCGAGACGCAGGGCTTTGTTGCGGGCTACGTGCGGTCCTATGCGCGCTATCTCGGAATGGATCCCGACGTGGCCTATGTCCGCTTTTGCGGCGAGGCGAACTTCACCGTGGCGCATGGCATGTCGATGGCGGCCTCCCCCGCCCGGATGTCACGCGCACGCCGCCCGGTGGAGGGGCGCCACCCTCTTGGCGATCCTCACGCGACCTTCGTGCCGCGCGGGCCGGGGCTGTTTTCCAAGGTCGAGCCGGGGGCGGTGGGTTCCATCCTCGTACTTGTCGGGCTGATCGCCGGGATCGGCTATGGCGGCTGGTCCGTTCTCCAGCAGGTCCAGAGGGTGCAGCTGTCCCCTGTCGATCAGGCGCCGCAGGTCGTGGCGGAGATCGACCCCCTGGGCAACGTCGAGAGCAATGCCCCGCTGGTCCGGTCCGCGCCGGAGCCTGCGCCCTCTGTCGCCACGGTTCCGGGACTGGCGGCGACGATCACGGCTTCTTCCGACGATGGCAGGGCACCGGTTGATGTGACCGACAGGCTTTACCGTCCGCAGGCGCTCGACGTGCCGGTGATGGTGGCGCGTGACGGTCCGATCGCGTCGATCAGCCCGCAGCGCGCCGTTGCCGCAGTGCCCGGACCGGATATGGCGCAGGCCGCAGCCATCGATGCGGCGGTGGCCGACGTGCAGGTCGTCGCGGCCGAGGCGCCGCCGCTGGAACTTCTTGCCGTGCGGCCGTCGTGGGTGCGGGTCCAGTCCGCCGATGGCACCATATTGTTCGAAAAGATCCTGGACGCGGGCGAACGCTACGTCATCCCGTCGATGGAACGGCCGCCGGTCCTGCGCGCGGGCAACTCGGGTTCGGTCTATTTCTCGGTCGAGGGCAAGACCTACGGCCCGGCTGCGCCCGGCGCTCAGGTGGTCAAGAACGTGGTCCTGTCGCCCGATGCGCTGACCGGCAAATACGCGCTGGCCGATCTGTCCGGCGACCGGGATCTGGCGAAGTTCATGGCCGTCGCGGACGCGCAGACGAACCCCTGAGTCCCGCCTGCCGGGAGGGGGGACGATCTGCGCGGTTGCGGCCTTGCGATTTGCGGCCTATTTCCATGTGTGAGGCCGCGCCCGGGTCTCGACCCTAGAGGATCGCTGCCATGTCGCTGAACCCGATCCGTCCCTGGCGCAACATCGTGCGGCGTCCCTCGCGCCAGATCATGGTGGGGTCCGTCGCGGTGGGCGGCGATGCGCCGATCTCGGTTCAGACCATGACCAATACGCCGACGACCGACGTGGATGCCACGCTCGACCAGATCCGGCGCTGCGCGGACGCAGGCGCGGACATTGTCCGCGTCTCCGCCCCCGACCGCCCATCGGCGCTGGCGCTGCGGGAGATCTGCGCGCAAAGCCCGGTGCCGATCGTCGCAGACATCCATTTCCACTACAAGCGCGCCATCGAGGCGGCCGAGGCCGGTGCCGCCTGCCTCCGCATCAACCCGGGCAACATCGGCGACGCGGCCCGGGTGCGCGAGGTCATTGCGGCGGCCAAGGACAATGGTTGCTCCATCCGCATCGGCGTCAACGCGGGCAGTCTGGAGCGGCATCTCCTGGAGAAATACGGCGAGCCCTGTCCAGACGCGATGGTGGAATCGGGCCTCGACCACATCCGCATCCTGCAGGACAACGATTTCCACGAGTTCAAGATTTCCGTGAAGGCGTCGGACGTGTTCATGGCGGCGGCGGCCTATCAGCAGTTGGCCGATGTCACCGATGCGCCGATCCATCTGGGCATCACCGAGGCCGGGGGCCTGACCTCGGGCACGGTGAAATCCGCCATCGGCCTCGGCTCCCTTCTCTGGGCCGGGATCGGCGACACGATCCGGGTGTCGCTGTCCGCCGACCCGGTGGAGGAGGTGCGCGTGGGGTTCGAGATCCTGAAGAGCCTCGGCCTGCGTCACCGGGGCGTCACGATCATCTCCTGCCCGTCCTGCGCACGTCAGGGGTTCGACGTGATCGCGACCGTTGCGGAGCTGGAGCGTCGCCTCGCCCATGTCACCACGTCGATGAGCCTGTCGATCATCGGTTGCGTAGTGAACGGACCGGGCGAGGCGCTGATGACCGACCTCGGCTTTACCGGCGGCGGGGCCGGGTCGGGGATGGTCTACATGGCCGGAAAGCAGCACCACAAGCGCGGCAACGAGGGCATGATCGACCATATCGTCGAGCTGGTGGAACAGCGGGCCGAAGAGATTCAGGCGACCGAGATCGCGGCCCTCTCGGCCTGAGGCTCAGCCTTTCCGCTCGCCCGCCACCACCTGCCGCATTCCGTCGAGCGGGACGTAACCCCGGAGCATCGTGTCCTGCACCACGAACGTCGGAGTCCCGTTGATTGCCAGCGCCTGTCCCAGCGCGTGGTTGGCGTCGATCACCGCCTGAACCGCCGGGCCGTCCATTTGCGTGCGCACTGCCTTCAGATCGCGCACGCCCGCGGCCGCGGCGACGGTCTTCATGGCGGCGGGGGTCAGATCGCCCTTCATCGTCATCAGCGCCTCATGCACCTTGGCATAGGACGCGTCGCCGTCGGTCTGGCGCACCGCGATGGCAAAGCGCGAGGCCAGATCGGACGCCTCGCCCAGAATCGGGAACTCCTTCACGACAAACCGGATGTTGCCGTCCGATTTCACCAGTTCGGCGACCTCGTCGTAGGCCTTCCGGCAATAACCGCAGCGGTAGTCCATGAACTCCACCACCGTGATGTCGCCTTGGGGATTGCCCCCGACCCAACTGTCGGGGTCTTGGAAGATCGCATCCGCATTGGCCTTGATGAGTGAAATATCATCCGCCGCTGCCTGCCGGTCGCGCTTTTTGTCGAGAACGGCGATCGCCTCCATCAGCACTTCGGGGTTTTCCAACAGGTAGGCGCGGACCTCGGCGCGCAATGCGGTGCGGTCCGTCTCCGACATGGCCGAGGCGGGGGCCGTGCTTTCGGCGACGGGCGCGGTCTGAGCCAGTGCGGGCAATCCGGTCACGGCGAGAAGGGCGATCAGGGTCGCGGTTCTGAAGGGCATAAGGTCCTCGTTGGGTAACGTCGCGCAAAGCGCTTTGCGGCATTGTCGCAGAACGTGACCCGACTGCAAGGGGGCGGTCGGCGGCTCAACGCCGCCACTCCCTTTTGACGCGGGGCCGGGTGCGCTATAAGGGGAGTCGCGGCAAGGGGTGCAGGGTGCTCAGATTCATCGGATCCTTCTTCGGGGGCATCTTCACGTTCCTGACCATGGGCGTGCTGTTCGCGGCCCTGACGGTGGGCGCCGTCTTCTTCATGTATTCCCGCGACCTGCCGAGCCACGAGAGCCTCGCGCAATATGCCCCCGCGACGATCAGCCGGGTTTATGCCGGCGATGGGCGGATGATCGACGAGTTCGCCAAGGAGCGTCGGATCTTTGCCGCCAGCGACGAGATCCCGGATCTGG
The DNA here is from genome assembly GCA_038233815.1 of Rhodobacterales bacterium. Taxonomy (GTDB): domain Bacteria; phylum Pseudomonadota; class Alphaproteobacteria; order Rhodobacterales; family Rhodobacteraceae; genus JBBSVE01. The sequence continues at coordinate 16,317 of JBBSVE010000064.1, forward strand.
TGAAGCACGCCTTCATCTCGGCCGAGGACAAGAACTTCTACACCCACCACGGCTATGACGCGCGCGGCATGGCGGCGGCCTTCATCGACGCCATTCGCACGCGCGGCCGCGAGGTGCGCGGCGCCTCCACCATCACGCAGCAGGTGATGAAGAACTTCCTGCTCGGCGGCGAGAAAAAGGCCGAGCGCAAGATCAAGGAGATCATCCTTGCCACCCGGATCGAGGATGCTCTGCCGAAGGAGAAGATCCTCGAGCTTTACCTCAACGAGATCTATCTCGGGCAGAACTCCTACGGCGTGGCGGCGGCGGCGCAGACCTATTTCAACAAGACGCTGGGCCAGTTGTCCCCCGCCGAGGCCGCGATGCTGGCCTCCCTCCCGCAGGCGCCGAGCAAATACAACCCGGTGACGGCCAAGGAACGGCTGACGGAACGGCGCGACTACGTGCTCCGGGAGATGTGGCAGAACG
>JBBSVE010000065.1:0-16461 GCA_038233815.1 Rhodobacterales bacterium
ATCCGAAGGCCTGGCTCGCCGATACTCTCGCCCGGCTGCCCGACATGACCGCATCCCGCGTGCCGGACCTGCTCCCGTGGAACTGGAAACCCTCAGAGCAGCGCCAAGCCGCCTAACCGCGGCCTACGCCGGATGGTTACGTTCCTGTTCGCGACCCGAATATCAGAACTGCACACCGACACATGAAAACGCTGTGGCGCATTTTCACAAGATGCAGAAGGTCGGTCCATCATCCGACAGGGCGCGGACAGCACCCGCTAAAGACAAAGGGGCCCGGCGCCCGTTCGACAATCCTGCGCGTCAGCGTCCCGCGCATCATTTCCCAAGGCGACCCGCCCTGACCGAAAATGTCGCCCTCGCGAATCAGCGCGCGGCGGAAATCTCGACGGCGCAGGAGACGACGATGACCGAGGATCACGAAAAGTTCCTGCGTCGGATCGCCAATGAGGTGCACCGGCTCAACGATGCCGTTGACGGCCGCCGTCGATGGCGGGCTCGCGGTGGCGCTGGTTTGCGCCGCAACCTACCACGGCAGAAACGGCAACTGGGGCGACATGATGGTGCCCGTCATCGTCAGGCGATGACGCAAGGTCCGCCGACTGCCGCCAATAATCTGAAAGCCGCTGCAATGACCTACACTCTTGACGTCGCGCAGGCGCGCAAGACTGACGTCGCGCAGGCGCGCAAGATCACCGACGGCAACGGCGCACCCCGGTCCGGCATCGAGCCGGAGGCGGTCGCGCGGACGCGCGCGCAGAACAGGTTCCGCACCGGCCTCGACATCGCGCTACACTGCCGGGACATGGCGGCCGATGACGCGGACCCGTCGGCCTGTCCCCAGTCGCTCGGCTGCTGGCACGGCTTCATCGGCCAGCAGAGGATGATCTCCATCAACAAGCATTTCAGCTCTACGAAGGGCCGCTATCTCTACCTCTCCGGCTGGATGATCGCGGCGCTGCGGTCAGAGTTCGTGCCCCTGCCAGACCAGTCGATGCACGAAAAGACCTCCGTGCCCGCGCTGATCGGGGAGCTCTACACATCCTTGCGAGAGGCCGACGCGCGAGATCGTCGACATGTTCCGCGCCATGGACCGGGCGCGCGATGCCGGCGACGCGATGGAGGCCAAGCGCAGCGAGAAGGCCATCGACAACCATGCGACCCATGTGGTGCCGGATCGTCGCGGACATCGACGGGGGCTGAAATGCCGAGGCGACCTACCTTCTGGCCAGCAAGATGATCGAGGCGGGTGCCTGCGCGATGCAGATCGAGAATCAGGTGTCCGACGAGAAGCAGTGCGGCCATCAGGACGGCAAGGTCACGGTGCCGCAAGAAGATTTCCTCGCGAAGATCCGGGCCATCCGCTACGCGTTCATGGATCTGGGCGGCGAGGTTGGTGTAATCATGACGCGCACCGATTCTCTGGGTGCCGGCCTGACCAAGCAGATCGCGGTGTCGAAGGAAGCGGGCGACCTCGGCGACCGCTACGACGGGTTACTAGACTGCGAGGAGGTGTCGCTCGACGACATCGCACCCAACGACGTCATCATGAAGCGCGACGGCAAGCTGGTGCGCCTCAAGCGCCTGCCCTTCAACCTGTTCCAGTTTCACGAGGACACGGGTGCGAACCGCTGCGTCATGGATTTGATTGCGTCGCTGGAGGCCGGGTCGGCCCTTCTGTGGATCGAAATGAAAAAGCCCCATATCGAGCAGATCGCCGCGATGATGGATCGCATCCGCACCTTCCAGTCGGACAGCACGAAGCGGGCGGGCATCTTCCACCACCTGATTACCCTGCAGACTTGCGACACGGAGGCGCTGTCGACCGACAACCTCGCGCGCGATCGTTTCGGCGACAAGGGGATGCTGGGCTATGTGGAGGGCGTGTGGCGGCGCGAGATCCGGCAGGGAATCGCCTGCGGGAAACATCAGAGCAAGGCCGGTTCCGATTTGGGCGACGCCCACAAGGACGACTTCGCCAAGGAGACCGCCCTCCAGGCGTCGGGCGAGGGCAACACGATGAACCAATTCGCCTGAGCGCGGCTGCCAGCGATCCGGGCGTTCTGTGAAGGGCGCGTGGTTTTTTTTGCTGGCTGTGTGCTGAAGGTTCGCCCGCCAAAGGTTCGACCGCGCCTCGCGGATGTGAGCCCCGACGACCTTGCCTCCGCAATCTCCTTGCAACCCGCCTGTCGGTTATCTATATCCTGTCTTACAGAGGCTTCGGGGTCCAAACCTGGAGCTGCCGGAACTTCGGTCGGGCCCCTCTGGGCCCGTTTTGCATTCTGGTTTCTTCCCCCTAGCCATCCGAGCCATTGCCCATGTCCGACCTTATCGCCAAGACCGCCATCGACCGCCGCCTCGCGGAGATCGTGACCCCCACCATCGAGGGTATGGGTTACGAGCTCGTGCGCCTGCGCCTCATGTCGGGCAAGACGCAGCATCTCCAGATCATGGCGGACAAGCCCGACGGCGGGATCGTGGTGCAGGATTGCGCCGACATCTCGGTTGCCGTGTCGCTGATGCTCGATGTGGCGGACCCGATTGCGGAGAATTACACGCTCGAAGTGTCCTCCCCCGGCATCGACCGTCCGTTGACCCGGCTGAAGGATTTCGACGCCTTTGCCGATCACGAGGCGCGGCTGGAGACGGTCGAGCTGATCGACGGACGGCGGCGCTTCAAGGGCATGCTGCGCGGCACCGAAGGGACCGAGGTGCTGATCGAGATCGAGGAGGCGGGTGAACCCGTCACCATCGGGCTGGAGTTCGACTGGTTGTCGGATGCAAAGCTGATCCTGACCGACGATCTGATCGCCGAGATGCTGCGGCAGAGGAAGGACGCGGGCACCTTCGACGAGGCCGACTTCGACGAGATCGAGGATGCCGAACCCGACACAGACGACGCGGACGAGCCCCCCGCGACCCGGCACTAGACCCGGACCCACAGAATCCGACCAGCGGAACGAGGACAGAATGGCCATTACCTCTGCAAACCAGCTCGAACTTCTGCAGACCGCCGAGGCGGTCGCGCGGGAAAAGATGATCGACCCGGTGCTCGTGATCGAAGCGATGGAGGAGAGCCTCGCACGCGCGGCGAAAAGCCGCTACGGCGCGGAGCTGGATATCCGGGTCAAGATCGACCGCAAGACCGGCCGCGCTGCGTTTTCGCGCATCCGCACCGTGGTGGGCGACGATGTGGAGCTGGAGAACTATCAGGCGCAGCTGACCGTGACGGAGGCGAAGAAATTCCTCGCCGAGCCGAAGCCGGGCGACGAGATCGTGGACGAGGTGCCCCCCGTCGAGATGGGTCGGATTGCCGCACAGAGCGCCAAGCAGGTGATTCTCCAGAAGGTGCGCGAGGCCGAGCGCGACCGCCAGTTCGAGGAGTTCGAGCACCGGAAGGGCACGATCATCAACGGTCAGGTCAAGCGCGAGGAATACGGCAACATCATCGTCGATATCGGCCGTGGCGAGGCGATCCTGCGCCGCAACGAGAAGATCGGCCGAGAGAGCTACCGCCCCAACGACCGCATCCGCTGCTACATCAAGGACGTGCGCCGCGAACCGCGCGGGCCGCAGGTGTTCCTCAGCCGGACCGATCCGCAGTTCATGGCCGAGCTTTTCAAGATGGAAGTGCCGGAAATCTACGACAATATCATCGAGATCAAGGCGGTGGCGCGCGACCCCGGATCGCGCGCGAAGATCGCGGTGATCTCCTATGACAATTCCATCGACCCGGTCGGCGCCTGCGTCGGAATGCGCGGCTCCCGCGTGCAGGCGGTGGTGAATGAGCTGCAGGGCGAGAAGATCGACATCATCCCATGGAACCAGGATCAGGCGACGTTCCTCGTGAACGCGCTCCAGCCGGCCGAGGTGTCCAAGGTCGTGATCGACGACGACGCGGGCAAGATCGAGGTCGTGGTGCCGGACGAGCAGCTTTCGCTCGCCATCGGGCGGCGCGGGCAGAACGTGAGGCTGGCCTCCCAGCTCACCGGGCTCGACATCGACATCATGACGGAAAGCGACGAATCGGCCCGGCGTCAGGCGGAGTTCACCGAGCGGACGCAGCTTTTCATGGACACCCTTGATATCGACGAGATGATGGCCCAACTCCTCGTGGCAGAGGGCTTCTCCAATCTCGAGGAGGTGGCTTACGTCGATACCGAGGAGCTCCTGTCCATCGACGGGTTCGATGAAGATACGGCGAGCGAGCTTCAGGCCCGCGCACGCGACAATCTGGAGGCGGGAAACCGCAAGGCGATGGAAGCCGCGCGCGAGATGGGCGTCGAGGACAGCCTCGTGAACTTCGAGGGGCTGACGCCGCAGATGCTGGAGGCGCTGGCGAAGGACGGGATCAAGACGCTGGAGGATTTTGCGACCTGTGCCGACTGGGAACTTGCCGGCGGCTGGACGACGGAAAACGGTCAGCGGAAGAAGGACGACGGTGTTCTGGAGCCATTCGACATGTCGCTCGAGGAGGCGCAGACACTGGTGATGACCGCCCGCGTGATGTTGGGCTGGGTTGATCCGACGGAACTGGAACCCGCCGAGGACGCGGAAGCCACGGAGGAGGAGGCGTGATCGCCTCCTGAGCCAATGACGCGAGGGGGCCGGAAGGACGACAGCGACGGCCCCGAGCGGCGGTGCATCGTGACGGGTGCCAGCGGTCCGAAGGCGGGGCTGATCCGGTTCGGCATCGGACCCGAGGGCGCGGTGGTGCCGGATATTCTGGGCCGCCTGCCGGGTCGGGGGATCTACGTCTCCGCCGACCGCACGGCGGTGGCGAAAGCGGCGGCGAAGGGGCTCTTTTCCCGCGCCGCCAAGGCCCCGGTGAAGGCGCCTGCGGATCTCGCCGACGTGGTGGAGGGGCTGCTGGTGCGGCGGGTCACGGATCTGGTGTCTCTCTCGCGGAAGGCGGGGGAGGCGGTAACCGGTTACGAGAAGGTGAAGGAATGGCTGGTGTCGGGTCGCGCATTCGCGCTGATCCAGGCCAGCGACGGGTCGGAACGGGGCAAGTCGAAGCTCCGCCCACCCGAGGGGGAAGGCCGGTTCATCGGCTGTCTGACGGCCCGGGAAATGGGTTTGTCCTTCGGTCGCGATCATGCCATACACGCCGCGCTTGGCGCTGGCGGACTCGGGACACGTGTTGTAGAGGAAGCCGCAAGGCTCGCGGGATTCCGCGTGCAAACAGGTGGCAGGACCACCGATGAGGATAAGCAAGACGCATGAGCGATACTGACGGAAAGAAGCCACTCGGCCTTGGCGCAGGCACCTCCCGTCCGGGGCAGGTGAAGCAGAGCTTCAGCCACGGTCGAACGAAGAGCGTGCTGGTGGAAACGAAACGCAAGCGGGTGGTCGTACCGACGAAGCCGGGTGCGGCAGCCTCACCGGCCTCTGCTGGTGCGCCGACGCATCTGGGGGATCGCTCCAAGCGCCCCGCGGGGATCTCCGATGCAGAGATGGAACGCCGCCTGACGGCACTTCGTGCCGCCAAGGCGCGTGAGGCCGACGACGCCGAAAAGCGCGCCGCCGACGAACGCCAGCGCGAGGAAGACCGCCAGAAGAAGCGCGACGAGATCGAGGCCAGAGAGCGCGAGGACCGCGAACGCGAGGACGCGCTGAAGACGAAAGCCGCCGAGGAGGCTCGCGCCAAGGCCGATGCCGAGGCCGCTGCGGCCCGCAAGGCAGCCCCCCAAAAGGACCCGCTGGCGACGCCGCAGATGGACGCACGCGGCCCGGCGTCCGCCAAGCCCGGACTGCCGACGCCGCGCAAGACCGACCGCGACCGCGACGGACGCAGCGACGACAGCAAGGGCGGCAAGGCCAAGGGCGAGGACAATCGTCGCACCGGCAAGCTGACCCTGAACGACGCGCTGGCCGGTGAGGGTGGGCGTGTCCGGTCCATGGCCGCGATGAAGCGCAAGCAGGAAAAGGCGCGGCAGAAGGCGCTGGGCATCTCGCACCGCGCTGAAAAGCAGGTCCGCGACGTTCAGGTGCCTGAGACGATCATGGTGCAGGAACTTGCCAACCGCATGGCCGAACGGGTCGGCGCGGTGGTGAAGTCGCTGATGAACATGGGCGTCATGGCCACGCAGAATCAGGCGATCGACGCGGATACGGCAGAACTCGTGATCGAGGAATTCGGCCACCGGATCGTGCGTGTCTCCGACAGCGACGTGGAGCAGGTGATCCATTCGGTCAGCGACGACGGCAAGGAGATGCGGACGCGTCCGCCCGTCGTTACGATCATGGGCCATGTCGACCACGGCAAGACCTCGCTTCTGGACGCGATCCGCAAGGCCAACGTCGTGTCCGGCGAAGCGGGCGGGATCACCCAGCATATCGGCGCCTATCAGGTCACGACCGAGCAGGGCGCCACGCTCACCTTCCTCGACACGCCCGGCCATGCCGCGTTCACGTCCATGCGCGCACGGGGCGCGCAGGTCACGGATATCGTCGTGCTGGTGGTTGCCGCCGACGATGCCGTGATGCCGCAGACGGTGGAGGCGATCAAGCACGCGAAAGCGGCTGCGGTGCCGATCATCGTGGCGATCAACAAGATCGACAAGCCCGGTGCCAATCCGACCAAGGTGCGCACCGACCTCCTCCAGCACGAGATCGTCGTGGAGGCGATGTCGGGCGAGGTGCAGGACGTCGAAGTTTCGGCCAAGACGGGTGCCGGGCTCGACACGTTGCTGGAGGCGATTGCGCTGCAGGCGGAGATTCTGGAGCTGAAGGCCAACCCGGCGCGGCAGGCGGCGGCGGCCGTGATCGAGGCCAAGCTCGACGTGGGGCGCGGTCCGGTGGCGACGGTTCTGGTGCAGAACGGCACGCTCCGGCGCGGCGACATCTTTGTTGTGGGCGAACAGTGGGGCAAGGTCCGCGCGCTTCTGAACGATCAGGGCGAGCGGATCGAGGAGGCCGGTCCCTCGGTTCCCGTGGAGGTTCTGGGCCTCTCGGGCACCCCGGCGGCGGGCGACGTGCTGAACGTCGTCTCCACGGAAGCGCAGGCTCGCGAAATCGCGGATTACCGCGAAAAGGCCGCCAAGGACAAGCGCGCGGCGGCGGGTGCTGCCGTCACGCTGGAACAGCTGATGGCCAAGGCCAAGGCCGACAAGGACGTGGCCGAACTGCCGGTGGTGGTGAAGGCGGACGTCCAAGGCTCGGCCGAGGCGATCGTTCAGGCGATGGAGAAGATCGGCAACGACGAGGTGCGGGTTCGCGTTCTGCATTACGGCGTGGGCGCGATTACCGAAAGCGACATCGTTCTGGCCGAAGCCTCCGGCGCGCCGGTGATCGGCTTCAACGTCCGGGCGAATTCGCAGGCCCGCCAGTCGGCGGCGCAAAAGGGCGTGGAGATCCGCTACTATTCGGTGATCTACGATCTGGTCGACGACATCAAGGACGCGGCCTCTGGCCTTCTCAAGGCGGAGGTGCGTGAGCATTTCATCGGCTATGCGGAGATCAAGGAAGTGTTCAAGGTCACGGGCGTCGGCATGGTTGCGGGTTGCCTTGTCACCGAAGGCGTGGCGCGCCGGTCGGCGGGCGTGCGTCTGCTGCGCGACAACGTGGTGATCCACGAAGGCACGCTGAAGACGCTGAAACGCTTCAAGGACGAGGTGAAGGAGGTCATCTCGGGTCAGGAATGCGGCATGGCGTTCGAGCGATACGAGGATATCCGCCAAGGCGATGTGATCGAGATCTTCGAGCGGGAATCGGTCGAGCGCACGCTGGAATAACGGCTTCGGCGGTCCCGCCCGCCGGATGATTCACTCGACCGCGTTGCGGCGCTTCTTGGCGCGTAATAGTGCCAGAACGTCGCGCGCGGCCTCAGGGATGCTAGTGCCGGGGCCGAAGATTGCGGCGATGCCGTGGTCTTTCAGGAAGGCATGATCCTGCTGCGGGATCACGCCGCCGCAGACCACCAGAACCTCCTCCGCCCCCGATGCGCGCAGGGCGTCCACCAGCAGGGGCGCCAGCGTCCGGTGCCCGGCGGCCTGGCTGGAGATGCCCACGATATGGACATCCTGCGCCATCGCCTCGCGCGCCGCTTCTTCCGGCGTCTGGAACAGCGGGCCGACGATGACCTCAAACCCTAGGTCGGCAAAGCCTGTGGCGATGACCTTGGCACCCCGGTCGTGCCCGTCCTGCCCCATCTTCACGACGAGCATCCGGGGCCGGCGCCCGTCTTCTTTTGCAAACGCCTCCACATCGGCACGAATCGCGGCAAAGCTCGCATCCTCGCCCCACGCGGCTCCGTAGATCCCCGACAGCGTCTTTACCTCCGCGCTGTGCCGGCCGAACGCGGTTTCCAGCGCGAGGCTGATCTCCCCCACCGTCGCACGGGCGCGCGCGGCGTTGAGCGCCAGCGTCAGAAGGTTGCCGCTGCCGCGCGCCCCTTCGGTCAGAGCCTCCAGCGCCACAGCGCAGGCCGCTGTGTCGCGCGTGGCACGGATGCGGTCGAGCCGCTCGATCTGGCGCAGCCGAACCGCCTCGTTGTCGATGCTGCGGATGTCGAGCGCATCCTCCGCCGCGCGCCGGTAGCGGTTGACCCCCACGATCACATCGAGGCCCTGGTCGATGCGCGCCTGCCGCGTCGCCGCCGACTGCTCGATCCTGAGCTTCGGCATGCCGGAGACCACCGCCTTCGTCATGCCGCCCATCGCCTCCACCTCTTCGATCAGCGTCCAGGCGGCGGCGGCCAGATCGGCAGTCAGCTTCTCCACATAGTAGGAGCCCGCCAGTGGATCGACGACACGGGTAACGCCGGTTTCCTCCTGCAGGATCAATTGCGTATTGCGCGCGATGCGGCTCGACGTCTCGGACGGCAGCGCCATAGCCTCGTCGAAGCTGTTGGTATGCAGCGACTGCGTTCCGCCCAGCACTGCCGACAGCGCCTCATAGGCGGTTCGGACGATGTTGTTCATCGGATCCTGTTCCTGCAGGCTGACGCCCGAGGTCTGGCAATGGGTCCGCAGCATCGAGGATTTCGGATCCTTCGGCGAGAACTCCGTCATGATTCGGTGCCAGAGCAGACGCGCCGCCCGCAGCTTCGCCGCCTCCATGAAGAAGTTCATCCCGATGGCAAAGAAGAACGAGAGCCGCCCCGCGAACGCATCCACGTCCATCCCGCGCGCGATGGCGGTGCGGACATACTCCCGCCCGTCGGCAAGCGTGAAGCCCAGTTCCTGCACCAGATCCGCGCCCGCCTCCTGCATGTGATAGCCGGAGATCGAGATCGAGTTGAAGCGCGGCATCTCGCGTGCGGTGAAGTCGATGATATCCGCCACGATTCGCATCGAGGGTTCGGGCGGATAGACATAGGTGTTGCGGACCATGAACTCCTTCAGGATGTCGTTCTGGATCGTGCCGGACAGGGCGGCGCGATCCACGCCCTGCTCCTCCCCCGCGACGATGAAGCAGGCCAGCACCGGAATCACCGCCCCGTTCATGGTCATGGACACGGAAACCTCGCCCAGCGGAATCCCGTCGAAGAGGATCTTCATGTCCTCCACCGAATCGATCGCGACGCCGGCCTTGCCCACGTCGCCCACCACGCGCGGATGATCGCTGTCGTAGCCCCGGTGGGTGGCGAGGTCGAAGGCCACTGACACGCCCTGCTGCCCTGCGGCCAGTGCCTGACGGTAAAAGGCGTTCGATTCCTCCGCAGTGGAAAAGCCAGCATATTGCCGGATCGTCCACGGGCGGCCCGCATACATTGTGGCCTTCACGCCGCGAATATAGGGCGCCTCCCCCGGCGGGGCACCCGGATCGAGGTCCGCCAGATCATCGGCCATATAAACCGGGGCCACGTCGATCCCCTCCAGCGTCCGCCAGGTGAGATCCTCCACAGACCGCCCGCGCAACTCCGCCTCCGCCCGCAGGGTCCAGCGCGCGCGGTCGGAGGCGGCGTCGTCGGTCATTCGAACTCCAGAATCACATCGTCGACGGCGAGGCTGTCGCCCGCCGCCGCCTTGACCGAGGCGACCCGGCCCTTGCGCTCGGCCCGCAGGATATTTTCCATCTTCATCGCCTCCACCACCGCAAGGGCTTGCCCCTCCTGCACCGCGTCGCCCGGCGCCACGTCGATCCGCACCACCAGACCCGGCATCGGACACAGGAGGAGCTTCGAGGTGTCCGCCGCCTCGTGAACCTTCATCAGCGCGGCCAGTTCGGCCTGCCGCGGCGTGCGGACATGGACGGTGAGGTCCGCCCCGCGAACCCGGATGCGGAAGCCGTGCGTGATCTTGCCGACCTTCAGCACCATGCGCTGTCCGTCCACGACCAGCGTGGCCAGTGTGTCGCCCGGCGTCCAGTCGCTTTCCACGCGCAAGACCGTGCCGCCGATCGTCACATCCGTGCCGCGCCGGTCGGCGGCGAGCCTCACCTCCGCTCGCATGGCACCGATGGTGACGACCCAGTCGGTGCCGACCTTGCGCTCGTGATTGTCCATCCGGCCCGACAGGCGGGTGCGCCGAATCTCCGCCACGCGGTACATCGCGGCGGCGGCGGCGGCGATCCGGTGCAGGTCGGCCTCCGGCAGATCGACGCCCCTGAAACCGTCGGGGAACTCCTCGGCGATGAAGGCGGTGGTCATCGTGCCGCCAGTGAACGTCGGGTGGTCCATCACGGCGGCGAGGAAGGGGAGGTTGTGCCCGATCCCCTCGATCTCGAACGCGCCCAAAGCGTCCCGCATCGCCGCGATGGCTCCGGCCCGGTCCGGCGCCCATGTGCAGAGCTTGGCGATCATGGGATCGTAGAACATGCTGATCTCGCCGCCCTCGAACACGCCGGTATCGTTGCGCACGGCGAGGCTGTCGGTCGCGACCTCGGCAGGCGGGCGGTAGCGGGTGAGCCTGCCAATGGAGGGCAGGAACTCGCGGTAGGGGTCTTCAGCATAGACCCGGCTTTCCACCGCCCACCCGGTCAGCCTCACGTCGTCCTGCGCCAGCCGGAGCGGCTCGCCGTTGGCCACGCGGATCATCTCCTCCACGATGTCGACGCCGGTGATCAGCTCGGTCACCGGATGCTCCACCTGCAGCCGGGTGTTCATCTCCAGAAAGTAGAAGTTGCGCGCCTGATCGACGATGAACTCCACCGTGCCCGCGCTGGCATAGCCCACGGCGCGGGCCAGCATCAGCGACTGCTCCCCCATGGCGCGGCGCGTGGCCTCGTCGAGGAAGGGGGACGGCGCCTCCTCGATCACCTTCTGGTTGCGGCGCTGGATCGAGCATTCGCGTTCGCCCAGATACACCCCGTTGCCATGCGCGTCGCAGAGAAGCTGGATCTCGATATGGCGCGGCTGGGTCACGAATTTCTCGATGAACATCCGGTCGTCGCCGAAGCTCGCGCGCGCCTCGTTCCTCGAGGCCTCGAACCCCTCGCGCACGTCCGCTTCGGTCCAGGCAATCCGCATGCCCTTGCCGCCGCCACCCGCACTGGCCTTGAGCATCACCGGATAGCCGATGCCGCCCGCGATCCGCAGCGCCTCGTCGGCGTCGGCCACGATCCCCATGTGGCCCGGCACGGTGCTGACGCCCGCGTCCGCCGCAATCGTCTTGGAGGTGATCTTGTCGCCCATCGCACGGATTGCATCGGCGGGCGGGCCGATGAAGGCCACGCCTTCGGCCGCCACCGCGTCGGCGAAGGCCGCATTCTCGGACAGAAAGCCGTAGCCGGGATGGACCGCCTGCGCGCCCGTCTGGCGGATCGCCGCCATGATCCGGTCGATCACGATATAAGACTGAGCTGCCGGCGACGGCCCGATATGCACCGCCTCGTCCGCCATCGCCACGTGGAGCGCACCTTGGTCGGCGTCGGAATGGACGGCGACGGTCGCAATGCCCATCCGGCGTGCCGTCCTGATGATACGGCAGGCAATCTCGCCGCGGTTGGCGATCAGGATCTTGTCGAACATGCGCGCCTCACAACGGGATCGTATCGTGCTTGCGCCACGGCCGGTCCTGCCGCTTGGTGCGCAGGCTTGCGAAGGCGCGGGCGATGCGACGACGGGTTGTGGCGGGCTGGATCACCTCGTCGATGAAGCCCTTTTCGGCGGCAACGAACGGGTTGGCGAAGCGGTCTTCGTAATCCCTGGTGCGGGCGGCGATCTTCTTGGGGTCGTCGAGTTCGCTGCGGTACAGGATCTCCACCGCGCCGCGCGCGCCCATCACCGCGATCTCCGCCGTGGGCCAGGCATAGTTGAAATCCGCGCGCAGATGTTTCGATGCCATGACGTCATAGGCGCCGCCGTAGGCCTTACGCGTGATGACCGTGACCTTGGGCACCGTCGCCTCGCCATAGGCGAACAGCAGTTTCGCGCCATGCTTGATGACGCCGCCATATTCCTGCGCGGTGCCGGGCAGGAAGCCGGGCACGTCCACCAGCGTCAGAAGCGGGATGCCGAACGCATCGCAGAAGCGCACGAACTTTGCCCCCTTTCGCGCGGAGTCGATGTCGAGGCACCCCGCTAGCACCATCGGCTGGTTTGCGACCACGCCCACCGTGCGGCCTTCGATCCGGATGAACCCGGTCAGGATGTTCTTCGCGAAATCCGGCTGGATGGCATAGAAATCTCCCTCGTCGGCGAGCTTCAGGATCAGCTCCGTCATGTCGTAGGGCGCGTTCGCATTGGCGGGGATCAGCGTGTCGAGGCTCGGCTCCACCCGGTCCGGGCTGTCGAAAAAGGGCCGGACCGGCGGCGGCGTGCGGTTGGAGAGGGGGAGCAGATCGACCAGCCGCCGCGTCTCCGCCAGCGCCTCCACGTCGTTGTCGAAGGCGAGGTCGGCCACGCCGGAGCGTTTCGTGTGGGTTGCGGCGCCGCCCAGTTCCTCCGCCGTCACGATCTCGTTGGTGACGGTCCTGACCACGTCGGGGCCGGTCACGAACATATAGCTCGATCCGCGGACCATGATGATGAAGTCGGTCATGGCAGGCGAATAGACAGCACCCCCCGCGCACGGCCCCATGATGACGGAAATCTGCGGGATCACACCCGACGCGTCCACATTGCGCTGGAACACCTCCGCGTAACCGGCGAGCGACGCAACCCCTTCCTGGATCCGCGCGCCGCCGCTGTCGTTCAGCCCGATAACCGGCGCGCCGTTCTGAAGCGCCATGTCCTGGATCTTGCAGATCTTCTTCGCGTGGGTTTCGGACAGCGAGCCGCCAAAGACGGTGAAATCCTGACTGAAGACATAGACAAGGCGACCGTTCACCGTGCCCCAGCCGGTCACTACGCCGTCGCCCGGGGGGCGGTCCGCCGCCATCCCGAAGTCCGTCGCCCGGTGCGCCACGAACATGTCGAACTCCTCGAAGCTGCCCTCGTCGAGCAACAGGTCGATCCGCTCCCGCGCGGTAAGCTTGCCCTTGGCGTGCTGGGCATCGACGCGCCGTGCCCCGCCGCCCGCCCGCGCCTGCGCGCGCCGCGTCTCCAGCTCGGCCATCAGGGTCGTTCGACTCACGTCCGCCACTCCTTGACGCAGGGCCGGGCATCGCAGGGGCACGAAACCGGTCGGCCCCCGGGACGGGCGCCGACGCTACAGACAAGGCCGGCAGGCGTGGAGTGTCAAGCCGCCCGGTGCTCAGCGCATGCGGGTCGCGTGGGGGAGAGGGGCGCCGGCCCGCAGTTTTCTTGCCCTTCGGAGGATCTTGATCCCCACCAGCAGGATGCCAAATGCAAGCAGCGCCAGGCCGAGCGCCTCTCTGCGGTGGGCCGTGACCACGCTTCGGGCGACGGTCAGCCAGGTCTGGTCGGACCCGAGGATCTGACCCTCGGCCAGCAGCAGGGGACGAAGCCGTGCGTAGGGCACGTCCTGCACCGCGATGTCTTCATCGATGGCCAGTCCGGCGGCAGTGGCCACGGATTGGCCGAGGATCATGAACACCGGCTCCATCCGGATCGAGCCATAAGCGATGTGGGAGGCGGAGAGGGCGACCGGCACGAAGAGGTTGTCCGCCTCCGACCGTCTGGGCACCACGGAGCCGTAGCCGATGATGTAGTCGCGGCCCAGCCGGACCTGCACGTCGCCCTCGTTGCGGGCATGGCCCGACGCATCGACGAACCGGCGCACGTTGTGCGAATCCATGGCGTAGGAGCCCATCCCGATGGCCTTTGAGAGGGGCAGCCGTCCACGCAGATGCCGTTCGGACATCACGACGTCGGACACCATGCGCCGGGCCTCGCGGATATACAGCTCCCGCGGCCAGTGGCCGTTGTCGGCGAACTCGTCCTTACAGAGCCCCCACGGCCTCATCGCCGCGCGAACGTCGGCGGGCGCGCGGGTGTCGTTCTGCATGAACCACAACAGGCCCTGCTGGTAGTTTTGATGTTCTGCCACGATCGCCGCCCGCTCCGCGTCGGTGCCGGTGGGATAGCCGTAGTTCATGCCGATATTGTCCATCGAGAAGGCACCAAAGTTGTTGGTGTCGGTCTTTCCGTTCGGAATCGGATCGTATTTGGCGAAGGACTCGCGCCAGCCCGCGTCGAGATAGCGCCCGAGCAGTTCATATTGCAGCGGATCGTAGCCCTTGGGCCGGGGCAGGGGCGCGCGGTTCGCCGCGACCTTGGTCATGCAGAGACGGAAGGTATAGGCTTGGATCCGGTCATCCCCGGTGCCGTCGATTTCGGCGGGACCGGGCTCAATCCGGGGCAGGAGGCCGCTCGCGGGATCGCCGGGGGTCCGGTAGGGATCCACAGGCAGGTCGAACTGGTGCTGGACGGAGGCCGCGTTCTGGACGCCGTTGCCGGTCTCGCCGTAGCGCGCGTTGGGCTCCCGCCCGGTGGTGAAGCTGACGCCCGCCTCCGCCATCAGGTCGCCCTCGTAGGAGGCGTCGATGAAAGTGCGGCCCCGGAAGACCCGGCCGTCCGCGACCTCGATCGACGTGATGTGGGCGCCGCGCTTCGTGACCCCGGACCCGGTCCGCATCAACGGGGCCGACCGGACCGGCGCCACGCCCGCATCAGCCAGCCACGTCTCGAAGATCGCCTCGGCGACATGCGGCTCGAACACATACATCGCGTCGGGATCGTCCGACCGCGCTTGTCCCTGGCCCTTGAGGGGGGAAATGCCCCGTTCGGCATAGTAGGTCCGCACGTCGCGGTAGAAGGCCTTCGCCAGTCCGCCGATCGCCCCGTGACGGCCGGTATCGGCGAAGCCCAGACCATTCGCGGTCATGCCGCCGACATGGGCATCGCGGCAGATCAGCGTCACGCTCCGCTCTTCCCGCCGGGCCTCGACCGCGGCGGCGATACCGGCTGGGGTGCATCCGTAAATAACGATATCGACGAGCGGGGCGGGATCGGGTGTCACCGGTGCGGCAGCCGCCTGCGTCGCACCGATCAGCAAAACTGCCAGATACGCTTTCACAATACTACCGTTCTGCCGCAACTGCGGCCTGACACTCATAAAATCTGAAGAGCTGACATGCCTGCGGGAGGCATTTTTACCGCCCGTTGGCCCTGTCCCCGGACGGACCCTGCCTGGGGGCCCGTTCCGGTCCTCTCCGTTTACCGCACAGCCGGACCTACGCGGCACTCCGGTCGGGAGTTTGCAGGTTCACCTGGACGCAGAGGGATATGGCAGTGAAATAGGTGCGAAACTGTGGCCCCGGTTTGTCGGGGGTGGGGTAACGCTTGGGTTGGCCGACGGATCGCGCCCCCGTGCCTGACGGGGGGATCGGTCGGGCCATGGGATCATCGCTGATCCAAAGCCGATGTGGGTCAGTGACCGCGTGGCTGCGGATCTGACCCGCGCGGCGACGGGGCGATTACCGCCTGCGTCGTGTCAATCGCAAAGCTCCGTCCCGCCGGGTGCGCTTTCGCCCCGGCGGGAGCGGGTCTTCAGGCCGCGTGCACGGTGGCAGGCACGCGGACCGAGGCGACGGGCATCCCGATGAAGGTCTGTGCGTCGACCCGCACAAGGATCTTGCCGTCAGACATCTGTCCGACCTGAAGCCCCTGAACCGACACGCAGCTTCCCAGTGAAATCGTTCTCAGCATGATGATACCCCCTCTGATCCTCTTCATGCTAGCAACCAAAAGGTTAAAAAATAGTTCTAAATTAAGGCGGGCCGCACGAATATGTCTTAAATCCGTCAAATCAGGACATTTTTGTAACGCCGGGGTGGAGGGCGTGGCGTCCCTGCCGATCAGCGTGTCACAGCCAATCGCGCAGGATCGGCACCAGCGGCAGGTCGGCCGGCGGCATTGGATAGTCGCGCAGATCCCGCGGCCGGACCCACGCGAGGCGCTGACCCTCCTGCGGCGCAACGATCCCCTGCCATTTGCGGCACGCAAACAGCGGCATCAGAAGGTGGAAATCCGGGTAGGCGTGGCTCGCGAATGTCAGGGGCGCGAGGCAGGAGGCGAACGTGTCGATGCCCAGTTCTTCGCGCAGCTCGCGGATCAGGGCGGCCTCGGGCGTCTCCCCCTCCTCGACCTTGCCGCCGGGAAACTCCCACAGCCCG
>JBBSVE010000066.1:0-16386 GCA_038233815.1 Rhodobacterales bacterium
GACGACTTCGAGGCGGTCGCGGGGCGGGCGAGGAATGAGATCGGGCGGGAGCTGAAGCTGACCGAGGAGGGCAGCTTCAAATTCGCGTGGATCGTCGATTTCCCGATGTATGAGCGCACCGACGAGGGCAAGATCGACTTCAGCCACAACCCGTTCTCGATGCCTCAGGGGGGGCTGGAGGCGCTGGAGGGCGATCCGCTCAAGGTCCATGCCTACCAGTATGACCTCGCCTGCAACGGCTATGAGCTGGTCTCCGGCGGGATCCGCAACCACAAGCCGGAGATCATGTTCAAGGCGTTCGGGATCGCGGGCTATCCGGCCTCCGAAGTGGAGAAACGCTTCGGCGGCATGGTCAAGGCGTTCCGCTACGGCGCCCCTCCGCACGGCGGCTGCGCGGCGGGCATCGACCGGATCGTGATGCTTCTGGCGGATGAGCCGAACATCCGCGAGGTCATCATGTTCCCGATGAACCAGCGCGCTGAGGACATGCTGATGGGCGCGCCGTCCGAGCCTACGGGGGAGCAGCTGCGCGACCTCCGGCTCCGCACGCTGCCCCGGGACTGACCGCGCAAACGGCTTGTGCATTGCCGCGCCGCCGTCAATATGGCGCGGATTCAAACCGAGAGGGTGCAGGCGATGTCGGACAAGCGGCCTCTGGGCCCCGAGGTTCCCGGATGGGCGCCGGTCGAGCCGCCGCAGGCCGCGCCGATGGAGGGGGCCTATGTGCGGCTCGAACCGCTGGACCCCGACAGCCATGCGGTCGATCTGCACCGCGCCTTTGGCGGGCATGAATCGCTTTGGGATTACATGGGCTACGGTCCGTTCACCTCCTCCGCTGCCTATCACCGCTGGGCGCGGGAGAGGGCGGGCGGCGCCGATCCGCTGTTTCTCGTGCTCCGCGCGCGGGACAGCGGGCAATGCGGCGGCATCGCGGCCTACCTCCGCGTCGATGTCGCGAACGGCAGCATCGAGGCCGGGCATATCTGCATCGCCCCCGAGCTTCAGCGCACGGTTGCGACGACGGAGGCGCTATTCCTGATGATCGACTGGGCCTTCGGGGCGGGCTACCGGCGCTTCGAGTGGAAATGCGACGCGCTCAACATGGCGTCGCGGCGGTCGGCGCGCAGGCTCGGCTTCACCTACGAGGGGCTGTTCCGGCAGGCCGCCGTGGTCAAGGGCCGCAACCGCGACACGGCTTGGTTCTCTATCGTCGACGGCGAATGGCCTGCCTTGCGGGAGGCGTACCGGATCTGGCTGTCGGCTGAGAATTTCGGCCTGGACGGGCAGCAGGTGGAACGCCTGTCCGACCTCACGCGCCTTGCGGGCGGCGGTGGCGAGCCTGCGGCAAAAGGCTAATTCCGCGTCAGACCGGTGCCGGGTTGGCGGAAAAGGCGTGCGGCATGCGGTCGATCCGATCGCTCAGCGCCCGGTGCAGACGTGTCATGCCGGGCGCGCCCATGGCAGGCGTGGAGCGGGCCAACATCTCAAGCGCGGAATCGCCACTGGTGCGCGCGATGGATTGCACGAAGGCCGACACATAGGGCGCGGGCGATCCGTCGAGGGCCAGACCTGCGGCATGGCTCAGATCGTCGCGCAGCGCCTGTCGATCCGGCGCGATCACGCCCATGGTGACGGACGCATGGGCCGCCGGGCGCGCGAGATGGACGAGGATGCTGTCCACGAAGCCCGCCAGCCCCTGCATCGGCTTTTCAAAGAATTCCGCCGCGCCTGCCGCCAGCGCCGCCGTGCGCCCTTCGGGATCGCCCGACATTGCCAGCACCACGCCCGCCCGTCCTCCCGCCAGCCCTGCGATGAGGTCGAGCCCGGAGCCGTCCGGCAGCCCCAGATCGATCAGCGCCACGTCGGGCCGGTAGGCCGCGAAATGGCGCGCTGCGCCGGCGAGGCTGCCCGTCCGTTGCAGCCGTGCCCCCGACCGCAGGCACAAAAGGCGCAGCGCCTCCGATGCGAAGCGGCTGTCCTCTACCGCGAGGATGGTCAGTCCGGCAAGCGGCAGCGTGACGCCGAAGGGTGACGGCACGCGCAGCGGACTGGGGTTGGGACCGGGCATCGGATCACCTTGCGCAGGGGGCACGGGTTCGACCCAACCCGATTCGCCTTAACATCGGGTTTACGCCGCCCCCCTGCGGCACGGCGTCCCTTGCCCGCACCCGGTTTCGGACGCATAGACGACCCCGGAAGGAAGCTCGATGATCGGTCGTCTGAACCATGTCGCCATCGCGGTCCCGGACCTCGCGGCCGCAGTCGCCACCTGGCGGGACACGCTCGGCGCGGAGGTGGGGCCGGTGCAGCACGAGCCGTCGCACGGGGTCAGCCTCGTCTTCGTGACCCTGCCCAACACCCGGATCGAGCTTCTGCATCCCTTGGGTGACGCGTCCCCGATCCAAGCCTTTCTGGACCGCAATCCGGCGGGCGGGATTCACCATCTCTGCTACGAGGTGCAGGATATCGTGGCCGCCCGCGACCGGTTGGTGGCCACCGGCGCGCGCGCCTTGGGAGAGCCTCGGCCTGGTGCGCACGGAAAGCCGGTTCTTTTCCTGCACCCCAAGGATTTCAACGGCTGTCTTGTGGAACTGGAGGAGGCCTGATGGCCATCACGTCGATCTTCGTCGTATTCGCCACAACCTGGTTTATCGTGTTCCTCTGCGTCCTGACGTGGCGCTATGAATCGCAGGGTGACGCTGGCAAGGTAGAGCCGGGAACGCCCGCAAGCGCGCCCTCGGGGTTCGTCGTCGGTCGCAAGGCGCGCTGGACGACGTTGATCACCGTCGTGATCACCTTTGCCATCTGTGGAACCGTGACGTGGTCGGGACTCACGATCCGCGATCTCGACTGGATGCATACGGCGGTGCCGCTGCAACGCTAACGCCGTTCCGCCGCCCTCAGACGGTGGAAAAGATGGGTGAAGGTCGCGGCCCCCAGCACCGGGATCGCGAGGTTCAGGATCGGAACCGACAGGGGTGCGGCCATCAGCGTCCCCGCCATCCATATCGTGATCGCATGACGGCTTCGCATCGCCTTGGCCTCCTCGCGGGGCATCCGGCGCGCGGCCACAAGCGTAAAATACTCGCGCCCGAGCAGGAAGCCGTTCACCGACCAGAACACCACCGGCACGAACGGGCCCGCGAAGGCATAGAGCACCAGCGCCGCGATGTTGACCCCGATCAGGAGGCCGAAGAAGCTAAGCGTCTCCACCGCCGCATCGAGGTAGCCCTGCGTGCGCGGGTCGGGCAGGGCGGGAAAGTGCCGGTCCTCCACCGCCTGCGCCACGTCGTCGAGAAAAAGCGAGGTGAAGGCCGACGCCACCGGCATCATCAGGAACACCGACAGCCCGAGCATCAGGATCGCCGAGCCGAGGCCGAGGATCGTGTCCAGACCCGACACCGGACCGATGATCGGCAGGGTCACGCTGTCGGGCGCGAAGGTGCCGATCAGCCACAGGCAGGCCGCGTAGATTGCAATCAGCAACCCAAGCGACAGCCCGATGCCCAGAAACAGCACGCGCCGGAACCGCGGGTCCGGCGTCTGACGCAGGGCGGCGAGGAAACTCGACAGGATCATGCGTCGATCCGGGTGGTCAGCGCCGCCACGTCGGGGCGCGGCCGCTCCGGCGGGATCTGGCGCGGGGTGCCGATATGGACGATGCCCGCAACGAATTCGTGCGTGGCAAGGCCCAGCACCGTCTCCCGGAAGATGCGGTCATGTGCGATCCATCCGGTGAGCCAGCAGGCCCCCCAGCCCGCCGCCGTTGCCGCATTGACGAGGCCGAGGCACACCGCCCCAGCCGACAGCGTCTGCTCGATCGCGGGCACCTTTTCCGCGGGCTTCGGGCTTGCCACCACCACGACGGCGAGGGGGCTCGTCTCGAACTGACCGCGCGCCTTGGCGGTCTGATCGGCGTCGAGCGCCAGCGCCTCGCCCCGCGCCTGCGCCTCCGCCGCCACGCGGGGCAGGGCGGCGCCGCCGATCACGACGAACCGCCAGGGTTCGAGCTTGCCGTGGTCGGGGACGCGGGCCGCGGCGGCGAGGATCGGCGCCAGTGCCGCCTCAACCGGCGCCGGACGCTCCAGCATCTTGGCCGGGATCGAGCGGCGCTCCATCAGGAACGCCTGCGCGTGGGTATTCGGGTCGGGCATATCAGGCTCCTGTCCATCGGGATGTCAGATGTCGGGCCTTGGACCGGCAGGGTCAAGTAGACGCGCAGCCCTATCCCAGCGCGTAGCCGGCCCCCCGGACCGTGCGCAGCAGATCCTCGCCGCCGTGCTGGCCCAGCGCCTTGCGGAGCCGTCCGATATGAACGTCCACCGTGCGCGTATCGACATAGATGTCACGTCCCCAGACCCGGTCCAGAAGCGTTTCCCGGCTGAACACGCGGCCCGGCTTTTCCATGAAGGTGGCAAGCAGGCGGAACTCGGTCGGCCCGAGCTTCAGGATCTTGCCCGCGCGCGTGGCCCGGTGCGTTTCGGTGTCGAGCGCCACGTCCCCGAATGACAGCACCACGCCCGCAGCGGAAGGTCGCGCCCGGCGCATCAGGGCGCGCACGCGGGCCATCAGCTCGACCACCGAATAGGGCTTCACCACATAGTCGTCGGCCCCCGTCTCCAGTCCCCGGACGCGGTCCACCTCCTCGGCGCGGGCCGACAGCATCAGGATGCCGATGGCACGCGTGTCGGGATCGGTCTTGAGCCTCCGGCAAACCTCGATCCCGGAGACGCGGGGCAGCATCCAGTCCAGCACCACGATATCGGGCACCGTCTCGGCCACCAGCAGCATCGCCTCCTCGCCGTCGTGCGCCTGAACCACGCGAAAGCCCTCCGCCTCGAGGTTATAGGCCAGCACCGCGGCTTGCGCACCCTCGTCTTCCACCAGCAGCACGGTCGGCTGGCCCGGCACCGCCATCAGAGACCCGTGGCGGAAAGCGAGGAGGTGAGGTCCGACTTCGGCCGCGCCTCGTCGGGCAGCGATCCGGTGACAAGGTAAATCACCTGTTCGGCGATGGCGGTTGCATGGTCGCCCACCCGCTCGATGTTCTTGGCGATGAAATGGAGGTGCATGCAGGCGGTGATGTTCCTCGGGTCCTCCATCATGTGGGTCAGCACCTCGCGGAAGAGCGCGTTATACATCTGGTCGATCTCGTTGTCGCGCAGCCGCACCTCTGCCGCCAGATCCGCGTCGCGCCGGATGTAGCTGTCGAGCGCGTCCTTCAGCAGGATTTGCACCGCGCGCGCCATCCGCCGGATCGCGCCGGTGGTGCCGCCAATCTCCGCCATGTGGGCCAGAACGCCGGTGCGCTTGGCAAGGTTCTTGGCGTAGTCGCCGCAGCGTTCCAGATTGCCCGCGATGCGGATCACGCTCAGCACCGTGCGCAAATCGGTCGCGGTCGGGGCGCGCAAGGCGATGACGCGGGCGGCGTCGGTGTTGATCCGCTCCTCCAGTGCGTCGATCGCACGGTCGCCGTCGCGCACCTTTTCGGCAAGCTCCAGATCGCGCTTTTCCAGCGCCTCGGCGGCGTCGAGGAGGGCCGCCTCCACCAGCCCGCCCATCTTCATGATCAGCGCCTGGATCGATTCGAGATCGCGGTCGAAGGCGCTGGCGATATGGCTGGGCGTCATGGGCTTGCCTCCGTCAGCCGATCCGGCCGGAGATGTAGCTCTCCGTCCGGGGATCGGTGGGGTTGGTGAAGATCCGGTCCGTTTCGCCATATTCGACGAGATGGCCAAGATGGAAGAACGCGGTCCGCTGGCTGACCCTCGCTGCCTGCTGCATCGAATGCGTGACGATCACCACCGAGAACTGGGAGCGCAACTCGTCGATCAGCTCCTCCACCTGCGCCGTGGCGATGGGGTCGAGCGCGGAGCACGGCTCGTCCATCAGCAGAACCTCGGGCGAGGTGGCGATGGCCCGCGCGATGCAGAGCCGCTGTTGCTGGCCGCCCGAAAGCCCGGTGCCGGGGGCGGTCAGACGGTCCTTCACTTCCGCCCAGAGTGCCGCCTTCTTCAGCGATGTCTCCACCACTTCGTCCAGCTCCGCGCGGTTGCGGGTCAGCCCGTGGATGCGCGGCCCGTAGGCCACGTTGTCGTAGATCGACTTCGGGAACGGATTGGGCTTCTGGAACACCATGCCGACCTTGGCGCGCAGTTGCACCGGATCGACGCGCGGATCGCGGATATCCTCGCCGTCGAGTGTGATCGTGCCTTCCACCCGGCAGATCGGGATCGTGTCGTTCATCCGGTTGATACAGCGCAGGAAGGTGGACTTGCCGCAGCCCGACGGGCCGATGAAGGCGGTCACGGTCTTGTCGGCGATATCGACGGTCACGTCCTTGATGGCGTGATTGTCGCCGTAAAAGACCTGCACCCCCCGCGCTGTGATCTTCGTCTCCGCTGTGTGCAGGTCCCGCTCCACCCGTCGCTGATCGTTCATGTCACCACCGCCTCTCGAACCGGCGGCGAAGGTAGATCGCCACGCCGTTCATCACCAGAAGGAAGGCCAGAAGGACAATGATCGCCCCCGAGGCCCGCTCAAAGAACGCAGGGTCCGCGCGCTGCGTCCAGTTGAAGATCTGCACCGGAAGGGCGGTCGACGGCTCGC
This sequence comes from Rhodobacterales bacterium, assembly GCA_038233815.1. Classification (GTDB taxonomy): domain Bacteria; phylum Pseudomonadota; class Alphaproteobacteria; order Rhodobacterales; family Rhodobacteraceae; genus JBBSVE01. Next base: position 6,610 of record JBBSVE010000066.1, read on the forward strand.
CGAAAAGCCCGTTCTCGGGCGACCAGGCGGCGGGATATTCACGCACGAAGGCGACCATGCCGATAAGCAGCAAGGGCGCCGTCTCCCCCAGCGCCTGCGCCAGCCCGATGATCGTGCCAGTGAGGATGCCCGGTGCCGCCAGCGGCAGGACATGGTGAAATACCGACTGCATCTTCGAGGCCCCCACCCCGAGGGCGGCATCGCGGATCGAGGGCGGCACTGCCTTCAGCGCCGCACGGGTGGAGATGATGATCGTGGGCAGCGTCATCAGCGTCAGGACCAGCCCGCCAACGATCGGGGCCGAGGCGCGCAGGCCCGCGAAGTTGATGAAGATCGCAAGCCCGAGGATGCCGAACACGATGGAGGGCACGGCGGCGAGGTTCGCGATATTGACCTCGATCACGTCGGTCCAGCGGTTCTTCGGGGCAAACTCCTCCAGCCAGATCGAGGCCGCGACGCCGATGGGCAGCGCCAGCACGAGGACTACGATCATCATGTAGAGCGAGCCGAGTATCGCCACTCCCAGCCCCGCCGCCTCGGGCCGCTGGTCGGAGGCGTCGGGGGCGGTCAGGAAATCGGGGTTGAACGGGGTCGAAAGGTCGCCTTGCGCCTTCAGAGCATCGGCGAGCTGCAGTTGCGCGGGGCTGATGTTGCTGTCGAGCGCCGCACTTTCAGGGCTGACGCGCCCTTTGTAGTAGCCGTCGATCCGCCCCGAGGCGAGCACCGTCACGGACACCGTCTGCCCGACCAGTGCGGGATCGGTCAACACCCGGTCGCGCAGTTGCGCCGCCGCCTCGCGGGAGATGAGGTCGCCCACATCCTTCGGCTTCAGCCCCGCCACGTCAATCCCGTCCCGCGCGATCCGGTCGCGCAACGCCTGCGCCAGAAGTGGGCCGTATGTCAGCGTCGTGACCTTCTTCATCTGGTCCACATCCCGCGCGCCCTTTGGGTCCAGCTTTGCCGCCGGCAGCGCCACGTCGAGCGTGATGCGCGTCTGCCTGAAGGCGGAAGTGCCGTTCCCGAGGATCGAGCCCAGCAGGATCACGAGCGCCACCAGCCCGAGCCCGATCGCGCCCAGACCGCAAGCCTGGAACCGCGCCTCCGACGCGTTGCGCCGTCTGGTGCGGGCATCCCGTTCCAGCAATGAGCCCTTGCGCGGTGGGGCGGGCGTCATTCGTATTGCTCCCGGTATTTGCGCACGATGATGAGCGCCAGCACATTGAGCGCCAGCGTGATGATGAAGAGCGTGAGGCCCAGCGCGAAGGCCACCAGCGTTTCGGGTGCCGCGAAATCCGTGTCGCCGGTGAGCTGGCTCACGATCTTGACGGTGACGGTGGTCATCGCCTCCAGCGGATTCACCAGACGCCCCAGACCCTCGTGCATCTGAGCCGCCGCTGCACCCGCCCCCAGCACCACGATCATCGTCTCGCCGATGGCGCGCGACGCGGCCAGCAGCACCGCCCCCACCACGCCGGGAAGGGCGGCGGGCAGGACCACCTGTCGGATCGTCTCCGACCGCGTGGCACCCAGTGCGTAGCTGCCGTCGCGCAGCGATTGCGGCACCGCGTTGATGATGTCGTCCGACAGCGAGGACACGAACGGGATCAGCATGATCCCCATCACCAGCCCCGCCGTCAGCACCGAAGAGCCCGACGTGCCCAGACCCAGCGGCTGGGCCAGCCAGTCGCGCAGCAGCGGCCCCACGGTGATGAGCGCGAAGAGTCCGTAGACGATGGTGGGGATCCCGGCCAGCACCTCGATCGCGGGCTTGGCGATTCCGCGCATCCGGCGCCCGGCATATTCCGACAGATAGATGGCGGCGAAGAGGCCCACCGGCACCGCAAAGACCAGTGCGATCAGCGAGATGTAGAGCGTGCCCCAGAGGAGCGGCAGGATGCCCAGCGCCGAGTTGCCGCGAAAGTCCGGCGACCAGACGGTGCCGAACAGGAACTCCGTCCACGGATATTGGCGAAAGAAACTGACCGTCTCGAACAGCATGGAGAGCACGATGGCGAGAGTGGTCAGGATCGCGACCGAGGCGCATCCGATCAGCAGCACCATGATCCAGCGTTCCGACGCCACGCGCGCGCGGTAGTCAGCGCGCGTGCGGCTCAGCGCCCAGCCGAGGCCCAGCGCCCCCGCGCCGAGCGCCATCCACGACGCGAGGTCGGGGATGTCGTCGGCAAGACCGCTCCACCACGCAAAGACTTCGGACCGTGCGGCGATCCGGTCCAGCGCCATGGCCGCCCCCAGCACCACCAGCGCGGGGATCAGCGCCGCGAGAGCCGCGTTCTGGCCGTAGAACCCTGGCAGCGAGGCGAGCCTGCGGGCGTCGCCCCCGGCAAGCCCCAGCGCCCGCGCCTTCGCCGTGACATATCCGGCAAGGGCCAGACCCGCGATCAGCGTGAGGAGCATCACTGGTGACATGAAACCGTCCCTTGCTGGAAAGGGCGGCACGGACGCGCCGCCCCGTTGGTTGTCACTTCGTCATCGCGGCGACGTCGGCCTGCGTTTTGGCAAGCTCCGGGTCGGACACGAGCCCGTAGGCCGCGAGCGGTCCGTCCGGCCCCGCGACCTCGTCCGAGACGAAGAACGCGACATAGTCCTGAAGGCCGGGAATGACGCCGATATGCTGCTCCTTCACGTAAAAGAACAGCGGCCGCGACACGGGGTATTCGCCCGAAGCGATGGTCTCGGTCGAGGGCAGCACGCCGTTCATCGTGGCGACCTGCAGCTTCGCGGTGTTATTCTCGTAAAACGACAGGCCGAAGACGCCGATCCCGTCCTTGTTGGAGGCGATGCGCGACAGCGTTTCGGTATAGTCGCCGTCGATATCCACCGACTTGCCATCGGTCCTGAGCTGCGTGCAGGCCTTGGTCGCGGCCGCCGCGTCGCCCTTCAATGCCATCAGCGCCTCCTCGGCGCCCGCGTCCTTGCAACCCTGCTCGATCACCTTGACCTCGAACACCTCACGCGTGCCGTGCTTGGTGCCGGGCACGAAGGCGAGGATCGGCTGCTTCGGCAGATCGGGGTTGATCTGGTCCCATGTCGCGTTGGGGTTAGCCACCAGCTTGTCGTCGACCACCAGTTCGGCGGCGAGGGCGCGATACCACTCCTCCGGCGTGAAGGCGAATGCCGGTCCGGCGATCCCGGAGGCGAACACGATCCCGTCGTAGCCGATACGGACCTCCTTGATGTCGGTGACGCCGTTCGCCTTGCAGACGGCGATCTCCGTATCCTTGATCGGGCGCGAGGCGTTGGCGATGTCGATCGTGTTCTCGCCCACGCCTTCGCAGAATTTCTTCAAACCGGCGGAGGAGCCGCCCGATTCGACCACCGGGGTCGGGAAGTCGGTATTCTCACCGAACGCCTCCGCCGCGATGGTGGCGTAGGGGAGCACGGTGGAGGAGCCCGCCATCTGCACGGTATCGCGGGCGAGGGCCGCGGACCCCGAAAGTGCTGCGATTGCCATGACGGAGGTGAGGAGCGTCTGGGTCATCTGGGTATCCTGTTCGCTGTCCCGGCCCGAACGCAGGCCTTGGCGCCAGCCCTAGAGGCCACGCATGACGGTCCTGCTACAGTCGTGTAACGTCTCCATGACAATCGGCGGCGATCACGGCGCCGCGTGCGGGGGTGGAAATGGGGGGCACCTCGCGCCATCTTGCCCTGCAGGACATCAAGGAGACACACGATGACACAGACCGGAACAGGCTGGAACAAATCCGCCGAAGCGATCGCGAACCTCACCCCCGAACAACGCCGTGTCACGCAGAACTCAGGCACCGAACGGCCCGGCACGGGGGAATATCTGCACACCAAGGACGCGGGCCTCTATGTCGATGTCGTGTCGGGGGAGCCGCTCTTCGCCTCCGCGGACAAATTCGAATCGCACTGCGGCTGGCCGTCCTTCACCAAGCCCCTGGTGCACGATCACGTGACCGAGATCCGCGACGCCACGCTCGGGATGGAACGGGTCGAGGTCCGCTCCGCCCACGGCGACAGCCATCTGGGCCATGTCTTTCCCGATGGCCCGAGGGATCGCGGCGGCCTGCGCTACTGCATCAACTCGGCCTCGCTCCGCTTCGTGCCCAAGGCGCAGATGGAGGCCGAGGGCTACGGCGATTATGTAGCACAGGTCGAGGGCGACTGATCCCTGTCGTGGGCGTGACGTCGATGGTGGAGGAGGTCCGCGCCTGCCGGGTCTGCGCGGACCTCCCCATGGGTCCGCGCCCGATCCTTCAGGCCGGTCCCGGCGCGCGGGTCCTGATCGTGGGGCAGGCGCCGGGTCGGCGGGCGCATCTGGCGGGGCGACCGTTCGAGGACCCGTCTGGCGACCGGCTGCGGGACTGGCTCGGCGTCGACCGGGATACGTTCTATGACCCGGAATCCTTCGCGCTGATCCCGATGGGATTCTGCTATCCCGGCACCGGGCGCGCCGGCGATATTGCACCGCGTGCGGAATGCGCGCCGCTCTGGCGGGCACGGCTGCTGGCGGGACTGCCGGATCTGCGGCTCACGCTGCTTTTCGGTCGGTTCGCGATCGGTTGGCATCTGCCGGATGCGCGCCACCTCAGCGTCGCATCCCTCGCGCGCCAAAGTCACGGGGACGGTCCCGTGCCGTTGCCCCATCCCTCGCCGCGCAACAACCGCTGGCTGCGGACCCATCCGTGGTTCGAGGCGGAGGTGCTGCCGTCTATCAAAGCCCGCGTGCAGGCGGCGCTCGCGCCCGGCGCGGAGGTTTCGGCTGGACAAGCGGCGGACGCTCACCCGTAATCGTCACGAAGCGGAGGGCGATGCCATGGCAGCGGACAACCACCTGATCCACGCGCTGCGCGCGGCCTCGAAGGCGCGCGGGGATGCGCCGTTCGCGACCGACGCGGGCGGGACGGTCACGACCCTCGGCGCGTTTTGGGAGGGTGCGGATCGTGCCGCCGCCGCACTGGTTGCGATGGGCGTCGCCCCCGGAGACCGGGTCGCGGTGCTGGCGGAAAAGTCGGTGGCGGCCCTTCAGGTCTATCTCGGCACGCTGATGGCGGGGGCGGTGCATCTGCCGCTCAACACCGGTTACAGCGTGGCGGAGGTGGGCTACTTCCTCTCCGACGCGACGCCGAGGGTGCTGATCTGCGATCCCGCGCGGTGCGGCGCGCTGACCGGCGTGGCGGCGGGCTTGGACCGGGTGCTGACCCTTGACGCGGATGGCGGGGGAAGCTTTGCCGATGCGGTGCGGCAGGCGGAGCCGATTGCGGCTGCGGTGCCGCGGGGGTCGGACGACATCGCGGCGTTCCTCTATACCTCCGGCACCACGGGGCGCTCCAAGGGCGCGATGCTGACGCATGGGAACCTCGTCTCCAACGCGCGGGCACTCCGCGACCTCTGGGCGTTCACCGAGCATGACGTGCTGATCCATGCGCTGCCGATCTTTCACACGCACGGGCTGTTTGTCGCGGTCAATGTGACGCTGGTGGCGGGGGGCGCGCTGCTTCTGCACCGCCAGTTCGACGCAGCGGCGGTGCTGGCCGATTTCCCCCGCGCGACGAGCCTGATGGGTGTGCCGACGGTCTACACGCGGTTGCTGGCCGAACCCGCGCTGACGCGGGCGGTGGCGGGTCCGATGCGGCTCTTCGTTTCCGGCTCCGCGCCGATGCTCACGGACACGCATCTGAAATGGCAGGCGCGGACCGGGCACACGATCCTCGAACGCTACGGGATGACCGAGACGACGATGATCACCTCCAACCCCTATGACGGCGTGCGCAAGCCCGGCACGGTCGGCCTGCCGCTGCCGGGGGTGGAGGTCCGGGTGACCGGGCCCGAGGGCGCCATCCTGTCACCGGGTCAGGTTGGCGGGGTGGAGATGCGCGGCCCGAACCTCTTTGCCGGCTACTGGAACATGCCCGAAAAGACGGCCGAGGACATGCGCCCCGACGGCTGGTTCCGAACCGGCGATCTGGGAGAGATCGATGCCGAAGGCTATCTCACCATCGTGGGGCGATCAAAGGACGTCGTGATCTCCGGCGGGTTCAACATCTACCCGCGCGAGATCGAGTTGTTGGTCGATGCCATTGACGGCGTCGCCGAAAGTGCGGCCTTCGGCGTCCCCGACCCCGACCTGGGCGAGCGCGTCGTCCTCGCGGTCGTGCGCGAGGCGGGGTCCACGGTGACAACCGCACAGATCATGGAGGCATCATCGGCCGCGCTCGCCCGTTACAAGCAGATCCGCGCGGTGCATTTGATGGACGCGCTGCCGCGCAACACGATGGGCAAGGTGCAAAAGGCAGAGCTGAGGCGGATGTTCGGGTGAGCCAGGTTCCGGGCCTTTCACGGACCGACAGATTGCAATGGCGCGCTTGGTAGAACGGTCCGGCCCCTCTCTGCGCCAGATCGGGCAAGGCGGCCCGGACCTCAGGTCGCTGTCGGCTGGTAGCGAGCGAGGAGCGCGTGCCGGAACTCCGGCGCGTTGAGCATGACCTCGCTTGCGCCGAAGGCCTCGGCGCGCTGCATGGCGATGGCGGTCAGGTGCTGGGCGCTCTCCACCGCCGCGGCGAGGGTCATGCCGGTGCCCAGCCCGGCGACGACCAGCCCCGAAAAAAGATCGCCGGTGCCCGACAGCGCGAAGGGCAGGCGTTGCGTGGCATGGCGGGTGACGCTCTGCGGGCCGAGGATCAGGCTCTCGATCTCCCCCTCCGGCGTGTCCGAGAGGGTGCAGCCGGTGACGATCAGGTGCGCGTCGCCCTTGAGAGAAAGGCGGTCCCGGGCCATGCCCATATCCGCCATCGTGCGGCCGTCGCGCCCGCTCAGCCACGACAGCTCGAACTGGTTCGGCGTGGCGATGTCGGCCATCGGCAACAGGCGGTCGCGCATCACCGACGCGACCGCCTCGGGCACATAGAGCCCCGGGCCGGAGTCGCCGATCACCGGATCGCAGAGGTAGACCAGCGCGGGATTGATCGCTTTCGCCCCGACGATGAAATCGGCCACCATCTCCGCCACCTCGGCCGAGCCCACGTAGCCCGTCACGACGAAGGCCGCGCGTTCCGGCAGCCCCCGCTCTCGCACGCCGAGGAGGAGGTCGGCGAAGAGGTCGCCCGGCAGCGCCCGGCCGCGCCGGGTCGGATAGCGCGGCGTGTTGGAAAAGAGCACCGTCGGCACCGCCGCCACCTCGAGCCCCACGGCCTGCATCGGAAAGACTGCGGCCGAGTTGCCGACGTGGCCGAAGACGACCTGGCTCTGGATCGAGATGACGAGGGGCGGTCTTTGCATCTGGGGCCTTTCCACATCGCCGGACACCGGGAGCTTCGCCCGAAGCCTAGCCGGTGCGGCGCGGCGTGACCAACGCTATCGGCAAGACCGGCGATGCCGCTTTACAGCGGGGGCGGCGCGCGCCCCTATGGCGCGGACGGTCGTATCGGACGGGGCAGGACGCTGGAATGGACGATATCGACATTCTCACGATCGGCCTGAGCGTCCTGCTGTTCGCCTGCGTGTCCGACGTGGCGCGCGGGGGACGGTTCACGGCCCCGATGATGTTCGCGGGGATCGGACTGCTGTTCGGCCCGCTGGTTTTGGGTGTCGTGCATCTCGATCTTGGCGACACGACCGTGCAGCGGGTGGCGGAGCTGACGCTCGTCACGGCGCTTTTCACCGATGCGGTGCGGATCGACGTGAAGCGCTTGCGGCGCTATCATTCCCTCCCGCTCCGCCTTCTGGGGGTCGGCTTGCCGCTGACGATCGTCGCGGGCACGCTGCTCGCGTGGTGGCTGTTTCCGGCGTTCGGCTTCTGGCAGGCGGCGGTGCTGGCGGTCATCCTCGCCCCGACGGACGCGGCACTGGGGGAGCCGGTGATGACGTCGGAGCGCGTGCCTGCACTCGTGCGGCAGGGGCTGAACGTGGAATCGGGTCTGAACGACGGGCTGGGGTTGCCGTGCCTGCTGATCGCCGCGACCCTCGCCGGTCCCGGCGGGGTGACCGACGGCGGCGACTGGACGGTCTATGTCCTCCTCCAGATCGTGGGCGGTCCGGTTGTCGGCGCCCTGATCGCGCTGGCCGCCGCGCGCGCCATCGCGCATCCGATCCGGCGCGGCTGGGTGGGCGACGATTTCTTCCGCCTCGCCCTCTTCGCGCTGCCGATCGTCGCCTATCTGGCCGCGGACCTGCTCCATGCCAACGGCTTCCTTGCGGCCTTCGCGGCGGGCATCGTCGTCTCCACCCGGTCCGACGATACCCGCGACGCGGTGGAGGAATTCGGCGGCACCATGGGCCAGCTTCTCAACGCAACCGTGTTCTTCATGGTGGGCGCGGTCATCTTGCCGGAGTTCCTCCACGATATCGGTTGGCCGCATGTGATTTTCGCGACCCTCGCTCTTACACTGCTTCGGATGGGGCCGGTGGCGCTGTGCCTCACCGGGATGCGGCTCCATCCGGCGTCGCTCGCGTTCATCGGCTGGTATGGGGCGCGGGGGATGGCTTCGGTGATCTACCTCCTGATCGTGATGGAGGGTTTTGCCATTCCCCATATCGCCGACATCGCGGCCACCATCGCGCTGACCGTGATGGCAAGCATCGTGCTCCACGGTCTGACGGCAGCCCCGGGCAGCCGGCGCTACGGCGATTTCGCGCACAAGCTCCATGCCGGCGACGCGGAGAACGGTCCCATCGTCCCGCAGCGCCTGCCGGGGGAGACGAGCCAGAACCGCGATGCCGCGTCCTGACACCTTGCCGGGGATCAGTCGGGGAGGTCCATCTCCGCCAGTATCGTGGCCCAGGCGGCGCCGTGCATGTCGCGGTCGTCACGCGCGCCCTGCACCACCGGGCGCGGGAAGGAAAACTTCACCACGTTGAGGCTCGCGATGTCGAACCGCTTCACCGGTTGCGACGGCTGGGCGTAGAGCGACGCCACGGCCTCGGTCGAAAGTGTTGCGCAGACCCGGTCGAACGCCTCCGCCGAGCCGCAGAAGATGTCGATGGTGATCCAGAACGGGCCTGCGTTCTTGGACCGGACCTTTGCCGCGATGTCCCCCAGCGCGGTCATCCCGGACATTCGTCCACGCACAGGCGGAAGCACGTCATCGGATCGTCCAGCGCCATCACGTGATGCAGCGCGAATTCGTAGAGCGCGCCGCGGTCGGTCTGGGCGGGGGAATAGGGAAAGGCGAAGGTCGGCAGCTCCTCCTCCCGCGTCAGGGGGAAATGGAGGACGTAGGGGTTGGCGAGCTTGCCGATCTCTGCCGCCAACGCCTGAGACTCTGCGGTGATGATCCCCAGGACGCCGATCTCCACCGGGGCGCCATTGCGATTTTCCAGCGCGCCCAGCGTCGCGTTCACGCCGATCAGCCGCAGGTCGATGCTGAAGGTCGCAGGGTCGAGGTCCGTGCGCGCGACCACCAGCGCCACGAGATGTGCATGCAGCCGGTCGGCCCAGACCTCCACCTCGGCGACGTAGCGGGCATCGCGCAATGTGGCGAGGATCGTCGTCTGGTAGCCCGCGATCCGCGCGCCCTCCAGCTTCACCGTGTAGGCGCCGGGCACCCATGCCGATCCTGTAATGCGGACGCGCCGTTCATCGAGCGCCGTATAATGCGCGCCCGTCACGTCGAGATGGCCGCCGGGCTCATGGAGGATATGGGGGTCCGAATTCTCGTAGAGCATATGCGCCGAGACCGAATGCGGGGTGCAGCGCGCGCCGTCCGCCAGAGCCTCCACCGTGCAGCCGTCGGCATCGAAATCGACCTGGATCACGCCGGAGGTGGGGATGGTGGAACAGAGCGCCCCGCATTCGCC
>JBBSVE010000067.1:0-16330 GCA_038233815.1 Rhodobacterales bacterium
TGACATCGGCCTCCACATTCATCATCACCAGATGCTTGCCACGCTCCATCGCGGCGAGACCGATCTGCGCACCGACCGCCGGAATGCCGGTCGCATCGACCACCACGTCGATCAGCCCGGACCCGAGCAGCGCCTCAACGTCGTCGGTGACGGCGATGCGGCCATCCTCCATCGCCGCGTCCGCCTTGTCCGCCGTGCCCACCTCCACAGCGCGGTCGGCATTGCCATAGGCGATCTCGACCGACCGGCGTGCGGCCCCCGGCTTCAGTTCGCTGATCGCCCCGATCTCGATGCCCTGCATGTGGGCGACGCGGCTGACGATATCCGTCCCCATCTCCCCCGCGCCGACGAGGCCTATGCGGATCGGCGTTCCGCTGTCAGCGCGGCGGGCCAGATCGCGGGCCAGTCCGGTCAGTTCGACATTGGTCGGCATGGCATCCTCCGGGGCGTGAACCGACCCCGGATATATTTGAACATTTGTTCGGCTGTCAATCAGGAGTACAGGCCGCCACCGGCTGTCATCAGGCCAAACATTCGCCAAACATTCGATTGACAGGTTAATTCTCCGCACACATCATGGTTTTGCATGATGAAAGTGCAGATGGCGCGCGACAGGATGTGGGGATGCGGGATGCTTTTGCCCGACACCCCGCGCGGCGCCCGGTCTCTGGGGAGGACAACACAATGAAGACATTCGCGACAGGAGTATCCCGCCGTGCCTTCGTCAAGGGCACCGCCGCCTTCGGTCTCGCGACCGGCGCTGCCGGGCTGAAGATGCCGGCATTCGCGCAGTCAGACCTGCCGGACATCAAGACCGTTCTCGACGGGATTTCTGTCAACGGCTACGTCCGGGAGGATTACCGCAAACTCTACAGCATGACCGACGAGCCGCTCTGGGATCCGGCAAAGGACTGGATCAGAACCGTCGACTGGGAAAAGGTCCGGTCCGAACAGGCGGGCAAGACGGTGCGCTTCGCCATCGGTGCCGCCGACGCGGAATCCGCCGCCGACGGCCTGAAGCCGTTCGAGCAGCTCTCCGGCATCAAGGTCGAGCTGGTGCCGATCCCCGACGACAGCTTCTACGACAAGGCCGTGGCCGAGTTCATCTCGGGCAACGCCTCGTTCGACGCGCTCCAGTTCTTCTCCCCCTGGCTTGGCGATTTCGCGGGCCCCGGTTTCCTCGCCACGCTCGACGACTATGCGGCGAAGTGGAAGCTGCCGCTGGATGATTTCTACGACACCTACCGCATCAATTACGGCTATTACGGCGGCAAGATGGTCGGCATCCCGTTCGACTGCGATTTCCAGATGGTGCACCTGCGCAAATCGATCGTGGAGAAGATCCTCGGCGGCAAGCTCGACGTGTCGAAATCCGTGCCCACCTATGACGAGCTGATCCGTGTCAGCGCCGAAGCCAACAAGCTCGGCGGCGGCGTGGCGGGCATCGGGATGATGGGCGCGCGCGGCTTCTGGGCGACCTACACATGGGAGCATGTCGCAGCGCAGGCCGGAATGCAGCTCTTCGACGAGAACTTCAACCCGACGCTCACCTCAGACGCGGGCATGAAGGGGATGGAGATCATCCAGGCCCTGATGAAGAACGCCATCGAAGGCGTCGCAGGCGCGGGCTGGGGCGAAAACCGCGCGGCCTTCCTCGGCGGTCAGGTGGCGACGAACATCAGCTGGCAGGATTCTGGCACGCAGTCGATGCGCCCGGACCAGAGCAAGATCGTGGGCGACGTTCTGTCCATCTACGAACCGCGCATCGAGGGCGGGGTCTTCGCGCCGCCCAACATCGCGGGTTCCACCTCCTGCGTGGCCGCGACCTCGCAGAACCCCGAAGGCGCGTTCCTGATGCTCGCGTTCCTCACCACCGCGTCGATCATGGCGATGAACGAGGCCAATGCGAACGGCGTGGCACCGGGCTACCGGTCGGTCCTGTCCAACGATCGGCTGCGCAAGGTCAGCGAGCCGATGGGGGTCTGGTCCGCCAGCCTTGATCACGCCTGGTGCGCGCCCCGCCTGCCCGGCATGTTCGAGATGGAGCAGACGCTCGGCAACGAGATCAACCGCGCGCTCACCGGTCAGATCACCGGCAAGGAGGCGCTGGAGAATGGCGAGGCGGCTTGGAAGAAGATCATGGAGAAGAACGCCTTCTACAGCGACAAGCCGCCGGTGAGATACGAGGACGTCAAGGCCGGCCTCTATGTCGGCGCGGGCAAGCCGTTGCCATTCTGATCCGCGCGTGACCTCTGCGGCCGGGACCAAGACGGGAGGGGCGCAGGCCGCCCCTCCGACCATGCGCAGGCGGTCGCCCGCGATGCGCCGGGCGTTCCCCTATCTGCTGCTGGCGCCCGCCGTCCTCTACCTGCTGGCGATCACGCTCTATCCCGGCATCTTCGCGATCTGGCAAAGCCTCTACGTGGTCAGGTTCTCCGGCTGGACATGGACCGGGCTCGACAATTACCGCGAGATCCTGACCGACCGGGAGTTCTGGGCGGCGCTCTGGAACACGGCGGTGATCGGCGGCATTGCGCTGGCGCTCCAATCCGTGATCGCGCTGGCGTTGGCCTATTTCGCCTATCGCGATCCGCTGGTGCGGGGATGGCGCATCGTCTTTCTGGCCCCGATGCTGTTCATGCCCTCGGCGGTGGCCTTCATCTGGAAGCTCGCCTTCAACGACGGGCGGGTGATCTCCGACCTCCTGATGCGGGTCGGGGTCGTGGACGGCAATGTGGACTGGCTCAGTTCGATCCCGTTGGCCCGGATGATGCTGATCGTGGCCGACGTCTGGCAATGGACGCCGTTCCTCTTCATCATCTTCGTGGCCGCCCTTCAGGGTCAGGATCAGGAGATCGAGGAGGCCGCCCGCCTCGACGGCGCAAGCTGGCCCGCGATCTTCTGGAACATCTCGCTGCCCCTGATGCGCCCGGTCATCGTCGTCGCCGTCACCCTGCGCGGGATCGACATCACGACCATGTTCGCGAGCGTTTACGTGATGACCCAAGGCACCCCCGGGGGCGCGACCGAGACGATGAGCTATTTCATCTACCGCACCGGGTTCCGGCTCTTCAACTTCGGCTATGCCTCGGCCGCGTCGGTGCTGATGCTGGCGCTGACGGTGATCCTCGCGCAGACCGTGGTGAAGCGCGCCTTCCGCTCGGGCAAGAGCTGATGGCCGCACGCCGCAAACGCCGGGGCGAGAGCCTGATCCTGCGCTACGCTATTCTTGGCGCGTGGGCGCTGGTCTGCCTGCTGCCGATCCTGTGGTTCGCGACCATCGCCTTCCGCCCCCGGACGGAAATCGTGACCCCGATGCCGATCTACTGGCCGACCTTCTCGCTCGACGCGTGGCATCTGCTGATCAGCGACTGGCCGATTGCGAAATACCTGCGCAATTCGGTGGTGGCCGTCGCAGGGTCGGTGCTGATCGACCTCGTGCTGGCGATCCCCGCGGCTTTCGCGCTTTCGCGTTACGAGTTTCGCGGGCGCGAGGATATCGGATTCTACATCCTCTCCACCCGAATGATGGCCCCGGCGATCGTGGCAGTGCCGATCTTCTTTCTGTTCCGCGACATGGGACTGCTGGATACGGTCTGGGCGCTGATGCTGGTCTACGCGGCGATCAACCTCATCCGCGTCACCTGGATCATCCGCAGCTACATGCTCGATATCCCGAAGGAGCTGGAGGATGCCGCCCGCACCGACGGCGCCGGCGATCTGACCATATTGCGGGAGATCATCGTGCCGGCCTGCCTGCCCGGCATCATCACCGCCGCCGTGATCGCCACGATCTTTGCCATCAACGAGTTCCTCTTCACGCTGCTGATCGCCTCCACGGAACGCGCCTACACGATGTCGGTGGCGCTCGCGAATTTCACCGGCGGGTCGGACGGGATCATCTACAACGCCATCGCGCTGGTCTCCTTCATCGCCTTCCTCCCGATCCTGATCCTCGTGATCGCGATCCAGAAACATCTGTCGCGCGGCCTGACCATGGGCGCGGTGAAAGGATAGCCGATGGCCTCGATCGAGCTTCGCAACATCGTCAAGCGATACGGTGCCTTCACCGGTGTCCGGCACATGTCGCTACAAATTGCGGATGAGGAGTTTCTGGTGCTCCTCGGCCCGTCGGGCTGCGGCAAGACCACGACGATGCGGATGATCGCGGGGCTGGAGGAGCCGACCGAGGGTGAGGTCGTCATCGGCGGCGAGGTGGTCAACGATGTCGATGCGCGCGATCGTGACGTGGCGATGGTATTTCAGGGCTACGCGCTATACCCCAACATGTCGGTTTACGAGAACATCCGCTTTCCGCTCCGGATGCGCGGCACCGCGGCGGGGGATCAGGACGCGCTGATCCGGCGCGCCGCCGACATGGTGGAACTCGGCGACTATCTCGACCGGAAGCCGGCCGCGCTGTCGGGCGGTCAGCGGCAACGCGCGGCACTGGCCCGCGCCGTGGTCCGCGCGCCGCAGGTGTTCCTGATGGACGAGCCGCTGTCCAACCTCGACGCGAAGCTGCGCGCGTCGATGCGGGTGCAGATCCGCCACCTCCAGCGCCAGCTGAAGATCACCACCGTCTATGTGACGCATGATCAGATCGAGGCGCTGACGCTCGCCGACCGCATCGTCATCATGGACAAGGGTGCTATCCAGCAGATCGGCACCCCGGACGAGATCTATTCCGACCCTGCCAACACCTTCGTCGCGGGCTTCATCGGCAGCCCGCCGATGAACCTGATCGACGGCACCGCCGACGCGGGCCTGTTCCGGGCCGCTGGCGTCAACGTTGCCTGCCCCGACGCGCTGTCGGGTCCGGTCACGCTCGGTATCCGGCCCGAGGATTGCGCGGTCGGCGGCGACACCCTGCGCGGCACCGTCTACGGGGTGGAGCCGACCGGCGACCTCACGTATCTGACCGTCAGGTCGGGCGCCGGGACGCTGGAGGTGAAGGCCGCGCGCGAGTTCCGCGCCGCAATCGACAGCGCGATCGGCATCGGGTTCGACCCGGCCCGGCTCTATTTCTTCGACCCGGAGGGGCAGCGCATCCGGGGTGCCGCATGAGCCCGCGCTTCGACTATACCTCGATGGGCTTCATCACCTTCGACGCGCTCTGCCGCCCGGTCACGGATATTCCGCCGGGGGGAGGGACATATTTCGTCGACGAGTTCACGCTGGCCGTGTCGGGGGCTGCGGGATCGGCGGTGATCGTCGCGGCCAAGCACGGGCTGACATGCCGGGCCGTTGGTGGCGTGGGCCATGACGACATGGGCGACTGGGTGCTGATGAAGCTCGCCCGCCACGGGATCGACACCAGCCTGATGGACCGATGCGAGGGGTTCACGACCTCCTCCTCCATCGTGACCACGCGGCCCGACGGCCAGCGCCCGGCGCTGCACAAGCGCGGGGCGACGGACGGGTTCTTCATCGGCGACGACCGGATCGACGACCTTCTCGACACCGCGATCCTGCATGTCGGCGGCGTCGGCCTGATGAGCCGCATGGATCAGGGCCGCACCGAGGAGATCCTGCGCGAGGCCAAGGCGCGTGGCATCACCACGACGCTCGATGTCTTCGCCTCCACCGCGGACGACCTGCCGAAGGTCGCGCGCCTGCTGCCCCATACCGACTATTTCATGCCGTCCGAGGAAGAGGCGCGCGCCCTTTCGGGCCTGACAGACAATCACGATCTTGCATCCTTCCTGCTCGACCGGGGGGCGGGGTGCGTGGTGCTGACGTTGGGGGCCGAGGGCGCCTTCTACCGCCACCGCGACGGGACGGAGTTTTCCACGCCCGCGTTCGCGGTCGATGTGGCCTGCACGTGCGGGTGCGGCGACTGCTTCAATGGCGGGATGGCGACCGGGCTCTTCAAGGGCCTCTCGGCGCGCGACACGGTGGAACTGGCGCAGGCCTCGTCGGCGCAGAACGCGACGGGGCTCGGCAGTCAGGCGGGGGTGGTGGACTATGCCACCACGCTCGACTTCATCCGGCGGACGCGCCTTCGGACCGGATGATCCGCCCACCCGGTCAGTCGTCGGCCTCCAGCAGCCGGGCCGCCGTGTCGCTGTCGGATATAAGCACGCGAGCCTTCACGGATTTCAGCGCCGCGAGGATCGCCTCCACCTTTTGAGGACCGCCCGCAGCCAGCACGACGTTGGGCAACCGCGCCACCTCCGCCGGTGGAATGGCCATGATGCGGCGGTTGACCTCGTGATCGACCAGCGCGCCGCCCGCATCGACGAAATAGCTCAGGACGTTTGCGACCGCGCCCGCCTCCGTCAGCGAGGGCAGCAGGTCCGGTGCCACGATCCCGTGCCGGAAGATCGTGGCATCGGGCGACATCTCCCCCACCGTGAGGATCGCGAGATCCGCCGCTGCCGCCCTCTCGCGCACGTCCCGCAGGCTCGGCAACGCCCAGAGCCGGGCGCAAAGATCGGGCGCGTCGACCATCACGGGGGCGGTGATCTGATAACTCTCCGCGCCGAGCCTGCGCGCCACGCGGCTGGCTACGATCGACGGGTTGATCCAGCGCGCATGGGGCAGGCCACCGACAAGCCCGATCACCGCCGCTTCCGGCAGTTCCCGCGCGCGCATGAAATCGAGACTGGCGTGGAGCGTTGCCCCGCCCCCGATCGCCAGCACCGTGGAGCCCGTCACATGGTCCTCGATATAGGCCGCCACCGCATGGCCGATCGCCCGTTCGAGGTTCGCGGGGTCGGCCGGGGTCGGCACGACCACCGCATTCGTCAGACCCCAGCGCCGCTCGAGCGTCCGCTCCATTTCGATCTGCGACAGGGATCTCGCGTTGATCGTGGTGACGATCACCCGCTCCGCCACGCTGGAGGCGAGCGACCGCATGACCTTTATCCGGCTGAGATTGAGGTGCTGGGCGACGGCTTCCTGCGTCATCCGCTCCACATGATAGAGCCAGGCGATCTTGACCGCCAGATCGGAGGAGGCGTGCGGCGGCGCGGCCGGGTCCGTCGCTGCGGGTCGGGTGGGGCACATGCTGGACACTTTCGCAGGGAAGATGTTCGGTTCACTGATGGATCGGACGCGACGGCACAATAGTCTGGCGATATGAACAATTGTGCTTGACGCGAATCAATTGCTCATGGCTCTATCAAACCGTTACGGAGATGGCCTAGACTGATCGGACCGGGACGGCAAATCATGCCCCGGTCCAACCAGCAGGGAAGGAGACCATGATGATCGACACGGTCCTGAAGAAAAGTCCGGCCATCGCCGGCGCATTCGTCTTGGCGATGGGGATGGCAACGGCCGCGTTTGCCGACAAGCTCGTGCTCTATACGTCGCAGCCGGAAAAGGATGCGGCTGCGACCGTCGCCGCATTCGGCGAGAAATATCCCGGCACCGAGGTCGAGGTGTTCCGTTCCGGCACGAGCGACCTTCTGGGCAAGCTCGCGGCCGAATTCTCCGCCGGGAGCCCGCAGCCCGATGTGCTGCTGATCGCCGACGCGGTGTCGATGGAGGGGTTGAAGGCCGACGACCGCCTGATGGCCTATCCCGAGGCCAAGACCGACGGGTTCGATCCCAACGCGATCGACAAGGATCATTACTACTTCGGCTCCAAGCTCATCACCACGGGAATTGCCTATAACACGGGTGCGGCCAAGAAGCCGGAGCATTGGGCCGACCTGACCGGGGCCGACTACAAGAACCTCGTCGTGATGCCGAGTCCGCTCTATTCCGGTGCTGCGGCGTTCCTGCTCGCAGGCTTCGCGGAGCGGGAGGATCTGGGCTGGGACTATTTCAAGGCGCTCAACGCCAACGGTCTGACGGCGGTGCGCGGCAACGGTGCGGTGCTGAAATCGGTGGCCTCGGGCGAAAAAGCCTACGGCATCCTCGTCGACTTCATGGCGATGAACGCCGAAAAGGACGGCTCTCCCATTGCTTTCGTCTTTCCGTCTGAGGGCGTTCCCGCGGTGACGGAGCCGGTGGCAATCATGGCAACCGCGAAGAACGTCGAGGGCGCGAAACATTTCGTCGATTTCATCCTGTCCGATGATGGACAGAAACTTGCATTGAAGCAGGGCTACCTGCCCGCCAAGGCGTCGGTGGGGCGGCCCGACTGGCTGCCCGAAGGCACCAAGATCAAGGTCATGGACATTTCGGTGCCCGCAGTCGTGAAGACGGTCGATGCCGACAAGAAGACGTTCGCCGACATGTTCGGCGGCTGATTTCAGATGGCTGCCGGCGCATCGGGTCAGGGCCAGCGACTGGCCCTGACGGCGGGGGTGCTGGGGATCATCGTGATCTTTTCGCTCCTCCCGATGCTCCGGCTTTTGCAGGAGGTGGTGCTGCCGAAGGGCGCGTTCTCTCTGGCCGCGATCCGCGCGGGTCTGGGCGATCCGACGGCGTGGGTCGCGGCCCGCAACTCGGTGATCGTGGGCGTCGGGGGGACGGCGCTCGCGGTGACGCTGGGCGCGTTCGTGGCCATCCTCGTCACGATGACGGATATTCGCGGCACGCAGATCCTGATCCTGTGTTTCGTGACACCGCTGATGATCGCGCCGCAGGTGACGGCGCTGGCGTGGTTGCAGGTCGCGGGGCCGTCGAGCCCGCTCCTGCATCTGCTGGGGATAGCCCCCCCGATCGGCACGCCGAACCCGCTCTATTCGCCGGGCGGGATCGTCCTGCTGCTGGGCATCCAGTATGCACCGCTGGTATTCCTGATCCTGCGCGCTGGGCTCCGCAAGCTGCCGCGAGAGCTGGTGGAGGCGGCGCAGGCGACAGGTGCGCGGCCGCTCCGGGTGATCTTCACCATCGTCTTGCCTCTGATGACGCCCTCCATTGTCGGCGCGGCGGCGCTGGCTTTCGTGTCCTGCGTCGGCAATTTCGGTATCCCGGCGTTTCTGGGCATCCCGGCCAACTATCTCGTCCTGCCGACGCTGATCTTCCAGCGGCTGGCTGGCGGCGGTCCGGCGGTGCTGTCGGACGTGGCCTATCTGTCGGTGCTCATCGGCCTCATCGCGATGGCGGGGATCGTTCTGCAGGACCGCTTTGCCAAGCGCCGCGATTTCCGCATCGCCACCACCTCGCTCGGAGTCGAGCCCTACCGACTGGGCCGCTGGCGCATCCTTGCAACCGCCGGGATGTGGGGTCTTATCGTGGTCATCCTCGTGCTGCCGATGGTTGGGCTGATCCTGACCTCGCTGGTCCACGGCTACGGCATCCGGTTGAGCATGGAGACTGTGACCCTCGACAACTACCGCTTCGTGCTCTGGGATTATGCGGCGGCGCGGCGGGCGTTCGCCAACAGCCTCATGCTGGCGACGACGGCGGCGGTGTTCGCGGTGATCGTGGCGATCCCGCTCGGCTATGTCATGGCGTGGGGGAAATCGGGCTGGATCCGCTGGCTGAACTTCGCGGTGGAACTGCCCTATGCGCTGCCCGGCGTGGTGCTGTCGATCGCAGCCCTCCTGATGTTTCTCAAACCCATTCCGCTGACGGGCATCCAGATCTACAACACCGTCTGGATCATCCTATTCGCCTATCTCGCGCGGTTTCTGGTGCTGGCGGTGCGCCCGACCGTCAACAGCTACGCCCAGCTCGACCGCGCGCTGGAGGAGGCGGCGGAGATCGCGGGCGCCGGCCTCTTCACCCGTCTGCGCACCATCGTGGCGCCGCTGGTCGCACCGGCCGCGATGGCGGGGGGGCTTCTCATCTTCATGACCGCGCTGAGCGAGCTGACCGTATCCGCGCTCCTCTGGTCTTCGGGGTCGGAGACGATCGGCGTCATCATCTTCGCGTTCGAGCAGGGCGGCGATTCCAAATATGCCGCCGCCCTGTCCGCAGTCGTCGTGGCGATCACCTTTGCGCTGATGCTGTCCGTGAACCTTTTTGCACGGCACCTGCCGGACGGAGTATTGCCATGGCGGGACTGACGATCCGCAACCTGACCAAGACCTTCGGCACCTTCACGGCGCTGAAGGACGTGTCGATCGACGTGGAGGAGGGGGAGTTTCTCGCCGTCCTCGGTCCCTCCGGCTGCGGCAAGACCACCCTCTTGCGCATGATCGCGGGGTTCGAGGGCGTGACCTCGGGCGAGATCTCCATCGACGGCCGGATCGTGTCCTCGCCGGACACGGACGTTCCGCCGAGCGACCGGCGGATCGGGATCGTGTTCCAGAACTATGCGCTCTGGCCGCACATGACGGTGGCGGACAACATCGGCTATTCGCTGAAGGTCGCAAAGGTCGCCGGGCCCGAGCGTGCGCGGCGCATCGCGGCGGCCTTGGCACTCGTCGACATGGAGAGTTTCGCCGACCGCGCGCCCGCCAGCCTGTCGGGCGGTCAGCGCCAGCGCGTGGCCCTCGCCCGCTGTCTGGTGGCGGAGCCGAAACTGGTGCTGTTCGACGAGCCGCTGGCCAACCTCGACGTGCATCTGCGCGCCTCGATGGAGGACGAGTTCGCGGCCTTCCACCGGCGGACCGGCACCACCATCCTCTACATCACCCACGATCAGGCCGAGGCGATGGCGCTGGCCGACCGGATCACGGTGATGGACCACGGGCGCGTCATGCAGATCGGCACGCCGGAGGAGATCTTTCACCGCCCCGCGACCGGGATGGTCGCGTCCTTCATCTCCCAAGGCATGGTGCTGCCAGCGACGATCCTTGCCGCCGAGGCGGAGGGTCAGTGCCCGATCTCGGTCCTCGGCCACGAGGTCAATGTGCGGTGCGGCGATGGCGATGGCCCCCGCGATGGGGCAAGGGTCTGCGTGCGGGGGCCGGACATCGTCCCGGCCGCGGTCGGCGCACCCGGATTCGATGCGAAGGTGCGGCGCGTCGTCTATCAGGGCGGAACGGCCCGGATCGAGGTGGAAGCAGACAACGGCCACGGCGCGACGATGCATTTCGACCGGCCCGATCCGCAGACCCACAGTGCCGGCGACAGGATCCGGCTGGCCTTCTCGGGTGGCTGGCTCATCCCGCCGGGCGATGCGTGATGCAGCTGCATCTGCAGGGAGGGTTCGGCGAAAAGGGCCGGACCAGCGTCGCGGTGGAGGACGGCCATGATTTCATCATGCTCGACGCCGGGATCATGGTCGGGGCCCTGGGCGAGGATTACCACCCCCGCCTCGCTCGCCCCGCGCGGGAGATCGGCGCGCTTTTCATCACGCACGCGCATGAGGATCATGTCGGTGCGCTTTGCCATCTTGCATCGCTGGGATTTCGCGGCCCGGTCTACATGACACACGAAACCCGCGCGGAGACCTGCGCGACACTCGCAGACTATGCGCTCGCGAAGGATCTCGCGGAGTGGCCGCCCGGGGCGATGGATTTTCGGCTGTTCGCACCCGGCGATACGATCCGCGTCGGCGAGCTTCATGTATCCACCGGACAGTCGGGGCATGTCGCGGGCGGCGTCTGGTTCGCGGTCGGGGATCGCCAAGGCAGGACACTCGTCTATTGCGGCGATGTCGTGCCGGACAGTCCGGTCTTTCCCATGACGCCGCTGCCCCGGGCGGATATTCTGATCCTCGACGGCTCCTACGGGACGGATGCCCAATCGATGGCCGCGCGCGCCCGGGACATCGCGGCGTGGCTCGCGGCGCATCCCGGCCGGTGCGTCCTGCCGACACCGCTGTCGGGACGCTCGCTCGAACTGCTGGCGATCCTGGACGGGCCGCTGGCCATCGCCAGTGACATGCGCGCGCCGCTCCGGGCGCAGATCGGGGCCGCCGGTGTCCGGGCCGGGATCGTCCCGCGCCTCATCGACCGGATCGAGAGCGCGCGGGACTGGGCGCCGGGTGCGGCGCTGCCCGATTGCCCGCTCCTCGTCCATGACGGGATGGGGGCCGCCGGTCCGTCCCGGTCCGCCCTCGTCGCCGCGCGCATGCAAGGCGTTCCCGTGCTGCTGACCGGGCATCTGCCCCACGGCTCGCCCGCAGAGCGCATGTATGCGGAGGGCACGGCGGACTGGTCGCGAATGCCCACCCATCCGACATTGCCTGAGAATGAGGCGCTGTGGGCGGCATCGGGACGCCCACCCATTCTCGCCCATTCGTGCGAGCCGGCGATCCTGACTGCCATGGCGCGCGCCTTTCCGGGGCTCGACCCGCGACGCCGGACGGGCGATGAGATAACGGTATGAAAGGAGCGACGCGTGAGGATCCTGCTGTCCAACGACGACGGTATTGACGCCCCCGGACTGGCCTTGCTGGAGCGTGCGGCCGCAGCGCTCAGCGACGACGTGTGGGTGGTGGCGCCTGCGGCCAAGCGCACCGCGGCGGGCCATTCGCTGACCATGGCACGGACCCTCACCATGCAGCGGCGTGGCGCGCGGCGCTGGTCCTGCTCCGGCACGCCGGCCGATTGCATCGTCACCGCGATGACGTGGGTGTTTCGCGATGAACAACGCCCCGATATCGTGCTGTCGGGCGTCAACGACGGGCGCAACGTAGCGCAGGACATCGCCTATTCCGGCACCCTCGGCATCGCACGGGAGGCGACTTTCTGGGGCATTCCGGCGATCAGCCTCTCGCGCGTGAAGACGCCCGAGCATCGGCCGGGGGAAGATGCGGACTTTCTGGCCGGCCTCATCGGCACGCTCTGGCAGAGCCGGGCGGACTGGTGGATCGACGGGCACTGGCTGTCGATCAACCTGCCCTCCCGCCTTCCCGCGCCCGTCCGTCAGGCCCGGATCGGACGCGACAAGGTGGCCGACCGGGCCGAGGTCACGTCCGAGCGCGGCGATGTCACCGAACTGATCCTGCCACGCGCGCGGCAGGACCTCACGACGCCCGGGGACGAGAACAGCCGGCTGGCGGACGGCATGGCCACGATCAACCGGCTGTGCTGGTTCGGAGAGACCCCGCTGGACGACGGATTCGCGGAGCGCCTCTGATCCGACGCGCCGGCTGCCGTCCAGCTACGCTGACGCGTTCACGGCAACCGCAGATCCATGAGCGTCGGATAGGTCTGGAACGGCGCTCCATCCGCGTCGCGGGACACGGGGATCACGCTCCACCCCGCCGCACCGAGGCGTTCGGCGACCGTCGTTCGCGCCAGAATTGCCAGCTCCGCCCCCGAATTCGACGTCAGCTTTTCCAACAGCGAAACCGCGTCGTCATTTTCCTCGCCGGAGACCGCCAGCGCACGCCAGCCATCCGGCAGGGCGTCGCACCATACAGCCGGAAACCCCGGTGCGACGATCCTGATCGCGACGCCGAGATCGCGCAGATGCGCAATCAGACGTTCGGCGCCGGGGTCCGGGGTCAACCCGCCCGACAGCCGCTCCGCCAGCATCGCGCGGTAATCCTCACCGAAACTGCGGGCGCAGACCTGCCCGGTCACTTGCGCGACGTGCGTCATCGCCGCGCCAAGCTGTCCGGCATCGAAGCGGCGGCGCACCTCGTCATGCGGCAAACCAACCCCGTGGGCGGCGAGAACCTGTCCCAGCGAGTCTGTCCGCAGATCCGACGCATCCGTAACAGCGTCGAGCCAGAGCACGCCGACGCGCGCCCACCGGGGCCAGCGGAGGTCCGGGCGGGGGCGGACGATATGAAGCTCCGGCCCCACCGCCGGGCCGTCAAGGCGGGCAAACCGCGCCAGCATCCGGGAGACGGAGCCAGAATCAGTGAGTATCGCGTCCCGGGCCGCCCGCCAAAGCGCCGGATCGGCAAGCGCCACGGGATCGGGTCGCGCGTCGCCGACGAGAAAGCACATCCGTATCAAGACCACGCCCTCGGGCCACACCGCGCACGCCGGGTTCACCGCCTCCATCGTCAATGGCGCATGGTGGAGGAGCCGCTGGAAGAGTCGACCCGGACTGTCCGGGCCCGAAGCCTGTCCCGCCCAGTCGAAAAAGGCGCAGGCCAGCGCAGCATCGTCGATCACCGCCCGGCCCTGACGGTCCCGCGCGACATCCCGTGCGATCCGATGAAACGCGGCCTTGAACGCGCGCAGGCGCAATCCGGCGTCGCAGGGAGGCACCGGACCGATCGCTGCCAAGGGGTTCATCGGCATTACCGCATGTCAGATCAGCGCGGCATAGGTTGCGAACAGCTCTCGCAGTGCAGCCCTCTCCCGCGGGAGCCGGAGGGACCTGCGGGCGTGGGAGGATGCGGCATCGCAGGCGACCCCGAAAAGATCGCCCTCATCCGTAACGCCGTCCCTGTCCGCCAGAAGCCAGAGGAGCACGGCAAAGACCGCGATCCTTGACGACGGACGATCCGTCTCACAAGCCGTGACGGCAAACGGCAGGGTCACATCAAGAAGCCCCGCGTCGAGCTGCAGGAAGAGAGCCGCCGCCAGCCCGGCATCGTCCGCAGGATCGGTCATTTTCTCCAGCGCGCGGGCAAAATCGCGCGCCGCGATCAGTTCGCTGATCGCCATCGACGGGCCGCCGGTCCGCGCGAGCGCCAAGTTCAGATGCCGGTAAAGGGTCTGCGCAAACCGCGCCGCACCCTCCGGATCGTCCGCGAGCCCACGAAGCGTCGTGGCCCCGGGCTGCAGGTCGAGTAACGTCTGCACGAGCGCGGAACCCGCCGATTCGAGCCGCGCGCCGATCGCATCCGCACGGTTGACGATCTGCCCGAGCGCCTTGCGCATCGGGCCCGGCATCCCTTCGCCGAGCGGCACCATCGCATCGCGCCCCCGGTGCAGCCCCAACCGGAAACCGCGCAGAGCGTCCTTGATCGGAACCGTTGCGGGAATCATTGCGGTCTCCTCATCGTCCGGACACCGAACCATAGCACGAAAGCCATGGCTGCCGTAAGCGTGGCCTATCCCGATCGGGCGAGATCGCGTGAACCGGATTCCAGAGCGTGGCGTTTCTGCGGGTGAAGATGAAGTACCCCCGTTTCCGTGGACAGTTAATCAGTATCAGCGCGTAGCCGTCTCTCTGCGTGGTCGTTTCGAACGTAATGGGGGATTTGCAGCCGAGCGGGCAATGACGGCGGCTCGGGTTATGCCAGCGTTCGATGCACGCGAAGACGGCCATGCTGGCGGCGGCCTTCGCGATGAACGTGCGCCAGTCGTGCAACGCGCATTTTAAGGTGGCCAAGACGCTTCCCTTTGGGTCCAGCCCACGCAAATGGTCTCGGCGCTGCCGAGGGCCGAGAAGCGGTTCGTCAGTGCAATGCGGATGTGCATTTCGGCGGTCTGGCGGTCAGGGTCACTGGCGGCGATACGCTCTCCGTTCGCTTTGAGGCATGGCAGCCTGGCCTCGATCCGGCTTCGGGCATGGTAGCCAGTCCACTGCTTCCAGAACGCCCGGCCCTAGTGGCGTGTGGTACGCAGGGTTTCGTTTCTGACCACAGCCGCCGGACAGTCTTCCGTCCATGAACGCCCGTTCCTGCGGATCGGTGTGATCGCAGTGGCTTGGTGCTCGATCCCTCTCGTGCATGTAACAGTGCACTGCCGGGCAATGGCTGGCGGTATGGCACCTGCGGATGTCGTAGGCGCCGTCCGCAGTCACGGTGCCGATCTCCTCGCCCTCGGGGATCTGGTTTAGCAGGTCCGGCAGCACGGGGTTGTCACCGTCGCGATTTGGGGGGCAAACTCTACCGCCCGGATGTCTGACGTGGCCGTGTCGATGGCCAGATGCATCGTTTGCCCCCTTCTCACGATTTGCCAGCAAACCGGTGCCGGGCAGCGGATTGCGGCGACCCTGAATGCCATGCTCGCGAGCCTGCAGTTTGTTACCCCGCAGGGGATTGTGGAGCAATCGCCCGACAGGGCGTCATCGTCCAGGAACTGGATGCCGGTGCTGCCCACCAGCAGGTTCAAGGGTGCCATCGGCATGCCGGTGGGGTATCTGAACGACCAGGGTCATTTGCCGCCGGCACAGGTTCGAATAATCCCGCACGGCCCAGATCAGGTTCGCCATTTTCAGCAGGCTGGCCACCATCCCTGTCGTCTGCCTCAGCGGCAGCTTGAAGAGGACCTTGATCGTCAGGCGAACTGGACCGCAGCATCCGAGAACGCCGCAGGGCGGCCCGGGGCCCCGTCATGCGGCGCAATCCAAGTCATGTCCTTGTCCAGCCAGACATGCAAGGAGCCGTGATTTTTCAGCCAGGCGCTGTAGCTGGATCCGTTCGTCGTGTGGCAGCGGGCGGGTGAGGTGTTTGTCATGCTACGGTTCCAATCGCATGGATCCACCATGTGAAACAACCATGGTCAGAGTTTTAGGAACATCTGATCAACGGCTTCGGCTGCGCCGAGATGGCCGCCTGATCTTCTCGACCACCAGGGTATGGGCGTCCGGCGGCTGTTTTCGTGCTTTTCGGACGGCCCGAGCGGCCCTTTCGTGGGTTTCGGGCAGACTCGTCCTCATGCCATCAACCTCCGTCGCACCA